>NZ_JBHSGG010000035.1:0-63900 GCF_042654365.1 Coralloluteibacterium thermophilum
AGGCAAGACCAGAAGTTCTCAGCCCTTTTACAACCGTCCGTGATTTCGGGGTAGAACCCCAGCCTTCCCCCGCAGGCGGGGGAAGGAGCCGCTCGCGCGGGCGTGGAGGTTCCCTCTCCCATGAAGCCGAGCATGCAGACGAAGCCGCACAGCCCCCTCCCCCGCGGACAGCGGGGGAGGGTTGGGGAGGGGGCGCTTCGGGAAAGGAGTGACAGATCAGGAGTGAGAAACGAGAGGAGCGTGCAGCGGCCGGCCCTCGTTTCTCACTTCTCTCCACTCACTTCTCAAGCAGCGCGTTCCGCGCTTACCCCCATCCCGGCCTTCCCCCGCAGGCGGGGGAAGGAGCGAGGCGCGCGGCGCGGAGGTTCCCTCTCCCATGAAGCCGAGCGTGCAGACGAAGCCGCATAGCCCCCTCCCCCGCGGACAGCGGGGGAGGGTTGGGGAGGGGGCGCTTTTGGGGGAGAAGCGACAGATCAGGCGTGAGACCGAGAGGAGCCTGCGACGGGGCCCGCCCTCGTTTCTCACTTCTCTTCACTCACTCCTCAGCTCCCCCGCTACGCCAGCGCGGTGCCGCCGCCCACCAGCGCCGGGGTGTCCGAGCCACGCTCGTAGGTGCCGATCATTCCTCCGCAGGCGATGACGTTGCCGGGCAGGACCTCGAGCAGGCGGCTGCGGCCGGGGGCGTCGTCGCTGCGTTCGATCGGGGGCGCCTCGCGCAGGGCGAAGACCTGGAAGACGTAGCGATGGATGCCGTGGCCGGGCGGCGGGTCGGGCGGCAGCCAGGCGTGGGCGAAGTAGGAGTTGCGGCCGACCGCGGCCGGCGGCTCGGCGTCGGCGTCGAGCGCGCCTTCCGGCAGGCTGCCGTCCTCGCCCGGGAGGTTCCAGACCACCGCATGCACCAGCGGCTGGGGCGTGATGCTGTCGGCGTCCTCCACCAGCAGGACCACGGCCGCGGCCTCCTCCGGCACGCCGTTCCAGCGCAGCGGCGGCGAGTGTCCGGGACCGTCGGCGGTGAAGCGCACGGGGATCGGGTCGCCGTGGGCGAAGGCGGTGCTGGCGACCTCGATGGTGGACGTCGCGTCCGCGGTCGCCTCGCCGTTGAGGACGATGGCTTCGAGGCCCGGGCGCACGTCGCGGAGGACGTGCCCGAGCGTGCGCGGCAGGTTCTCCAGCATCGGCTCGGCTCCTGTTCGAGGGAGTTCCCGAACCTAGCCGGCGTCCCGCAAAGACGATGCGAAATGCATTGAACGAAGCCGCTGCACCGGTGTCCCACCGGAGACCGACGCATCCCGAGGAGATCCCATGCCCGCACGTCGCGCATCCGCCCTGCCCTGGATCCTGACCCTACTGGTGATCGCGGGCACGGCCGGACTGTGGTGGTGGCAGACCCAGGAGCGCAGCCCGCCCGCCCCGCCGCCAGGGGGCACGATGCAGGAGCCGATGCCGGACCCGTCTCCGCGCCACCCGATCGAGAGCGTCGCGGTGCCGGAGGCCGAGGCGGATGCCGTGGCGCCCCCGCTGGACGGCGACGCGGGGCTGCTGGACGCGCTGCGCGGACTGGTGCCGGGCGAGGCGTTCGGCCTGCTCGTGCGGGAGCACCTCGCTGGCCGCTTCGTGGCGACGGTGGACAACCTGCCCAACGCCAGGCTCGCGCCCCAGATCATGCCGGTCCGCCGCGTGCCGGGCACGCTGGCGATCGAGAGCGAGGCGGATGCCACGGGCGACGACGGCGTCCGCCTGCTGCTGGCCGAGGACAACGCCGCCCGCTACACGCCCTATGTGCGCGCCTTCGAGGCCGCCGACCCGGACCGGCTGGTCGCGCTGTACGTGCGCGCCTATCCGCAGCTGCAGCAGGCCTACCGCGAGCTCGGCTACCGCGACCGGCATTTCAACGACCGCATGGTCGCAGTGATCGACCACCTGCTGGAGGCGCCCGAAGTCGCCGGGCCGATCGTGCTGCGCGATACCGGCAACGGCTACGCGTTCGCCGATCCGGCGCTGGAAGGGCGCTCCGTCGGGCACAAGGCCCTGCTGCGGATGGGTCCGGCGCACACAGCCACGGTGAAGGCGCGCCTGCGCGTGCTGCGCGACCGGCTCGCCGGCGTCCGCCCGGCCGCCGTGCCGGAGGAGGCCGGGCGACCGGACGCCGGCACGTAGAATCGTCGGCCCCGCATCGCCCGCCCCTTCCGTGACCGCCGACCACCGCGCGCCCGACGCCCTGTTCCATGCCATCGACCAGGGCGCCGCGCCCGCGCCGCGCCAGGGCGAGCGGGTGCTGTTCCTGCGCGCGCGCGAGGCGGTGGGGCTGCAGCGCTGGCGCGGGGCGGGCTGGCACTGTGCGCAGACCTTCAGGCCGCTCGCCGCGGCCCTGGAGCAGGCCGGCTTCACGGTGGCGGAGCCCGCGCCGGACGCGCGCTACGACCACGTGCTCGCCCTTCCGCCGCGCCAGCGCGACGAGGCCCGCGCCGTGCTGGCACGGGCGGTCCGCGCCTGCGCGCCGGGCGGACGGGTGATCGCGGCCATGGCGAACGACGAAGGCGCCCGCTCGGGCGAGAAGGACCTCGCCGCGCTGGCCGGGCTCGGCGGCAGCCTGTCCAAGTCGCACTGCCGGGTGTTCTGGACGCCGCCGCTGGACGCGCCGGACGAATCCGCCCTGCTGCGGGACTGGCTGGCGCTCGACGCGCTGCGCCCCATTCTCGACGGCCGCTACGTCAGTCGCCCCGGCCTGTTCGCGTGGGACCGCATCGACCCGGCCTCGGCCCTGCTCGCGGCGCACCTGCCCGCGGACCTGCAGGGGCGCGTCGCAGACCTCGGCGCCGGCTGGGGCTACCTGGCGGCCGAGCTGCTGGCGCGCTGTCCCGGCATCGTCCGGCTCGACCTCTACGAGGCGGAGGCGCGCGCGCTCGAGGCGGCGCGCCGCAACCTCGATGGCGCGCGCTGCGCGGTGGCCCTGCACTGGCACGACGTCACCCGGGGCCTCGTCGACCGCTACGACGCCATCGTCAGCAATCCGCCCTTCCACCGCGACCGGGCCGACGACCCCGGGCTGGGGCGCGCCTTCATCGAGCGCGCGGCGGACGCCCTCGCCGACCACGGCAACCTGTACCTGGTGGCCAATCGCCACCTGCCCTACGAGGCGACGCTCGACGGCCGGTTCGCCGACGTGGCGGTGCTCGCCGGCGAGGGCGGCTTCAAGGTCTTCCGGGCGCGCGGGGTGCGCCGGTGAAGCTGCTCCGTCACGTCGCCAACCTCGGCTACGGCAGCCGCAGGGAGGTGAAGGCGCTGTTCCGCGAGGGACGCATCACCGATGCCGCCGGCCGCCCGCTCGACGAGGACGCGCGCGTGCCGCACGCCGAGGTGCGGCTCGACGGGGAGCCGCTCGACCCGGCGCCGGGCGTGGTGCTGATGATGCACAAGCCGGTCGGCACCACCTGTTCCACCCGCGACGCCGGGCGCCTGGTCTACGGGCTGCTGCCGCCGCGCTTCCGGCTGCGCACGCCGGCCCTGTCGAGCGTGGGCCGGCTGGACCGCGACACCTCGGGGCTGCTGCTGTTCACCGACGACGGCACCCTGCTCCACCGCATCATCAGCCCGCGCGCGCACGTGCCCAAGGTGTACGAGGCCACGCTGGCGGAGGACCTGCGCGGCGACGAGGGCGCCCTGTTCGCCAGCGGCACCCTCGTCCTGGAATCGGAGGACAGCCCGCTCGCGCCTGCCGGCCTCGAGGTCCTCGGCCCACGCCGGGCGCGCCTGACCGTCACCGAGGGACGCTACCACCAGGTCCGCCGCATGTTCGCCGCCACCGGCAACCGGGTGGTGACTCTGCACCGCAGCGCCGTCGGCGCGCTGCCGCTCGATCCTGCGCTGGGCCCGGGCGAGTGGCGCGTCCTGGCGCCGGAGGAGATCGCGCGGGTCTTCGCCTGACAGCGCTCATGGGCCGTCCACGACGCGGTCACGCGGCCGCTGCACGGGCCGTGGGAACAATCCGCCCCACGCGCGCGCCCGCGCATCGCCACCAGGAGACCACCATGTTCCGCTTTCTTCGCCGCATCCTGTTCGTCTGGGTCGCCCAGAAGGTCGTGCGCGCCGTCGCCGCGCGCAGTGGCGGGCCCGCTCCGCGCCGCCGCTGAACCGCTCACGTCGCGCTGCCGCGACGGTCACCCGGCGAAGGCGGCGGACCGGGCACGCTCCGGGCACCCACACAACGACGGAGAACACCCATGAAGAAAGGTCTCCTGCTCTGGTTCCTGGGCGTGCCCGGCGGCCTCATCCTGCTGTTGCTGCTGTTCGGCGTGCTCTGAGCGGCGGCTCTGCGCGGCGGCTGCTCAAGAAATAAACAGCTCATGAAGATCGGCCGCGACATCAACCACTTGCCGCACCTTCCCACACCATTGTCCAAACAGTTATCCACAACTTCTGTGGACACCGGACGAACCGCCTTCCGCCCCCGGCCGGCGCGCGCGCCGTCGCCGGCCGGGCCGCGGGAAGCACGACCCGCACCGCCAGCCACACCTGCGGGACCTCGTCAAACCCTTGACTTTTCAGGCATCTGCCGCCGGAAGCTGTCGAAGAGGCGGAGGCCGCCGGCAGTGCGCACGGCGTGACCAATCCGTCGCCGCGCCGCCCGGATCAGGCACTTGCGACGCCTGCGCACATGGTTGTCCAAGGGGTTATCCACAGGTTTCGTGGACAAGCGCGCGGGGCACGCTCTGTTGCCGCTGCACATGCGCGGCGCGCCGCGGAGCCTGCTAGGCTTGCGCGCCGCTTTGGCAGCACCGCCCGCGCGTGATCGAGCTCAGGCAGATCCACAAGGCCTACCCCGTCGAAGGCCGCTCCGTCGTCGCCCTGCACCCGCTCGATCTGACGATCGGCGAGGGCGAGGTGTTCGGCATCATCGGCCATTCCGGCGCGGGCAAGTCTACGCTGCTGCGGCTGCTGAACGGGCTGGAGACGCCGAGCGGCGGCAGCCTGAGCGTCGACGGCATCGAACTGGCCGGGCTCGCCCCCGACGCGCTCCGCGCGCTGCGGCGCCGGGTCGGCATGATCTTCCAGCACTTCAACCTGCTGTCGTCGAAGACGGTGGCGGGCAACGTCGGCTTCCCGCTGGAACTCGCCGGCCGCCCGCGCGCAGAGATCCGCGCCCGCGTCGCCGAGCTGCTCGCGCGGGTCGGGCTGGAGGCGCACGCGGACAAGTACCCGCGCCAGCTCTCCGGCGGCCAGAAGCAGCGCGTGGGCATTGCGCGCGCGCTGGCGACGGGCCCGAAGATCCTGCTCTGCGACGAGGCCACCAGCGCCCTCGACCCGCAGACCACCGCCTCGGTGCTGGCCCTGCTCTCGGACATCAACCGCGAGCTGGGGCTCACCATCGTCCTCATCACCCACGAGATGGACGTGATCCGCCGCGTCTGCGACCGCGTCGCGGTGCTGGACGCCGGGCACCTGGTCGAGAGCGGGCCGGTCACCGAGGTGTTCCTGCACCCGCGGCACCCGACCACCCGCCGCTTCGTGGCGGAAGCGGAGCACATCGACGAGCAGGCCCTGCGCGCCGGCGTGGCTGCGGCGGGCGGGCAGACGCTGCGCCTGACCTTCCTGGGCGACGACACCTATGCGCCGCTGCTCGGCCGCATCGCCCGCGAGACGGGGGTCGACTACAACATCCTCGCCGGACGCATCGACCGCATCCGCGACACGCCCTACGGCCAACTGACGATCGCGGTCACCGGCGGCGACATCGCCGCGGCCCGGGCCAGCTTCGCCGCCGCCGGCGTGCACGTGGAGGAACTGCAGTGAACGCGCTGTTCCCGAACCTGGACGCCGGCAAGTGGCGCGAGATCGGCACGGCGAGCATCGACACCCTGCTGATGCTCGGCGGCTCGCTGCCGCTCACGCTCGCCATCGGCCTGCCGCTGGGCGTGCTGCTCTACCTGTGGGCACCGCGCCAGCTGCACCCGCGGCCCGCGCTGTACGGCGTGCTCGCGCTCGTCGTGAACCTGCTGCGCTCGGCTCCCTTCATCATCCTCATGATCGCGCTGATCCCGCTCACCCTGGCGGTGATGGGCACGTCCCTCGGCGTGCGCGGCGCGATCCTGCCCCTGGTCATCGGCGCCGCGCCGTTCTACGCGCGCCTGGTCGAGACCGCCCTGCGCGAGGTCGACCGCGGCGTCATCGAGGCCACCCTGGCGATGGGCGCGACCACGCGCCAGCTGGTGCTGCGGGTGCTCCTGCCCGAGGCGCTGCCGGGGCTGATCGCCGGCGCGACGGTGACCGCCATCGCCCTGATCGGCTTCACCGCCATGGGCGGCGCGATCGGCTCCGGCGGCCTGGGCGACCTCGCCTACCGCGACGGCTACCTGCGCTCGCGCACCGACGTGGCGGTGGTCACCGTGGTCCTGCTGCTGGTCCTGGTGCAGGTGCTGCAGTTCGTCGGCGACCGCCTGGTCGCCCGGTTCAGCCGCCGGTAGCGCCGGGCGCCACGCAGCGTCCCATCCGTCGGCGGCACGGCGACGGCGCCTCTGCGAGAATCGCCGCCCGTCATCCGGCCGCGAGGTAACCCCATGCGCTTCCGCCCCCTGCTGCTCGCCCTCGGGCTGTCCGTGCTCGGCCTGGCCGCCTGTTCCGGCGGAGACGGCGCCGACGCCGACGGCCCCCTGCGCGTCGCCGCCACGGCCGTGCCCCACGCCGAGATCCTCGAGGTGGTCCGGCCGCTGCTGGCCGAGGAAGGCATCACGCTCGAAGTGCGCGTGTTCAACGACTACGTGCAGCCCAACGACCAGGTCGCGCAGCGCCGCCTGGACGCCAACTACTTCCAGACCGAACCCTATCTGGAGGCCTACAAGCGCGACCGCGGCGCCGACCTGGTGACGGTGACCGGCGTGCACATCGAGCCCTTCGGCGCGTACTCGCGGCGCTTCCGCACGCTGGAGGAGGTGCCCGAGGGCGCGGACGTGGTGATCCCCAACGATCCGTCCAACAACAGCCGCGCGCTGATCCTGCTGCACAGCGCCGGCGTCATCCAGCTCGCGGACCCGGAGAACGCGCTGGCCACGCTGCGCGACATCACCGCCAATCCGAAGAACCTCCGTTTCCGCGAGCTCGACGCCGCGATGCTTCCGCGGGTGCTGCCGCAGGTGGACCTCGCCCTGATCAACACCAACTACGCGCTGGATGCCGGCCTGGACCCGATGCGCGACGCGCTGGTCATCGAGGGGCGCGACTCGCCCTACGTGAACTACCTGGTGGCGCGCAGCGACAACCGCGACGACCCGCGCGTGCAGGCGCTCGCGCGCGCGCTCAACAGCGAGACCGTGCGCCGCTTCATCGACGAGACGTACTCGGGCGCGGTCCTGCCCGCGTTCTGACCCGCGGCGTGGCGGAACGCCACCCCGCGGGAAGGCGGGGGCGGCGATGCCCCGGGTCGCGCCGCCCCCGGGCGGACGTGACGCGCCCCTGACCCGTCGCGTGCTCGACTGGGCGCGTCGCCCGGAGGAGTGCCGCATGAACGCGACACCTGCACCCGCGTCCCCGGCGTGGCGCGATGCCGCGATCGCCCGCCTGCCCGCCGTGCCGCTCGAGGATGGCCGGTCCCTGCGGGAACTGGCGGAGGCGCTGCGCGACGTGGCGCGGCAGCCCGACACGCCCCGCGCCGACGACCGCGCCTTCGCCGACGGCGACGGCTACCGCCGCTTCCTCCTCGCGCGCCTGCCGCACGCCGAGGCCCTGCTGATCTGGTGGCCGCCGGGATACGGCACGCCCGTCCACGACCACGACCGCCTCTGGGGCATCGAGCTGGTCCTCGACGGCATGCTCGTCGTCGACGAGTACGCGGTGCAGGCCGGCGCCACGGGGGCCGAGGGCCTGCACCTGGAGCGACGTCCGTCGGTCCGGCTGCCGCGCGGCGCGGCGCGGCTGTTCGACGATCCCGGCTACGCCCACGCCTGCCACAACGCGTTCTTCGACCGTCCGGCGCTGAGCCTGCACGTCTACGGCGGCCCGCTCGAACGCTACCGCCGCTTCGAACGCGACGGTGCCGGCTGGCGCGTGAGCGAGGTCCGCCCCGCCCTGGTGCGGGACGCCGACGGGACGGCGTGAGCGGCGCCCTGCCGCGGAACTTCACGGCCACGGCGCGCGCCTGCGTCCACCATGAGGCGATCCACGACGAAGGAGATGCCCCATGCCGATCACCCGACGCGAAGCGCAGCGCCTGCTCGACAGCGGGGAGATGGAGCTGTTCGACGCCAGCCGCCGCCAGACGATCTGCCGGCACGATGCGCGCAGCCTGACCGCATTGCTGCGGCGCGCCCGCAGCGCGCGGGACAAGCAGCGCGATCTCTACCAGCGGCAGCGGCTGGCGAGCCAGGCGCGCACCGGCGACAAGGGCGGCCGCAGCGGCGACGCGAACCGCCGCACGCTGGCCAAGGCGGAGCTGCTCGACGACATCCTGCAGCGCTTCGACGCGCGCCTGGTGCGCCTTGCCGACGCCGACGCCCCGAGCGAAGCCGCGGGCGCCAAGGCGCGCGCGCAGCGGGCGCACGCCCGCGCCGGTCGCGAGCCGCGGCAGACCTCCTCGCGCTGAGGCCGCGCCCACGCGGCCGTCGCATCGTGCCCGGCAGGCTGGATCGCCTGGTTTCCCAGGAGCATCCGCATGACCATCCAATCTCTCTGCAGCGGCGTCCTCGCCACCGGCATCGCCCTCGCACTCGCCGCCTGCGACAAGAACCCCTACGACCAGCCCACGCCCGACTCGGTCGAGTTCCAGCGCGCCGACCGCGACCGCGGCAACGCGTTCGGCGACGCCATCGACGAGGCGCGCGAGCCGGAGCAGAACGCCCCGCAGCGCTCGGACCTTGCGCCCGCCGGCGGCGCCGTTCCCCAGGAAGGCCCGCTGCCCAACGAGGACGACCGCCACGCCGCGGCGATGGCCGCCTGCCGCGCGCTGGAGGACGCCGACACCCGGCGCGACTGCGAGCGCGAGGCCCAGGCCCGGCGCGAGGAGAGCCGGCAGACGGAAGCCGAGGGCACCCGCCCTGCCACGTCGCTGGAGGAACGCGAGGGGGGCGGCGAGCCCATCCGCCAGGGCCGCGACGAGAGGCCCTGACGCGGACGCCCGGACGGCGCGTGGTCGGGACGGTGGCCCGTCCCCGCACACGAAACGGCCCGCACGCGGCGGGCCGTTCTCCTGTTCCGGAAGCTGGATCCGTCAGCCGGTGGCGCCGAAGCGGCGCGCGTAGTCGCGCTCGTCGATCACGCGCTCGACCTCGCTCTCCGCGAGGTCGGGCGCGGCGTACACGGCATACAGGAGCTTGCCGTCGCGGCGGTGGGTCGAGTGCAGGCGGTAGCGCGACTGGCCGCTGCCGGTGTTCTCGGGATAGTGCACCGGCGGGTCGTCCCGCACGCCGAGATCGAGTTCCGAATTGTCGACCGTACCGCCGACGAAGAGTGCTCGCATGGTCCGTCCTCTGTCCGCTGGGAAGTGAACGCTGCCGCGCCGCGTGGCACGGCAGGACCTACGTTACGCGCGTGCGGCCCACCGCGTCAGCGGATGCGCTCGCACTGCCGCTCGTAGACGGTCTCGGTCGCGTTGTTCTGGCGGTTTTCCTGGATCCTGCGGCCGGCGATGCCGCCGCCGACCGCACCCGCGGCGGTGGCGAGCGTGCGGCCGCTGCCGCCGCCGACCTGGTTGCCGAGCAGGCCGCCGGCGACCGCGCCGATGGCGGTGCCGGCGATGCGGTTCTCGTCCTGCACGGGCCTCGCGCGCTGGACCGCCACGTCGCGGCAGCGGACGCCGTTCTCGTGGTCGTAGGTCCACTCGCTCGACTGGGCGGCTGCGGTGGAAGTGACGGCCAGTCCGAGGACGCCGCCAAGAAGAAGTCGAAGGGTCATCGGAATCACTCCTGCATGGGGTGATCCCGACGCTAGCGGCGCGGCGGTCGCGCCGGCGTAAACCGGCGCGGGCGCCGCCAGCCGCGGTTCAGGCTGACCGCCTCACTCGACCGTCACGGACTTGGCGAGATTGCGCGGCTGGTCCACGTCGGTCCCGCGCAGCACCGCCACGTGGTAGCTCAGCAGCTGCAGCGGGATGGTCGAGACCACCGGCGCGGCGATCTCTCCGCACGCGGGCATGACCAGGGTGCGGCTGTCGTCGACGCGACTGCCGACGTCGTGGTCGGCGAACACGTAGAGCTCGCCACCACGCGTGCGCACCTCCTCGAGGTTGGACAGCAGCTTGTCGATCAGCGCGTCGTTGGGCGCGACGGCAATGACCGGCATGTCCGCGTCGACCAGAGCGAGCGGGCCGTGCTTGAGCTCGCCCGCGGCGTAGGCCTCGGCGTGGATGTAGGAGATCTCCTTGAGCTTGAGTGCGCCCTCCATCGCCACCGGCCAGTGGGTGCCGCGGCCCAGGAACAGCGCATGCTGCTTGTCGGCGAAGTCCGCGGCCAGCGCCTCGATCTCCGCGTCGAGCTTCAGCGTCTCGGCGACGAGACCCGGAAGCTGTTCGAGCTGGCGGACGCCGTCGAGGTAGCGCGCCTCGTCCAGCCCCTTGGCATGGGCGAAGGCGAGCGCGAACAGGCCCAGCGCCGCGAGCTGCGTGGTGAAGGCCTTGGTCGAGGCCACGCCGATCTCGGGGCCGGCGCGGGTCATCAGCACCAGGCTGGACTCGCGCACGATGGAGGACTCCGGCACGTTGCAGACCGCCAGCTGCGCGAGATAGCCACGCGCCTTGGCGAGCTTGAGAGCGGCGAGGGTGTCGGCCGTCTCTCCCGACTGCGAGATGCTCACGAACAGGGTGCCCGGGCGGACGACCGGGTTGCGGTAACGGTACTCGCTGGCGATCTCGGCCGTGCAGGGGATGCCTGCCAGCGACTCGATCCAGTACCGCGCGACCAGCCCGGCGTGGTAGCTGGTGCCGCAGGCGACGATGTGCACCGCCTCGGTCTGCGCCAGCAGGGCATCGGCATCGACGCCGAGGATCTGGGTCAGCACGCGCCCGCCGCTGATGCGGCCCTCCAGCGTGTCGGCCAGCGCCTGCGGTTGCTCGTGGATCTCCTTGAGCATGTAGTGGCGGTACTCCCCGCGCTCGACGGCATCGGCGGAGAAATGCGATTCGCGCACCTCGCGCTCGACCGGACGCCCGTCGAGATCGAACACCGCGACCTCGTCCCGGGTGGCGCGCACCACGTCGCCCTCGGCGAGGTAGATGAAGCGCCGGGTCATGGGCAGCAGCGCATGGATGTCGGAGGCCAGGTACTGCTCGCCGACGCCGAGCCCCGCGACCAGGGGCGAGCCCAGCCGCGCGCCGACCAGCACGCCGGGCTCGTCGCTCGACATGACGGCGATGGAGTAGGCCCCGTGCAGGCGCGGCAGCACGCTGCGCACCGCGGCGAGCAGGTCCGGCTGGTCGCGCAGCGCATGCGCGATCAGGTGGGCGATGACCTCGCTGTCGGTCTGCGAGCTGAACGCGTAGCCGGCCTCGCGCAGCTCGGCGCGCAGCTCGGCGTGGTTCTCGATGATGCCGTTGTGGACCACCGACACCGGGCCGGAGACGTGCGGGTGCGCGTTCGCCTCGCTGGGGACGCCGTGGGTGGCCCACCGGGTGTGCGCGATGCCGACGTGGCCGTCGATCCCGGATGCGGCGTGGAGGTCCTCCAGCGCCTGCACCTTGCCCTTCGCCCGCAGCCGCTCGATGCCGGAGCCGGTCAGCACGGCGATGCCGGCCGAATCGTAGCCGCGGTATTCGAGCGACTTGAGGCCCGAGATCAGGCTCTGGACGACGTCACGATGCGCACTGATGCCGACGATTCCGCACATGGAGGGTTTCCGCTGGATGAAGCAGCCGATTCTACGCCCCCGCGCACCGTCCGCTCCCAGGCACGCCCGCGGACACCCCGACGGACGCCCCGCGGACAGGCAACGAGCCAGATCAACCCTTTGGAAACAATCACATACGAATGGCACGAAAGGTGCTTGAACCTCAGCGCCCTCCCGCTTCCCGCTTCCCGCTTCCCGCTTCCCGCTTCCCGCTTCCCGCTTCCCGCTTCCCGCTTCCCGCTTCCCGCTTCCCGCTTCCCGCTCCAGCCCCACGCCCCACGCCCCACGCCCCACGCCCCACGCCCCACGCCCCAAGCCCCACGCCCCAAGCCCCAAGCCCCAAGCCCCAAGCCCCCAGCCCCAAGCCCCATGATCCCCGACACCTCCGCCCAGGACCGCCCCCTCCATGCGCCCCGACGCAGGCTGCCGCTGCGCTGGCTGCTGGCGGCGGGCGCCGTCCTCGCCCTGCTCGCCCTGACCGGCGTCGTCGCGCGGGGCTGGTCCGCGGGCACCGGCTCCGTCGACGGCAGCCGGATCCGGATCGCTCCGGTGGTCCGGGGCACGCTGGTGCGCGACGTCAGCGCCGAGGGTCGGCTGACCGCGTCCAACAGCCCCACGCTCTATGCGGTCGCCGGCGGCACCGTGGACCTCAAGGTCATCGCCGGCGACCGCGTGGAGCGCGGCCAGGTGCTGGCGGTGATCGACAGCCCGGAACTCCGGAGCCGCCTCGCCCAGGAGCAGGCGACCGCAGCGGCGCTGGAGGCCGAGGTGGGTCGCGCCGCCCTCCAGGTGCGCCAGGGCAGCGCGGAGGCGCGCAAGCTGGTCGACCAGGCCACCATCGACCACCAGGCCGCGGTGCGCGAGCTGCAGCGCATCGAGAAGGCGCACCGGCTCGGCGCCCTGCCGGAGATCGACAAGCTCAAGGCGGAAGACGAGCTGCGCAAGGCCGAGATCGCGCTCGCGCACGCGCGCCAGGACGCCGCCCTGCAGGGCGAGGGTCTGGGTTTCGATCTGAGCGCCAAGCGCCTGGAACTGGAACGCCAGCGCGCGCTCGCCGACGAACTCGCGCGCCAGGTCGAGGCGCTGAACCTGCGCTCGCCGGTGGACGGGCAGGTCGGCCAGATCATGATCCCCCAGTTCTCGAACGTGGCCGCGAACGCCGCCGTGCTGAGCGTGGTGGACCTCACCGCCTTCGAGCTCGAGATCCGCGTGCCGGAGAGCTTCGCGCGCGACCTCGCCATCGGCATGCCCGCGCAGATCCGCTCCGGCAACCGCCAGTTCGAAGGCAAGGTGCGCTCGGTCTCGCCCGAGGTGGTCAACGGCGAGGTCGTCAGCCGCCTGCAGTTCGTCGGCGAGGTGCCCGAGGGGCTGCGCCAGAACCAGCGGCTGTCCGCGCGCATCGTCCTCGACGAGCGTCCGGACGTGCTGATGGTCGAGCGCGGCTCCTTCCTCGAGGCCGGCGGCGGCACCGTCGCCTACGTGATGCGGGACGGGGTCGCCGAGCGGCGCGCGATCCGGACCGGCGCCAGCAGCCTGGATGCCGTCGAGATTCTCGAAGGCCTCCAGGAAGGCGAACGCGTGGTCGTGTCCGGCACCGACGCCTTCGCCCAGGCCGAGCGCATCCGCATCGCCGGTCTCTGACCGCTCTCCTTCCCGAACGCATCCACCCGGAGCCACACCATGCTGCAGATGCAGGCCGTCACCAAGGTCTACCGCACCGAACTCGTCGAGACGCACGCGCTGCGCGAGCTCGACCTGCACGTGCGCGAGGGCGAGTTCGTCGCCGTCACCGGCCCCTCCGGCGCCGGCAAGACCACCTTCCTCAACATCGCCGGCCTGCTGGAGGACTTCACCAGCGGCAGCTACCTGCTCGACGGCATCGAGGTGCGCGGGCTGGACGACGATGCGCGCTCGAAGCTGCGCAACCAGAAGATCGGCTTCATCTTTCAGGGCTTCAACCTGATCCCGGACCTCAACCTGTTCGACAACGTCGACGTCCCGCTGCGCTACCGCGGCTTCGACGCCGCCGAACGGCGCCGTCGCATCGAGCAGGCGCTGGCGCAGGTCGGGCTGGGCTCGCGCATGAAGCACTACCCGGCCGAACTCTCCGGCGGCCAGCAGCAGCGCGTGGCGATCGCCCGCGCACTGGCGGGCAGCCCGCGCCTGCTGCTGGCCGACGAGCCGACCGGCAACCTCGACTCGCACATGGCCCGCGAGGTGATGGAACTGCTCGAGCGGCTCAACGCCGACGGCGCCACCATCGTCATGGTCACCCACGATCCCGAGCTGGCCGCGCGTGCCCAGCGCAACGTGCACATCGTCGACGGGCAAGCGAGCGACCTGCACGTCGGCCCCGTGCTGGTGCGCCCGACGGCGCCCGCGGCGGCCACGCGCTAGGAGCCGCCCATGCTCGCCTACTACTTCGAACTGGCGCTGCGGAGCTTCCGCCGCAACAGGGTGCTGACCGCACTGATGGTGCTGGCGATCGCCCTCGGCATCGGCGCCAGCATGACCACGCTGACGGTCTTCCATGTCCTCTCCGGCGACCCCCTGCCGGGACACAGCCAGACGCGCTACCGGGTGCAGCTGGATCCGCACCCGATGAGCGGCTACACCCCCGGCGAGGAGCCGACCGAGCAGGTGACGCGCTACGACGCGGAGCGCCTGCTGCGCGAGGCGCGAGGCGACCGCCAGGCGCTGATGACGACGGGCAGGGTCGCGATCGAGCCCGACCGCGCGGACATCGCCCCGTTCTACGCCCGCACCCGCTACGCCAGCGCGGACTTCTTCCCGATGTTCGACGTGCCGTTCCGCGCCGGCAGGGGCTGGACCGCACAGGACGACGAGGCCGAGGCCCGCGTCGTGGTGATCAGCGAGGAACTCGCGACCCGGCTGTTCGCCGACCAGGATCCCGTCGGCAGGCCGTTGCGGCTGAACGAGACGGAGTTCCGCATCATCGGCGTGCTGGACCACTGGCGTCCCGCGCCACGCTTCTACGACCTCGCCGGAAGCGACGCCTACGACGAGACCGAGCTGCTGTTCCTGCCCTTCTCGACCTCGCGTGCGCTCTCGTTCGGACGTACGGGCAACATGGACTGCTGGGGCGACACCGGAGGCAACGATACCGGCCCCGAGGCGCCCTGCGTCTGGATGCAGTACTGGGTCCAGCTCGACACGCCCGCCAGGGCCGCCGAGTACCGCCGGTACCTGGAGAACTACTCCGAGGAGCAGCGGGCCGCAGGACGCTACGAGCGGCCGACCAACGTGCGCCTGCGCAACGTGACCGAATGGCTGGACTACAAGCAGGTCGTGCCCGGCGACGTGCGCCTGCAGGTGTGGCTGGCCGGCGGCTTCCTGCTGGTGTGCCTGGTCAACACGGTCGGGCTGCTGCTCGCCAAGTTCCTCCGGCGCGCGCCGGAGATCGGCGTGCGCCGCGCCCTGGGCGCGTCGCGGCGGGACATCTTCGTGCAGCTGCTGGTCGAAGCGGGCACCCTCGGCCTGGCCGGCGGCCTCGCGGGTCTGCTGCTGGCCCTGCTGGGACTGTGGGCGGTCCGCCAGCAGCCCGCGGACTACGCGGCGCTCGCGCACATGGACGCGGGCATGCTCGCGCTCACCTTCGCGCTGGCGCTCGTCGCCAGCCTCCTCGCCGGTCTCGTCCCGGCCTGGCGCGCCTGCCAGGTGGCGCCGGCACGCCAGCTCAAGTCGCAGTAAGGGAACGCGAAGCCATGGACATCCTTCCCATCCTCTCCACGCTGCGCCGGCACAAGACCGCGGCCATCCTGATCGTCGTCGAGATCGCGCTCTCCTGCGCCATCGTCTGCAACGCGCTCTTCCTCATCGGCGACCGCCTCGACACCATGCGCAGGCCGAGCGGCGTCGCGGAACGCGAACTGGTGCGTGTGCAGGTCGCCGGCATCGGCCGCAACGCGAACGCGGAGGCGATCACGCGCGAGGACCTCGCGGCACTGCGCGCGATTCCCGGCGTCCGCAGCGTCGCCACCAGCCCGATGGTGCCGTTCGGGGAATCCACCTGGAACACCAGCATCAACCTGCAGCCGGACCAGGACCGGCCGAGCGCCAGCGGCGCCTCCTACTACGGCGGCGAGGGCTTCCTCGAAACGCTGGGACTCGAGCTGATCGCCGGACGCGACTTCGCCGCCGACGAGTACCGCGAGATGGCGGGCGCGCGTGCGGGCGACGAGGGCCAGTACCCGCCGGTGGCGATCCTCAGCCGCGCCCTCGCCGAGCGCCTGTTCCCGGGCGAATCCGCACTCGGCAGATCGATCTACACGTTCGGGGAGGCGCCGATCCGGGTGGTGGGGGTCGTCGACCGCCTGCTGCGCCCCAACCCGCGGCGGGACAGCACGGTCGCGGAGGACACCCTGATCTTCCCGCTGCGCATGAACTACAGCGAGGGCGCCTACTATCTCATCCGGACCGATCCGGACCGCCGCGACGAGGTGCTGGAGGCCGCCGTGCGCGCGCTCGAGGCGGTCAACAGCAGCCGCGTGGTGATCTACCGGGACACGGTCGAGTCGCTGCGCAGCGACTTCTACCGCCAGGACCGCGCCATGGCCTGGCTGCTCGTCACGGTCTGCGTCGCCCTGCTGGTGGTGACGGCGCTCGGCATCGTCGGCCTCGCCAGCTTCTGGGTGCAGCAGCGGACGCGCCAGATCGGCATCCGCCGCGCCCTGGGCGCGACCCGGGGGCAGATCATGCGCTACTTCCAGACCGAGAATTTCCTGCTCGCCACGCTCGGCATCGCCCTCGGCATGCTGCTGGCATATGGCATCAACCTGTGGCTGATGCAGACCTACGCACTGCCGCGCCTGCCCCTGGCCTTCCTGCCCGCCGGCGCGATCGCCCTGTGGGTGCTCGGGCAGATCGCGGTGCTGGGTCCTGCACGGCGCGCGGCGCGCGTCCCGCCGGCGGTCGCCACCCGCAGCGCGTAAAGTCGCCTCCGCCGCAGCCGCCTCCGTCCGCGCATGCCGACCCTCCTCGTCATCGACGACAACCCCGCGATCGCCACCGCACTCGACGTGCTGTTCTCGCTGCACGCCATCGCGGTGGAGGCGGCGGACGGCCCGGACGCCGGCCTGGCGCGGCTGGCGCGCGGCGGCATCGACCTGGTGATCCAGGACATGAACTTCAGCGCCGACACCACCTCCGGCACCGAGGGCGTGGCCCTGTTCCATGCGATCAGGCAGCGCCACCCCGACCTGCCGGTGGTCCTGCTGACCGCGTGGACGCACCTCGAGGCGGCAGTCGACCTGGTCAAGGCCGGCGCCGCGGACTACCTGCCCAAGCCCTGGGACGACCGCCGCCTGCTGGCGACGGTCGCCACCCTGCTGGAGCTGGGCGCATCCCGGCGCGAGCTGCGGCGCCGGCGCAGCGGCGAGCACCGGCGCCGGCAGGAACTGGCGGAGCGCTTCGACCTGCGCGGCCTGGTGTTCGCCGATCCCGCCACCGAGCGCGCGGTGGCCCTGGCCTGCCAGGTCGCCCGCGCCGACGTGCCGGTGCTGGTCACCGGCCCCAACGGCGCCGGCAAGGAGAAGATCGCCGAGATCGTGCAGGCGAACTCGGCGGTGAAGGACGGGCCCTGGGTCACGCTCAACTGCGGCGCACTTCCCTCCGAGCTGATCGAGGCGGAGCTGTTCGGGGCCGAGGCGGGCGCCTACACCGGCGCCACCCGTGCTCGGGAGGGCAAGTTCGAGGCCGCCGACGGCGGCACCCTCTTCCTCGACGAGATCGGCAATCTCCCGCCCGCAGGGCAGATGAAGCTGCTGCGGGTGCTGGAGACCGGGCGCTTCGAACGGCTCGGCGCCAACCGCGAGCGTCAGGTCCGGGTGCGGGTCGTGAGCGCGACCAATGCGGACCTGACGCAGATGATCCGCGACGGCCGCTTCCGCGAGGACCTGTACTACCGCCTCAACACCATCGAGATCGCGCTGCCGCCGCTGGCCGAACGTCCCGACGACATCGAGCCGCTGGCCCTGCACTTCCTGCCGCCCGGGCGCAGCCTGTCCGCAGGGGCGCTCGCCGCGCTGCGGCGTCATGCGTGGCCGGGCAACGTGCGCGAGCTCAAGAACACCCTGCAGCGCGCGGCGCTCCTGGCCCCGGGGGCGGAGATCGGCGCCGGCGACCTCGGACTGCCGGCCGCCGCGCCGCCCGCGGTCGCGCAGGAGGCGGAGCCCGACCGGGAGGCCATCGAGACCGCTCTGGCGCGCGCCGGCGGCGTGATCGCCCAGGCCGCCGGGGAGCTGGGCCTCAGCCGCCAGGCGCTGTATCGCCGCATGGAGCGGCTCGGCATTCCGAGGCCATGACCCGGGAGGCGGCTCCCGATGCCGCCGCGCCGGCGTCGCGCGGCCTGCGGCGCTCGCTGGCCGGCGGCCATGCGCTCGCCGGCGTCCTGCTCGCCATGGCCGCGGCGCTGCTCGCCCTGCTGTTCGACCGCTGGCTGCACAGCCTGCCGCTCAGCCTCGGCGCCACCCTGCTGCTGATCGCGCCGCTCGCGCTGTTCGTCGCCCGCCTGCGGACCGCGCCCATGCTCGCGCTGTTCCGCGCCATGGCGGGCACCGTGCAGGCCTACCGCGACGGCGACTTCTCCTCCGGCCTGCACTGGCGGCGGCACGACGAACTGGCCGAGCTGGTGGCGGCGCACAACGCGCTCGGCGACCGCCTGCGCGAGCAGCGCCAGGCCCTCGTGCAGCGCGAGCTGCTGCTCGACACCATGGTCCAGAACACGCCGGTGGCGATGGTCCTCTGCGACGGCGCCCGCCGCGTGGTCTATTCCAACCTCGCCGCACGCAAGCTGCTCAACGACGGGCGCCGGCTCGAAGGCCGCGCGTTCGACGCACTGCTCGCCGCCGGCCCCCAGCCGCTGCGAGACGCCATCGCGCAGGGCGGCGACGGACTGTTCGCGGTCCCGCGCGAGGACGACGAGGAGGACACCTGGCATCTGTCGCGGCGCCTGTTCCGGCTCAACGGACGGCCGCACGAACTGTTCCTCCTGCGCCACCTCACCGCCGAGCTGCGCCGCCAGGAGGTGCGCACCTGGAAGAAGGTCATCCGGGTCATCAGCCACGAACTCAACAACTCGCTGGCGCCGATCGCCTCGCTCGCGCACTCCGGGGCCGAACTGGTGCGCCGCGGTCGCCACGAGCGGCTCGAGGAGGCCTTCGGCACCATCGAGGATCGCGCCCGCCACCTCGAGGGCTTCATCCGCGGCTACGCCCACTTCGCCAAGCTGCCCGCGCCGCGGGTGGAAGCCGTGGACTGGACGCGCTTCGTCGCACGCCTGCGCAGCCAGATCGCGTTCGACGTCGCCGGACCGCTGCCCGCCGCGCCGGCGCACTTCGATCCCGCCCAGCTGGAACAGGCGCTGATCAACCTGCTGCGCAACGCGCACGAGTCCGGCTCGCCCGCCGAAGCGGTGATCCTGCGCATCCGGCGCCTGCCTGCACAGGTGACGATCGAGGTCGCGGACCGCGGCGGCGGCATGAGCGAGGCGGTGCTCGCCAATGCCCTGCTGCCCTTCTACTCGACCAAGCGCGGCGGGACCGGGCTCGGCCTGGCCCTGGTGCGCGAGATCGCCGAAGCCCACGGCGGGCGGCTCGCCCTCGCCAACCGCCACGGCGGGGGACTGGCGGTGACACTGGCGCTGCCGGCCCCGGAGACGGCACGCTAGGCGGGAACGAAAGCGTAGCAAGGACGCACGCGGACTCCCCGCCACCGGCGGGGGCACACGCCGCTCCCTTCCCGTGCCCTCGCTGCAGCCGGACTTCCCCGTGACGATGAACCAGACCCACCCCGCGCAGGCGCACCGCCGCCGACCGCGCCCCCTCCACGCCGCCCTCGCCTGGCTGCGCCGGGTCCCCGCGACCGACCCGGTCGACCGGCGCAACGCCCCCGTCCTGCAGGCGATCCTGCTCATCCTGGCGGTGTTCCCGCCCCCGCTCTGGCTGTACCGGATCGTGGCCGTGGACCGACCCTGGGCGCCGTGGGAGACGACGAGCCTGCTCACCAGCCTCGCGGTCAGCGCGTTCGCCGTCTTCAACGTCGTCCTCATCCGCCGCGGCCGCGTGCAATGGGCCGTACGGCAGTTGCTGGTGGTCATCGCACTGGCGCAACTGGCCACCTATGTCAACGGCTTCAACAGCCACCGCTACGAGCAGGGACTGCTCGCGGTGTGGCTGGTCATGGCGGGGCTGATGGTGAGCCGTCGGGGGCTGTGGCTCATGTACGCATGGACGCTGCTGATCTTCGCGGTGGGCATCCGCGCCGACGCGCTCAATCCTGCCGTCCCGGATCCGCTGCCGATCCTGGTGGTGGACGGCGTCATCGCCGGCCTGATCCTCCTGCTCGTCGCGATCGTCGTGGACCGCAGCGTCACCGCACTGCGCGAGGCGCTGCAGGCCGCGAACCGGCGCGGCGACCAGCTCGCGACGGCGAACGCGCGCCTGCACGACGAGATCGCCGAGCGCGAACGCGTCCAGGAGCGACTGATGCACGCACAGAAGGTGGAGGCGGCCGGGCGCCTCGCCAGCGGCCTCGCCCACGACTTCAACCATCTCCTCGGCCTGATCCGCGGCTATGCCGGCCGTGCGCGGCGGCGCCTCGACGCGCCGGAGGAGATCGGCAGGGCGCTGGACGGCATCGACACCGCCACGCGGCGCGCGGAGGCGGTGAGCCTGAAGATGCTGAGCTTCAGCAGGCAGCGCGCGTCGCAGGCGGAGGTCTTCGATGCGGGCGACGCGCTGGACGCCATGCGACCGATGCTGCGCCAACTGTTCGATCCGGGCGTCCGGATCGAGCTGGACATCGAGCCGGCGCCGCTGCCGCTCCGCTTCGACCGCACCGAGTTCGAGCTGCTGGTCCTCAACATCGCGGCGAACGCCGACCAGGCCATGCCCCAGGGCGGCATGTTCCGGATCCGGGCACGTTCCGGCGACGACGAAGTGCGGCTCTCGCTGCAGGACGACGGCCACGGCATGGACGACCATGTACGCGCGCACGTGTTCGATGCCTTCTTCACCACTCGCCCCGAAGGCCAGGGCACCGGCCTCGGCCTGACGGTGGCCCACGAACTGATCACCCGCGCCGGTGGCCGCATCGAGGTGGACAGCGCGCCCGGCAAGGGCAGCACCATCCACATCGCCCTCCCGGCGACCCAATCCGAGGCGGCGTAGCGCACCGACAGGCGGAGGCGGTGCGGGCGGGCCGCAGGGACACGGGCGCTTGACGCGCGCCCACCCCACCGCCAGCCTTCGCGCCTCGACCTGGGGAGATCGGGAATGCGCGTCCTCGTCGCCGGGGCCTATGGCCTGATCGGCACCTACGTCACTGCACGGCTTCTCGCCGACGGGCATGCCGTGCGGGGGCTCGGTCGCGACGTCGCCATGGCGCGCCGGCGGCAGCCCGAGGTGGAATGGGTCGCGGCCGACTTCGGGCGCCTCGAGGTCGCGCAGTGGGCGCCGATGCTGCGGGGCGTCGATGCCGTCGTGAACTGCGTCGGCGCGCTGCAGGACGGCCCCCGCGACGACCTCCGCGCCGTGCACGACGAGGGCGTGCGCCGCCTGCTGACCGCATGCGAGGCAGCCGGCGTCGGGCGGATCGTCCACATCTCCGCGGTCGGCGTGGAGCCCGGCACCACGGAGGCGTTCGTCGCGACCAAGGCCGATGCCGAAGCGGCCCTCGCGGTCTCCTCCCTCCACTGGACGATCCTGCGCCCGGGCCTTGTGATCGCGCCCGCGGCCTACGGCGGCACCGGGTTGCTGCGCGGTCTCGCCGGGCTGCCCGGCGTCGTACCGGTCGTGCATGGCGACAGTACGGTGCAGGTCGTCTCGGTCGAGGACGTGGCGGCGGCGGTCGCGCTGGCGCTCGAGCCCGGCGCGCCCCCGGGCCGGCGCCTCGACCTCGTGCACGCGCAGGCATGGCCGCTCGCGGAACTGCTGCCGGCCCTGCGCGCATGGCTGGGACTTCCGCCCGCACGGCACGTGCGCGTTCCGCCGCGGCTGGCGCGGGTCGCGGCCAGGCTCAGCGACGGCCTCGCCTGGCTCGGCTGGCGCAGCGCGATGCGCAGCGCCGCGCTGGCACAGCTTCGGCGGGGTGTCGGCGGCGATGCCGGTCACGCGGCGTCGCTCGGGCTGCAGCCTGCAAGTCTCGGCCAGATGCTCGCGCACTGGCCCGCAGGGATCCAGGAGCGGTGGTTCGCCCGCGCCTACTTCGTGAAGCCGCTGCTGCTCGCGACGCTGGCGCTGTTCTGGATCCTGTCCGGGCTGATCGCGCTCGGGCGCGGGAGCGATGCGGTCGCGGTGCTCGCGCCGAGCGCGTTTCCCGCCGCGCTCGCACCCCTCGCAGTGGCGGCGGGCGCCTGGGTCGACATCACGCTCGGCGCCGCGGTCTGCCTGCGACGCACGGCCCGAGCCGCGCTGCTGGGCATGCTGGCGGTCACGGCGGTCTATCTCGTCGGCGCCACCCTTCTGCGCCCGGACCTCTGGCTCGATCCGCTCGGGCCGCTGCTGAAGACGATTCCGGCCGGCTGCGCGGCGGTCGCCGCACTGGCGCTGCTCGAGGAGCGCTGAATGGACCCGCAGACGCTCTACCTCGCGCTGAAGACGCTGCACGTGATCGGTGCGACCGTGCTGCTCGGGACCGGCGCGGGAATCGCCTTCTTCATGCTGATGGCGCACCGGACCCGCGATGCCGCCCTCGTCGCGCATACCGCCGGTGTCGTCGTGATCGCCGACCTGCTGTTCACCGCATCGGCGGTGATCGTGCAGCCACTCACCGGCGCCGGGCTGGCGCACCTTCTCGGCTTCGACCTGTTCCGGGGATGGATGGGCTGGAGCCTGCTGCTCTACGTCGTCACCGGCGCGTTCTGGCTGCCGGTCGTCTGGATCCAGTTGCGCATGCGCGACCTGGCGCGCATTGCGGCCGCGACCGGCGCGCCACTGCCGCCGGCCTACGACCGGCTCTACCGCATCTGGTTCGCCTGCGGCGTGCCTGCCTTCGCCGCGGTCCTGGGCATCGTGTGGCTGATGGTCGCCAAGCCCGCCTAGGAGGAGAGCCGTCATGGCATCGGATGCCCCGGCAGTTCGCCGACAACCCGCAGCGCCACAGTCAGGGACGACCATGATCCGCACCGAAGCGAGCACCGACGCGAGCACCGACGCGAGCGCCGTCGCGCGCTGGACTCTCTCCGCCTGGCTCGCAGGTCCCGCCCTGGTGATCGCCGGACTGGTGGCGCACGGAATGTGGCGCGTACTGCCGTGGGAACGCTTCGCGCTCGCGCTCGCGCTGGCCCTGCTGTCGCTGGCACTGGCATGGCCGCTGGTGCGATGGCGCCGCTGGAGCTGGGCGTCCGCGCTGGCACTGGTGTGGTGCGCCGCCCTCGCCCTTTTCGTCGGCGTGCTGCCGCTCGCTGCGGCCATGTCCATCGCCGCCGCTTCGCTCGCACTGGGGTTGCGCTGGACGCCCGACGCCGTGCCGGGGCGCATCGCGATCGCCGCGATCGGCGGTTATGCCGTCGTCGCGGGACTCACCGGATGGGTCCTGCCGCTGCGCGTGCATCTGCCCGTGGTGTGGTGGTGCGTGCTCGGCGTGCTCCTGGTCGCGGGAATGGGCGCGTTGCGCAGCGAGCTGCAGAAGGCACGGGCTGCGTGGCGCAGCCTCGCTGCGGATTCCCCGCGCGCACTGGCGGCCGCAGTGCTGCTGCTGGGCCTGGCGTCCACCGGCGCGTGGCTGCCGACCATGCAGATGGACGACCTGACCTATCACCTCAACCTCCCGGCCCAGCTTGCCGTGCACGGGCGCTACCTCGCGGACCCTGTGCATGGGGCATGGGCGTTCGCGCCATGGATGGGGGACGTCGGGCAGGGGCTGGCCTGGGTACTGGGCGGTCGCGAGGCGCGCGGCGCGGTCAACGGCTTCTGGCTCGTCGGGGCCGCGGCCGCGCTCTGCGCGTGCGCACGTGCCCTGGGCGCCGCCCCCATCGAGCGGCTGGCCGTGGTCGCACTGTTCGCGAGCTTCCCGCCGCTGGTGTGGCTGATGGCAGGCATGCAGACCGAACTGCCGGCGATGGCCGTGACCTTCGCCCTCGTCGCCCTGCTGCTGCACGACCGCCAGGGCCGCCACCTGATGGCGATGACGGTACTTCTCGCCGCGCTGGCCGCACTCAAGCCGATGCACGCCATCGCCGCCCTGCCGCTCGCGCTCCTCGCGCTCGGCTTCGACGGCCGGCGCGTGGTGCGCACGCTGCCTGCACTGGTTCTGGCGTTCGTCGCCGTCGCCGGCTCGAGCTATGTGCAGGCGTGGTGGCACACCGGCAATCCGCTGTTCCCGCTGTTCAACGGGATCTTCCGCTCGCCGCTGTACCCGCTCGAGAACATGGGGGACGCGCGCTGGCACGCAGGGTTCGGTCCCACGCTGCCATGGCGGGTCACCTTCGAGACCGAGCGGTACCTCGAGGCCTGGGCGGGCGGCATCGGCTTCCTGTGGGTCGGGCTCGCCGGAGCGTGGTGCCTCGCCCTCGTCCGGCGCTCCACGCGCGCCCTCGCACTGGCGGCATTGCTGACGGCGCTGCTGCCGATGCTGCCGATGCAGTACGTCCGTTACGCGTTTCCCGGCCTTCTGCTGCTGCTTCTTCCCGCGCTGTGCGGCAGCCGCGAGGCGGTCGGACATGAGCGTCCGCGACTGTGGGGCGGCGCGATCGTCCTGCTGTGCGCGGTCAACCTCGCGTTCCAGGCCAATGCAGGCTGGACGCATCATTCCGCCGCGCTGAAGCGCGCGATCCGCGCGCCGGGCGCGCCGGAGGCCGTGCTGCCGCACTACGTGGCCGAACGCAGTCTCGTCGCCGGCCTGCCGGCAGGCGACACGGGCATCGTCCTGGCCACCGACCCGCAGCGCGGGCATGTCGCGGAGCTGGCCGGGCGGGGGCGGCTGATGTCCGGGCACGCACCTGCGCTGGCGGCCGCACGCGAAGCGGCGGAGCAGGACACGAGCGGCGCTTCGTGGCAGGCGATCTTCGACGACCTCGACGTGCGCTGGATCCTCGTCACCGATGCGGTCGCCTCGCCCGCCCTGCAGCAGGCCCTCGCGGCCGACGGAGCCGTGCCGGTCGACTCGATCGGGGGAATCACGCTCTGGCGGCGGACGCTCCGGTGACCCCGGGCATGCCGGCGTCGCCGGCCCGTACGCCCCCTGCACCGCCCGCGGTGGCGCTCGCGCATGCCTTGAGGCCCGGATGGACGGGCGCGACCGCCAGCGACGCAGCCGCCACGACCGCGGATGCCGCGGCCCGACGCATCAGGGCGACTGCTTCGGTTCCTTGACCGGCCGCTTCCAACCCTCGACCACCGCCTGGCGCGCGCGCGCCAGGGCGAGCTTGCCGTCGGGGACGTTGCTCACGATGACCGAGCCTGCCCCGGTGGTCGCGCCGGCGCCGATGGAGACCGGCGCGACCAGGGAGGTGTTGGAGCCGATGAAGGCGCCGTCGCCGATCCGTGTGGTGGACTTGTTGGCGCCGTCGTAGTTGCAGGTGATGGTGCCCGCGCCGATGTTCACCGCGGCGCCGATCTCGGCATCGCCGAGGTAGGTCAGGTGGTTGGCCTTGCTGCCCTCGCCGAGCCGCGCGTTCTTGGTCTCGACGAAATTGCCGATGTGCACGCCGGCGGCCAGCTCGGTCCCGGGGCGCAGCCGGGCGAACGGCCCGACGGTGACCGCGCCGCCCGTCGCCACGCCCTCCAGGTCGCAGTGCGCGCGCACCACGCTGCCGGCGGCGAGGCGCACGTCCTTGAGCCGGCAGAACGGCCCGATGCGGACGCCGTCGCCAAGCTCCACATGCCCTTCGAGGACGACGTCAACGTCGATCTCGACGTCGCGGCCTGCGACCACGGTGCCGCGCTGGTCGAAGCGGGCGGGATCGATCAGCCGCACGCCGGCCGCGCACAGGGCCCGCGCCGCGCGTCGCTGGAAGTGGCGCTCCAGCTCGGCCAGCTGCCACGGGTCGTTGGCCCCCAGCGTCTCGGCGGGGTCGGTGCTGGCGACGGCGGCCGCCGGGCGCCCCTCGGCCGCGGCCAGGGCGAACACGTCGGTGAGGTAGTACTCGCCCTGCGCATTGTCGTTGCCGACGGCGCCGAGCCAGCGGCGCAGCGCGTCCGCGTCGCCGGCGAGGATGCCGGTGTTGACGGTGCGGATCGCGCGCTGCGCGGGGCTGGCGTCCTTGTGCTCGACGACCGCCTCGACCCGCCCCGCCGCGTCCAGCACCACGCGGCCGTAGCCGGTCGGGTCGTCCACCTCGGCCACCAGCATCGCCAGCGACGCATCGACCGCGCACAGCGCCTCGAGGGTCTCCTCGCGGATGAGCGGCACGTCGCCGTAGAGCACCAGCACGCGCGCGCCGGCCGGGATCGCCGGCAGCGCCTGCAACAGCGCATGGCCGGTACCGAGGCGCTGCGCCTGCTCCGCCCAGCCCAATCGCGGATCGGGGAAGGCGGCGCGCACCGCGTCGCCCCCGTGGCCGTAGACGATGTGGATGCCGACCGGGCCGAGCGCGCCGGCGACGTCGACCACATGGGCCAGCATCGGCCGGCCGGCGACGGGCTGCAGGACCTTAGGCAGGTCGGACTTCATCCGGGTCCCCGCGCCGGCGGCGAGGATCACGACGTGCAGGTCGGGGCGCATGGCGACTCCATTCGGGAGAATCCGCCATTGTAGAGCGCACGGGCCCCGCGGCCGGCTACCCCGCCGGATCGAACAGGTAGCCGACGCCGCGCACCGCACGCACGGGACACTCGCGCCCCAGCATGGTCCGCACGCGCGTGCGCAGGCGATGCACCAGCATCTCGAGCCGATGGGGATCGAAGTCCCAGGGCCGGTCGGTGAGGTCGCCGATGAGCGCGTCCTTGGGCACCGGCGACCCCGAGGCGGCGACCAGCCGCCGCAGCACGACGCGCTCGGGACGGGTCAGCGCGAGCGTGGCGCCGTCCGGCGCGCACAGCGTCCAGCCGTCGCTGGCGAGCGCCCACACCGGCGGCGCCCGCCGCGTCCGCCCGCGCATGCGCCGGGCGATGCTCTCCAGCCCGGCGACGAGCACCGCCTCGTCCACCGGCTTGGTGAGGTAGAGGTCGGCGCCCTGGAGCAGCCCGCGCGCGACGTGCTCCGGCCCGTTGCGGCCGGTGAGCATGACGATGCGGATGTCGGACTCCTCCGCCAGCCGGCGTGCCACGGACAGCCCGTCCTCGCCGGGCAGGCCCACGTCCAGGATCACCACGTCGCAGGGCGAGGTCTCGAGGTGGACGGCGAGCTCCTCCGCGCTGTGCAGCGGCGTCACCTGCAGGCCGAGATCGGCCAGGTTCGCCGCGATCAGCGCCCGCAGCTCCTCGTCGTCCTCCACGAGCGCGATGTAGAGCTGGGCCAGCTCGGGCGAAATCCCGGTCTCCCCCGCATGCCCGCCTCCGGGGTGCCTGTCCGCCATGTCCTCGTCTCTCTCTCCGTCTCCGCCCGCGGCGGGTGCTTCGCGCTGCCGTCGCCTCCGCCGGACCGCGGGATGATGCCCCAGCGGACGCTGGCGGGACACGCTCAGTAGCGCCCGGTGAAGTTCACGAACCAGCCGCGATGGTCGTAGTCGAACCGCGTCAGGTCGTCGCTGAAGTCGGTGAAGTTGTAGCCGGCACCGATGCGGAAGTTGCGCCCGATGTCGCGGTCCACGCCGACCAGCCAGCCGGCGCGTTCGCCGCCATCGTCCACCGACAGCCAGCGGTACTCCGCCAGCGCGTGCCAACGCTGGAGCAGCTCGTAGCGCACCTGCGCGGCGGCGAAGTCGGTGCCGCTGTCGAACCACGGACCGGTCCCGCGCTCGTAGCGGACCTCGCCTTCCCGACGCGCGAGCTTGCCGGCGAACTCCCAGTGCCGGCCCGCTCTGTACACGCCCTCGAAGGACAGGATCTGCGAGCGCTGGTCGACCGTGGCGCCCCCGATCTGGCCGAACGAGGCGAGGTCGTAGAGGTAGGTATAGCGACCGAACAGCGCCCAGCGGGTGCTGTCCCACGGACGCCAGGCGAAGCCCAGGTTGCCTTCGACGAAGCGGGCACCGGCGGCGGCCAGGATCTCGTCCTCGGTCTTCGAATAGTTCAGCCGCGCGGCGATGCGCAGGCTCTCGTTGACCCGGTGCGCCAGGCGGTTGGTCGTCACCCACTGGGTGCGCCGCTCGGCGCCGGTGTCGCGCCGCCACTCGACGCGGCTCTGCCAGTCGGTGCGCGCGGAGGTGCGCCCGCCGCCGACGCTGATCGCGCGCCTGTCGATCTCGCCGCCCGCGGCGTTGACGAGTTCGCCCGACTGCAGCGTGAAGCCGGTGTTCCAGCCCTGGGCGGGATAGAAGTCCATGCCGAAGGTGTGCGCGAGGCCGGACTCCGTCGGCGCCTTCAGGAACTGGCTTTCGTTGAACAGGTTGACCTGGTTGGACAGGCGCCAGCGCTGGCCCAGCGTCCAGCCGTTCTGCGAGACGGGATTGAAGAGCGGATCGTAGGCGGTACGGTCGGTCGAATAGGTGTAGCCGGCGTACAGGGTCTGCTCGGGACGCAGGCGGTATTCGGCATCGATCCGCGCCGCATCGCCGCGGTCGCCGCCGGTGACCTCGGCGCCCACGCTCGACTGGTCCCCGAACAGGTAGCGCGCGCCCGCGGTGAGCGCATCGTTGTCGCGGTAGGCGTCGCCGTCGTCGTCGAGGGTGGCCTGGGCGATGCCGTACAGGTCCAGCGCGTCGCCGACGCGCTGGCTGTACTTCACCGCGCCCAGCAGGCCGGCCACGTCGCCGCCGGCACGCCCCTCCTGCACCCGGCGCAGCTCGGCGCCGAGGGCGGCGTCGGGGGAGATGCGCCACTCGCCCGTGATCTGGGCCTGGGTCAGGGTGTCCGCGCCGCGTTCGGCGCGGCTCCAGCGCGCATGGACGTCGATGTCCTGGGTGAGCTGGCCCGCCAGCTCCGCGCCGACCTCCTCGATCCCGAGGCCGGTGTCGTGCCGCGCGATGGAGAAGCCGGCATCGACCCGCCGCCACCACGCCGCGCCGGTCCAGTCGAGCGAGGTCAGGCCGAGCTCGCGCAGGTTCGCGCGCGCCTCGACGGCGGTCGCCTCGCCCTCGCGCGGCCCGTCGGGATTGAGGCGGGTGAAGCTCAGGCCGCCGTTGTCGGAGAAGAACACCGGCGCGCCGGTGGCCTCGGTCCGGCTGTGCTCGACCTTGAGGAACGTGCCGCGTCCCGCCTGCAGGGTGACGTCGGCGCTCATGAGGGTGTAGTCCTCGCCCGCCCGGTTCTCGTCGACCCAGGTCGCGCCCACCCCGAGGTGATCGCCGAACCAGTGCTTGCCGCGCAGGCCCGCCGTGATCTCGTCGGCGTCGAAGCCGGTCGGGATCCACTCGTAGTCCACCACCAGGCGCTGCTCGTAGCCGTCGAGCGGGACGTCGCGCGTCAGGGTCGGCACGTTCTCGCGGGTGATCTGCGCCAGCGGGCGCGACAGGATGATGCGGCCCTGGAGTTCGTCGATCTCGTAGTCGGCCCCGCGCAGCAGGTCGACGCGGTTCTGCACGCGGCCGGTGGTGCGGTCGCGGACCTCGAGCACCACGCGGTCCGAACCGGGCAGCAGGTCGGTGTGCCGCAGGTAGTACAGCGAGCCGCCGGTGCCGACGAACTCGCTGTGCCCCGGCGCCGACTGCGCCTCGGACGCGAACACGCGCAGGCTGGTACGCGGGTCGCCCCAGGCGTTGCTGGCCGGCGCGCGCCAGGCCAGCGCCGCACCGTAGAGCGAGCGCACGTACTGCGCGTATTCGGTGCCGGTCAGGCCGGTGGCGAAGTTGCCCCACAGCGCCTGGTTCTGGTCCCAGTCGACGCGCAGGTAGAGCCGGCCCATGGTGTCCACGTCGCGCCAGGTGGTCGAATCGTCGCCGTAGACCGGGTAGTACAGGTCGGGGTCGAGGCGGCGGAACACGTCCTGCGGGTCCGCGCGGAAGAAGCCGTCGAACAGGTCGCCGGTGGCGCGCTCGGTGGTGTCCGCCTGCGCGGTGACCAGGTACTTCCCGCCGGTCTTGGCCTTGAGATAGAAGGCCAGCCGCGCGTCGGACAGGATGTCGTCGTCGGCTCGCGCGTCGTTCGCGAACGGCGCCGCCGAGCCGCCGATGCGGTTCTGGTGGACGGTGAGGTCGGCCAGGGCGACGCCGAAGAAGTAGCGCCCGGTGACCTCCACGTCGAGCGTCTCGCGCACGGCGTTGCCGCCGCGGTCCTCCACCGCGACGTCGAACCGATGCACCCCGACCGGCGCGAGGTACTCGGCGACGAACTTGCGCTCGAGGTCGACGGGATAGCGCTCGCCGTTGATGCTGAGCGTGGCGCCCTCCGGCAGGTCGCGCCCCTGGATGCGGATCCGCGAGCCGTGGATCGGGATGTTGTGCTGGCGCAGGTCGTTGCCGGCGAACACCGCGTCGAGCATCGACTGCGACTGCGCCTCGTCCGCACCCAGCGCGGTGCCCAGTTGCCGCTCGGTCCGCTCGCGCAGTTGCGTCGCGCTGCGGCGGGCGTCCTCGGGACGGACCAGTTGCAGGGTGCGCGCGTGGGTCTCGTCCATGCGCCCGTGTGCGTCGTAGGCGCGCAGGACGTAGCGCAGCGCGTCGCCGACGCGATGGCGGTAGCGCGCGGGCAGTGCGCCGTCCCACTCCGCCTGCGCGACCGGCGCCACGGGCACCGGCACCACCGCCAGCGGATCGACCAGGTCTGCGTCGCTGCCGCGGTAGATCGCGATCTCGTAGCGCTCGACGAAGCCGGGGTAGTTGCCCCGGACGAAGAAGCGGACCGGCTCCACCACGGCACGGCCGTCGTAGGCGACCAGGGTCGGTGCGGAAACCGCCAGCTCCGGGCGCCCCAGCGTGGGGTCCTCGGTCGCCCAGATCACGCCGCCACCGGGCAGGTGGATCGAGAACGTCCCGCTGGCGTGCGCGCGGCCCGGCGCGGCGAACGCGACCTCGGCGCGCCGGTCGGGCTGCAGCGCCTCCGCGGACGAGCCCGCGTCGGTGCCGCGGGTGACCGGTGCGTCGTAGCTGCGCGAGCGCAGGCGGAACAGCAGTTCGCCGTCGTCCGAGCACGCAGCGGCGTCGCAGTCGATGGCGGCCGGCGGCGCCGCCTCGGGCGCCCGGGCCTGCGCCACGGCCGGCAGCGCACCGCCGAGCAGGCAGATCAGGGTGTAGTCGAGAAGCTTCATCTTCATGGTGCGCGCTCCCCTTGCTCGCGCGTCGTGCCGATGGCCGCGGCCGGCCCGGCGCTGGCCTCGACGCGCACGGCGGCGCGCAGTCCGGGGCTCAGTCGCTGTTCCAGCGCCGCGAAGACCGCCTGCGCGCGGCGCAGGCCGAGGGCGGCGTTGTAGGCGTGCGATCCGCGCACGTCGGTGTGTCCGGCGATCGTCACCGTGCCGCCGCCGCGCCGCTCCAGGAAGGCGGCCAGGCGGTCGAGCAGCGGCCCGAACTCCGGATGGATCTCCGCGCTGTCGGTCTCGAACAGCACCGTCCCCAGCAAAGTCCCGCCCTCGCCGAGCAGGGCCACGAGGGTCTGGGGGTCGTCGGTCTCGGCGCGCAGCGCCACCGTGAGCGCGTCGGCATGCGCCGGGTCCACCGCTGCACGCAGGGCGTCCCGCAGCGCCGCGGCGCGCTCGAAGGCCAGCGCCTCGCTCTCCCCGTCCGCGCGGATCAGCACGTCGCCGCCGGCATGGGCGTCGATCCGTGCGGCCATGGCCTCGACCACCGGCAGGTAGCGCGGCTCGAGGACGGCGCTGCCGGGTGCGAACAGCACCTCGCCCAGTTCGAGCTCGATGCGCTCCGTTCCGCCCTCCAGGGCGGTCGCCGGCATCTGCACGCCGAAGTCGAAGCGCACGGGCAGTCCGGGCGTCACCCGGCGCAGCTGCGGGTTGTCGGTGGTGAACACCGTGCCCGGCGGCAGCGTCGAGGGATCGACCTTGAGGATGAGGTTGCGGCCGTTCGCCCGCACGCCGCCCGAAAGGCCGGTGAGGTGGTAGCGGCCGTACTGGTCGGTCTCGACCAGCAGTCCCTCGACCGTGGCGATGCGCACGCCGGGGATGCCGCGCTCGTCGATGCCGCGGTTGTCGATGACGTAGTCGACCACGTAGCCGTCCGCGACCGCCGAGACGCGGCGCTCGACCACCGGTTCGGCCGCGGTGAGGCCGCGCGCGGCCTCGCCCGAGGTTTCCACCGTCGTGGTGCCGTCGGCCGCCATCCGCAGGGTGATGCCCTGGCTGCTGGTCAGGACGAAGTCGTCGGTGAACGCGGGCTCGCGCAGACGCTGCCGGATCACCACGCGGTTCCCGCCGCTGCGGTCGGCCTCCGAGCCCCGTCCGGCGATGCGGCCCAGCGCGATGCCGTGCAGCAGCGGCGCACTGGCGTCCGCGACAGGCTGGTGGCCGTCGCCGCGGTCGAGCGTGGTGGAGCCGGCGACGTAGGCGCCGGGCGCGAAGCCGCCACGGACGTGCACGCCGCTCAGCGCAGCCGAGTCCTGCCAGCCGTCGCCGTCGCGGTCGTGGAAGACCGTGCCGACGACCAGGGATTCGTCGAGCAGGGGATCGACCGCCGAGCGCACCTGCGCCGTGGCGACGTTGGACAGGGACGTCCCGGCGGCATCGAAGGCTTCCACCTGGTTGACGTGGGTTCCGCTGCGCACGCCCGCACCGACCCGCAGCAGGTAATGCAGGGTCGTCCGCTCGCCGACGGCGAGGCTCAGCCCGTCGATGCGGATCGGGTTGTAGCCGCTCGTGGCGTAGGCGCGCCCGTCCTCGGCAACGAGCGAGCCCCCGACGTAGCTGAAACCGGCCGGCGGCGTGTCCAGCAGGCTGGCGCCGGTCACGTCGGCCTCGCCGACGTTCTCGACGGTCAGCGTGTAGCGGACCAGGTCGCCCACCCGGACCTCGCGCACGCCGGCGGTCTTGGTCAGCCGCAGGGTCGCCGCGCCCTCGACGTCGATGGTCACGGTGGCGGTGTCGCAGACCACAACCGGCCAGGAGGTGTCGCAGACCTCGTACACGAAGGTGTCGATGCCGACGAATCCGGGGCGCGGCGTGTAGGTGCAGGTTCCGGCCGTACAGGTCGCCTGGCCGTTCGCCGGCGGCGTCGAGACGCGCACGGAGTGCGGGTCCAGCGGCGCGCCGGTGGAGGTGTCGTTGCCGACCACGACCACGTCCAGCGGCTCCCCGGGGCCCACGCTTCCCGGTGTGTCGTCGATCGCCTCGACCCGGTTCGGCAGGACCGTGACGGTCACGGTGGCGCTGGCGCAGTTGCCCGGATTGAGCGTCTCGCAGACCTGGTACTGGTAGACGTCCTCGCCGGAGAACCCGGGGTCCGGGGTATAGGTGACGGTGCCGTCGTCGCCGACGACGACGGTCCCGTTGGCCGGCTGGACGAGGACGGTCACGTCGACGGCGTCCACGGCCGGCGGCAGCCCGTCGAGGGTGTCGTTGTCCAGGACCGGCGTGGTCACCGGCGTGTTCTGGGGCGTCGAGGCGCTGTCGTCGCTGGCCGCGATGGCCGCTGGAGTGAACTCCTAAATCACCCCTCTCGCCAGCGCGCTCCGCGGCTTCGCAGGTCTTGGGTTCGGTATAGACCTGTAAGATTGACCAGCGCCGGGGCCAAGCCGCCGCCTCGGCGCTCCCGCACAGGGGGCCAAGCGCGGCATCGAGGAACCATCATGACCAAGACGATCCTTACCGCGATGCTGCTGCTCGGCGTCGCTGCATCGGCATCCGCACAAAACCCGCAGCCGATGGGCACCATTTTCCCCTGCTTGTCCTCGGGCTGCGACAGGAATGCGGAACGGGAGAGGGAGCGGGAGCGGGACTCGGAGCGCAAGGCTTCGCAGAGCACGGATAGCTTCGGCTCGCGCTAATGGAGGCACGCATGCACTACGTGATCCATCCTCTGCCAGCTCCCGCCGCCGGATGGATGGTGGAGCTATATGAGGGGGAGCGAGTTGTCGCGGGTCTCGCAGTGCGTGCGGAAAACGCGGAGCCTAGTACGCTAGGCTCCGCATATACCGCGGCAATCGAACAAGCCGAGCATTTCAAGAGCGATTTCGAGGATTTCCGGAAGCGCTCGTAGCATCAAGAAAGCTCAAGCTCGGAAGATGCCGGGGCGTTCTCTAGAAGTTTGAGCGCCAGCTTCTGTCTTCTGTGATCGTGACTAACTTGATCTTGTTCGCGTCCACGGACTCCTCCCACCATTCTCGAACTGCACCTATGCGAACCGTCGCCGTGTCGCAGTTGGTCGGGTTCAGCACCTCGCACAGCGTGTACGCGAAGGTGTAGGTCCCCGCCGGCGTGCCCGGCGCGACGCTCACCGCGCCGGTCGCGGCATCGACCTCGATTCCCGCAGGCAGCGCGTCGGGAGCGATCGAGACCATCCCCGGCACCGCCGTCACGCCGTTGAGCGTGTCGTTGTCGAGCAGGTTGCCGATGCCGGTCGCGCCGTCGGCGCCGTTGACCGGACCGAAGGCGTCGTCGTTCGCCACGATGGCCGCGGCCTCGACCACCACGGTCACCGTCGCGGTGTCGCAGTTGGTCGGGTTCAGCACCTCGCACAGCGTGTACGCGAAGGTGTAGGTCCCCGCCGGCGTGCCCGGCGCGACGCTGACCACGCCCGTCGCGGTATCGACGTCGATGCCCGGTGCACCGGCCGGCAGCGTGTCCACCGTGATCGAGACGGTCGCCGGCGTCGCCGCCACGCCATCGAGCGTGTCGTTGTCGAGCAGGTTGCCGACGTCGGCCGCGCCGTCGGCGCCGTTCACGGGGCCGAACGCGTCGTCCGTGGCCACGATCTCGTAGGGGATGACGGCGACGGTCAGGCTCGGGTTGCAGGCGGCCGACGTGCCGCCGGCGGCGCAGACGCCCGGCTCGTCCGTGGCGATCGAGGCCGTGTTGAGGACCTGGCCGGCGTTCACGTCGGCCTGCGCCACCACGTAGGTGCCGACCAGGGTGCAGGCGGCGCCGGGCGCGAGGCTGGCGCACACGATGCTCGACGGCACGATGCGGTCGTCGCGGACCTCGACGTTGGCGAGGGTGACGGTCCCCGTGTTGGTCGCGGTGACGGTGTAGGTCAGGGTGTCGTGCAGGGTGACCGTGCCGCTGGCGTCCTCGTCGGCGTTCGCCGTGAGGGCCTTGTCCGTCGCCAGCGCCGGATTGCGCGCGATCGCGACGTCGGCGTCGTCCGGCGGGCTGGCGACCGTGCCGCCGCCGGGCGCGGTGCCGGTCGCGGTCGCGGTGTTGCGCACCTCGCCCGCGTCGATCTCCGCCTGGGTGATGGTGTGCGTGCCGGTGCACGTCGTGGTGCCCCCCGGCGCCAGCGTGGTCGCCGCACAGGTAGCGGGCGCGTCCAGGCGGTCGTCGTCGATCGCGATCCCCGACAGCGTGACGTTGCCCGTGTTGGTCACCACGAACTGGTAGCCGACCGTGCTGCCCGCGCGGTTGCCGCTCGGCGTGCCGGCGGTCTTGACCAGGCTCAGGGCGGGCGCGGCATCGATGCCCACGTCCGCGTCGTCGGGCGGGCTGGCGACCGTGCCGCCGCCGGGCGCGATGCCGGTCGCGGTCGCGGTGTTGCGCACCTCGCCCGCGTCGATCTCCGCCTGGGTGATGGTGTGCGTGCCGGTGCACGTCGTGGTGCCCCCCGGCGCCAGCGTGGTCGCCGCACAGGTGGCGGGCGCGTCCAGGCGGTCGTCGTCGATCGCGATGCCCGACAGCGTGACGTTGCCCGTGTTGGTCACCACGAACTGGTAGCCCACCGTGCTGCCCGCCGTGTCGCCACTGGGGGAGCCGGCGGTCTTGACGACCGTCAGCGCCGGCGCGGCCGCCTCCGTGGAGACGTCGAAGCTCGGACGGCAGGCCGCGTCGGTCGCCCCTGCGGGGCACGTCTGCGGCGTGTCCGGGGTCGTGATGGTCGCCGTGTTGGTCACGACGCCGGCGTCGATGTCGGCCTGGGTGACGGTGTACGTGCCGGTCAGGACGCACTCCGCCCCCGGCGCCAGTGCCGCGCAGGTCTCCGAGCCCGGGACGATGCGCGCATCGGCGACGACGACGGTCGGCAGCACGACGTTGCCGGTGTTGGTCGCGACCACGCTGTAGGTCAGCACGTCGCCCAGCGCGACGGGGCCGGTCGGCGCCGCTCCGTCGACCGCGACCAGGGTCTTGATGGAGCTCAGGCCGGGACGGACGTCGAGCGGCGTGGTCTCGGTGCAGTCGCTGCCGGCCGCGCCGCAGTCCACGCCGGCGACCGACACGCTGTTGTCGATCCGATCGACCGAGGCCGGGACGTCGGTGTCGATCCGCACCGAGAACCGGAACGTGGCGCTCTGGCCCGACGCGATGTTGCGCGCCTCGGCGTTCGTGCAGTCCGCGCCGGTGCAGGCGAAGTCGTCGGCCGTCGCGCCGGTGCGCGAGGTGTTCGCCGGCACGGTCTCGGTCACGTCGCCGGGGAACACGGTCGCGGCCTGGTTGCCGCCGACGTGGCGCACGTGGATGTCGTAGACGAGCACGTCGCCGGGCGCCGCCGGCTCCGTGGCCGGGACGGCCGCCCCGGCGCGGGTGATGGACGCCAGGGCCTTCTCGACCTGCAGGCGCGCGGGCTCGATGGTCGGGAAGCTGCAGGACGCGAGGTCGCGGCCGCGGTTGTTGGCGCCGGTGCCCACCGAGGTCGCCACGAGCTCCATCGTGCCGCTCGCCAGGTCCATGGCGTAGTACGCGCCGGTGGCGTTGACCACCACGTACAGCCTGCCGTCGTCGCCGAAGGCCGCGCCGGCATAGTTGGCGCCGGAGGGTGCGCCGGTGAAGCTCTGCTGGCGCGTGGCGGTGCCCGCGTCCACGTCGATCTTGTAGAGGTCGGAGCCTGCGACCAGCCAGCCGTAGCCCTTGTCGTCGAAGGCGATGTCGCCGGAGCCGCGGTCGGTCGGATTGACGTCGTAGCGCAGGGTGGTCGGCGCACCCACGACGTAGCCGTAGTCCCCGCTCCGCTCGATCCGGTACATCTGCGCGGTCGGCGCGTCGGTGGGGCCGGTCACCGAGGTGATCATGTAGCCCACGCCATCCGGGGTCATGCCGGCGCGCGGCAGGTTGACGTTCACCACCGCGCCGGTCTCGTACCAGCCCGGGCTGGTCGGGTGGGTCGGGTCGTAGGCCCACACCATGCCGGTGCCCGCGGCGTGGAACAGCAGCCGGTTGCGCGGGCCGCTGGCGTCCACCATGAGCGCGTTCAGGTCGCCGCTCACCGGGAAGTCGAGGCTGCCGACCCGCACGTCCGCGCCGGCGCCCGGGGTGTAGCGGTAGATGCCGACGCCGTTGACCACGTTGAAGACGCTGCCGTCGGCGGGGCAGAAGTCGATGTCTTCCGCCACCGGCAGGACCGGTCCCACGACGTTGGTCTCCGCGCCGCCCTCGACGTCGTAGTCGAGCGGCACGGTCTCGGCGTTGTGGCGCACGCTGGCGTCGTTGCGGATCGGCGTGCCGATGGCCGCGTCGGCGTTCACGCTCACGCGGAAGGTCATCGACGCGCTTTCGCCCTGCCCCAGGCGCCCGCCCTGGACCGCGTCCGCGCCCGTGCCCACGCGGAAGACCACGCGGTTCGCGGCTGCGTCGTACTCGGCGACGTCGTCGCCCACCGCGTCGCTGGGCTCGCCGACGAACCCGTCCTGCGCATTGCTCACGATATGCAACGAGTTCGGGACGTAGGTGGTGTTCGCCGGAATCGGGTCGAGCACGGTGACCTGGGTCGCGCCGTCCTGCCCGCTGTTGGTGAAGGAGATGACGTACTCGATCTCCTCGCCGTGGCGGATCGTGCTGTCCGGGCCCAGCGGCGTGCCGTCCATGCGGCGCGCCTCCTTGCGCAGCGAGGTGACCAGGTCGGGGAAGAAGATGTCGGTGACGAACACCAGCGCGTGCGGGAAGTAGGCGTCCTGGCTGCTGGTGAAGGTGAGGGTCGCGCCGCTCGCCCCGTTGCGGAGGCGGGGGCGGCCGGCGTTCGTGGGCGTGTTGGAGATGTCGACCAGCTTCAGGTCGACCGCGAACTGGTTGACGTAGTCGGGGTTCTTGTCGGTGAAGCGCTCGCCCAGGCGGGTGATGCCGCTGTTCCAGAAGTTGTTCAGGGGGCTCAGGGCGTCGGAGAGCGCGCCGGGGTTGAGCACATCGGCCCCGGTCAGGCTGAACTGGTCGCCGCTGATGCCGCCGTCGCCTTCCCACACCAGTGCGCCCATGTAGGCATCGAACGAGCCCGACACCGGCGTCAGGAGGCCGCTCACCGTCACCGACTGCGGATTGCTGCCGTTGACGTAGCCGGCGTTGCCGTCGAAGACCATGAGGCGGCGATAGGGCTTGCCCGCGTCCTCGTACAGCACGATCAACGCCCAGCCGCCGTAGTTGCCGAGGCTGCCGCCGTTCTGGGTGATGTCCGAGGTGAGACCGCCGGCCGCGTAGGTGCCCGCACCCGCGGCGGCGACGAGGTCGGTCACGTCGACGTAGGCGGTGTAAGGGCGGCTCCCGGGATCGCCCTGGCTCGGGAAGGTGTGGAGGTTGGTGGCGGCGGCCACCATCGGCCGGTAGACGCCGCGCGGCGTCCTGAAATGGATGGTGCCACGGTCGGCGTTCGACTCAGGCGCGCGACCGCCCCAGTACAGGCCGGCGGAGAGGACCGTCGCACCGGGGGGCAGGCTCAGCGTGGCCGTCGACGAATTCTGCGGCACGCCGGCAGGCAACAAGTCGCCCTCGACGTTGACGTAGCGCATCGGCACGGTGGAGCCGTTGCTGAGCGCGCTGTTCGACTGATCGCAGCTGGTGCAGGTCAGCAGCGCGTTGCCGATCATCTCGACGTCGCCGCGGACGTTGAAGCTGTGGCGCTCGGCAAGCTGCGCATACGCCGTGCCGTGGACGAGGAACAGCAGCGCGCAGAGCGCGCCCAGCCAGCGCATCCGCGTTCCGGCCGTACGTGCCACCCTCGTGATCGGACCACCGGTCCGCCTGTCTGCCTGGCTCATGCCGCCACCTGTTTCTTCGATTCGTCTACGGACCCGGGGCCTGCTTGCCGGAACGGAGGCGCGCGCCGACGCCGCCGGCCCGGACGGTCGCGAGGCGGACCTCACGACCGCCGGTCGGCGGTTTCTCCTGGCAAGACGAAAGGCGCCGTTCGGTGCGGCGCCACCCCTGGGCGATTCGGGCGGGCATTAAAGGCGAGAGGAAATGTGAGGACAATCACGTTTCCTCACCGCATCTTCACGTTGATCCGAAAGCCGACGCGGACAGGCGCGTTAACGCCGCTCCGACATCCGCCCGCACGGGGCCTGCTAGCATCCCGCCCCTTCCGACTCTTCTCCCTCCATGCACGCGACCTCGGACCACACCGGACAGGACCACGCAGGACCGGCATGTCGATGACCCTGGCGCGCCAGGGCGGCAGCTATCTCCTCGTCGGCGGCGTGCAGTTCGCGATCGACTGGGCCTTGCTGGTCGGATTGAGCGCAGCGGGCGTGCCCGTCGTCATGGCCAACGTCGGCGGCCGCATCGCCGGCGCCCTGGTCGGCTTCTGGCTCAACGGTCGGGTCACCTTCGCCGAGGACGGCCGCTCGCGCTGCGGCCCGCGCCATCTCGGCCGCTTCGTCGTCGCCTGGATCGTGCTCACCCTGATCAGCACTGTGCTGATCGGGCTCGTCGCGCGCGAGCTGGGCCTGCGCAACGCCTGGCTGGCGAAGCCGCTGGTGGAATGCGGCATGGCGCTGATCGGCTTCGCCGTGTCGCGCGTCTGGATCTACCGCTGAGGCGGACACCACCGCGCGACACTGCGGACGTCCCCGGGGCACGACGGGGAAGCACCGGGCCGCAGGCGCACGCGGTCGGGGCGGCTCGGCCGGGCTGGCGCCACGTCTCCCGGACGCGGGCTGGAAGATCGGCCGCGCCATCGCATCGGCCACAGCCGCCACGTCGACGCTCGCGTCCCGCCTCCTGAAACGACGATGCCGGCGCGAGGCCGGCATCGTCGGGATACTTCGGTCGAAGCGGGGTCAGTGCTTCAGGTTGCGGCGCAGGCGCTCGAGGGCCTGCAACTGCGCGACCGCCTCGGCCAGCTTGGCCTGCGCCTCGGCGATCTCCTGCGCCTCGCCGCGCCCTGCGAGCGCGCGCTCGGCTTCCTGCTTCGCGGCCAGGGCCGCCTTCTCGTCCAGGTCCTTGGCGCGCACGGCGGTGTCCGCCAGTACGGTCACGACCTGCGGCTGCACCTCGAGGATGCCGCCGGAGACGTAGAAGAACTGCTCCTCGCCATTCTCGAGGATCACGCGGACCTGGCCCGGCTTCAGGCGGGTGATCAGCGGCGCATGCCGCGGCGCGATGCCGAGTTCGCCGAGCTCGCCGGTGGCCACGACCATCGACACGGTGCCACGGAAGATCTCCTCCTCGGCACTGACGATGTCGCAGCGGATGGTGGTTGCCATGGTGCTACCTCGATAAGGAAACGCGGGAACGGGGAATGGGGAACCGGGAACGGGACGTAGCGGACGGGCGCGAGGCGGCCTGGCTGCAGGCCGCTCCTGTTCCCTGTCCCCTCTTCCCTGGCGGCCGCCTTACGCCTTCTCCGCCATCTTCTTGCCCTTCTCGATGGCTTCCTCGATGCCGCCGACCATGTAGAAGGCCTGCTCGGGCAGGTGGTCGACCTCGCCATCGAGGATCATCTTGAAGCCGCGGATGGTGTCCTTCAGCGACACGTACTTGCCGGGCGCACCGGTGAACACTTCCGCGACGTGGAAGGGCTGCGAGAAGAAGCGCTCGATCTTGCGGGCGCGCGCCACGATCTGGCGGTCTTCCTCGGACAGCTCGTCCATGCCCAGGATCGCGATGATGTCCTTGAGCTCGCGGTAGCGCTGCAGGGTCTCCTGCACGCGGCGCGCGGTGTCGTAGTGGTCGTGGCCGATGACGTTCGGGTCGAGCTGGCGGCTGGTCGAATCCAGCGGATCGACCGCCGGGTAGATGCCGAGCGAGGCGATGTTGCGCGAGAGCACGACGGTCGCGTCGAGGTGGGCGAAGGTGGTCGCCGGCGACGGGTCGGTCAGGTCGTCCGCAGGCACGTACACCGCCTGGATCGAGGTGATCGAGCCGGTCTTGGTCGAGGTGATGCGCTCCTGCAGAACGCCCATCTCCTCGGCCAGGGTCGGCTGGTAACCCACCGCCGACGGCATGCGGCCCAGCAGCGCCGACACCTCGGTACCCGCCAGGGTGTAGCGGTAGATGTTGTCCACGAAGAACAGCACGTCGCGGCCCTTGCCCGAGGCGTCCTTCTCGTCGCGGAAGTACTCGGCCATGGTCAGGCCGGTCAGCGCGACGCGCAGGCGGTTGCCCGGCGGCTCGTTCATCTGGCCGTAGACCATCGCCACCTTGGACTGGGTCTTGTCGTCGAGCTTGACGACGCCGGCTTCGATCATCTCGTGGTAGAAGTCGTTGCCCTCGCGGGTGCGCTCGCCCACGCCGGCGAACACCGACAGGCCCGAGTGCTGCGTCGCGATGTTGTTGATCAGCTCGAGCATGTTGACGGTCTTGCCCACGCCGGCGCCGCCGAACAGGCCGACCTTGCCGCCCTTGGCGAACGGGCACATCAGGTCGATGACCTTGATGCCGGTCTCCAGCAGCTCGTTGGTGGCCGCCTGGTCCTCGTAGCTCGGGGCCTGGCGATGGATCTCCCAGTGCTCCTTCGCCTCGATCGGGCCGACCTCGTCGATCGGGCGGCCGAGCACGTCCATGATGCGGCCCAGCGTGGCGCTGCCGACCGGCACCGAGATGGCGCGCCCGGTGTTGTTGGCGACGAGGTTGCGCTTGAGGCCGTCGGTCGAGCCCAGCGCGATCGCGCGGACCACGCCGTCGCCCAGCTGCTGCTGCACCTCGAGGGTGACCTCGGTGCCCTCGACGGTCAGCGCGTCGTACACCTTCGGCACCGCACCGCGCTCGAACTCGACGTCGACGACCGCGCCGATGATCTGAACGATCTTGCCCTGGCTCATGTTGAAAACCCTCTAGTAACTTGAATTCCGGGCGACCGCGTCGCCGTGCTTTGTTTCCGAACGCCCGCGCGACCGCGCGGGCTCCTGCGAGGGACTCGCGTACGACTCAGACCGCGGAGGCGCCGCCGACGATCTCGGAGATCTCCTGCGTGATCGCCGCCTGGCGGGCCTTGTTGTAGACCAGGTTCAGGTTCTCGATCAGCTTGGTCGCGTTGTCCGAGGCCGACTTCATCGCGATCATGCGCGCGGCGTGCTCGGACGCGAGGTTCTCCAGGACCGCCTGGTACACCAGCGACTCCACGTAGCGGGTCATCACGTCGTTGAGGACGGACACCGCGTCGGGTTCGTAGATGTAGTCCCAGTCGTGCGTGGTCTCGAGCTCGTCGGACGCCGGCAGCGGCAGCAGCTGGTCGATCGCCGGGCGCTGCGTCATGGTGTTGACGAAGTCGTTGTAGCAGAGGAACACGCGGTCGTGCCGGCCCTCCTCGAAGCCGTCCAGCATGACCTTGATCAGGCCGATGAGGGCCTCGACCTGGGGCTGCTCGCCGAGGTGGGTGACCGACGCCACCATCTCGACCTTGAGCCGGCGGAAGAAGGCCTGCGCCTTCTGCCCGATGCACACCACGTCGACCTCGGCGCCCTTCTCCTGCCAGGCGCGGATGTCGCCCAGCACCCGGCGGAACAGCTGGGTGTTGAGGCCGCCGGCCAGGCCACGGTCGCTGGAGACGATGATGTAGCCGACCCGCTTGACCTCGTCGCGCTGGACCATGAAGGGATGGGTGTAGTCCGCATTCGCGTGCGCGATGTGGCCCACCATCTGCTTCATCAGGCGCGCGTACGGCCGCGAGGCCTTCATGCGGTCCTGCGCCTTCCGGATCTTGGAGGCGGACACCATCTCGAGCGCGCGCGTCACCTTGCGGGTGTTCTGCACGCTCTTGATCTTGGTCTTGATTTCGCGGCCACCGGCCATGTCGTTTCCCGTCTTAGCGTCGCGTCGGCGGCGCGGCCACGAGGCCGCGCCGGCCAGGGGTTACCAGCTTCCGGTCTGCTTGAACTCGGCGATGCCCTTCTTGAACGCCGCCTCGATGTCACCGTTCCAGTCGCCGGTCTCGACGATCTTCGCCATCAGCTCGCCCTGGGTGTTGGCGAAGTGGGCCTGCAGGCCCTCCTCGAACGCGCCGATCTTGGCGACCGGCACGTCGTCCAGGTAGCCCTCGTTGGCGGCGTAGATCGACAGCGCCATCTGCGCGATGGTCATCGGCGCGTACTGCTTCTGCTTCATCAGCTCGGTGACGCGCTGGCCGCGCTCGAGCTGGGCGCGGGTGGCCGCATCCAGGTCGGAGGCGAACTGCGCGAACGCCGCCAGCTCGCGGTACTGCGCCAGCGAGAGCTTGATGCCGCCGGAGAGCTTCTTGACGATCTTGGTCTGCGCCGCGCCACCCACGCGCGACACCGAGATGCCGGCGTTCACCGCCGGACGGATGCCGGCGTTGAACAGATCGGTCTCGAGGAAGATCTGGCCGTCGGTGATCGAGATCACGTTGGTCGGCACGAAGGCCGAGACGTCGCCCGCCTGGGTCTCGATGATCGGCAGCGCGGTCAGCGAGCCGGTCCGGCCCTTCACGGCGCCGTTGGTGAACTTCTCGACGTACTCCTCGGACACGCGCGCGGCGCGCTCCAGCAGGCGCGAGTGCAGGTAGAACACGTCGCCCGGGTAGGCCTCGCGGCCCGGCGGACGGCGCAGCAGCAGGGAGATCTGGCGGTAGGCGACGGCCTGCTTGGAGAGGTCGTCGTACACGATCAGGGCGTCCTCGCCGCGGTCGCGGAAGTACTCGCCCATGGTGCAGCCGGCGTAGGGCGCGATGTACTGCATCGCCGCCGACTCGGACGCCGAGGCCGCCACGATGATCGTGTGCGCCATCGCGCCGTTGTCCTCGAGCTTGCGCACCACGTTGGCGATCGTCGAGGCCTTCTGGCCGATCGCGACGTAGATGCACTTAACGCCCGTGCCCTTCTGGTTGATGATCGCGTCGATCGCCACCGCGGACTTGCCGGTCTGGCGGTCGCCGATGATCAGCTCGCGCTGGCCGCGGCCGATCGGGATCATCGCGTCGATGGACTTGTAGCCGGTCTGCAGCGGCTGGTCGACCGACTTGCGCCAGATCACGCCCGGCGCGATGGTCTCCACCGGCGCGGTCTGCGCGGCGTCGATGGCGCCCTTGCCGTCGATCGGCTCGCCGAGCGCGTTGACCACGCGGCCGAGCAGCTGCGGGCCGGTCGGCACCTCGAGGATGCGGCCGGTGGTCTTGGCGGCGTCGCCCTCGCGCAGGTGCTCGTAGTCGCCCAGGACCACGGCGCCGACCGAGTCGCGCTCCAGGTTCAGGGCGAGCGCGAAGGTGTTGTTCGGCAGCTCGATCATCTCGCCCTGCATCACGTCGGCGAGGCCGTGCACGCGCACGATGCCGTCGGACACGCTGGTGATGGTGCCTTCGTTGCGCGCCTCGGCCGACAGCTTGACCTTCTCGATGCGGGCCTTGATCAGATCGCTGATTTCGGAGGGGTTGAGGGTACTGGCCATCTTGGTATCCCGTTGCGGGGCGACGTGGCGCCCACTTCTAAGGTGTGGAAACGTTAGTGGGCGAGCGCCGACTCGAGGCGCGCCAGCTTGCTGCGCAGCGAGCCGTCGATCACCACGTCGCCGGCATCGATCACCGCGCCGCCGATGAGCGCCTCGTCGACCGCCGTGGTCAGCTCGACCTCGCGACCGAAGCGCGCGGCGAGCGAGGCCTTGAGGCGCTCGACCTCGGCGGCGTCCAGCGGGACGGCCGAGGTGACGCGCGCCTTGACGATCTTCTCGGCCTCGGCGCGCTGCTGCTCGAACAGACCGGCGATCTCGGGCAGCAGACCGAGCCGCCCGTTCGCCGCCAGCAGGTCGAGGAACGCCGCGAACTGCGCGTCGTTGCCGTCAGGCAGCGCGAGCAGCTCGACCTTGCCCCGGGCGTCGAGCTTGGGGCTGCCGAGCAGCGCCTGCGCGCGCGGATCCGCCGCGACCTGCGCCGCGAAACCGAGCGCGGCCGACCACTGCGGGACGCGCTGCGCGTCCTGCGCCGCCGCGAACGCGGCACGTGCATAGGGACGTGCGAGGGTGATGGCGTTGCTCATGGATCAGGCTTCCGGAAATCGTGGCGGACGGACCGCGCTCAGAGCTGCGCGGCCAGGTCGTCGAGAATCGCCTTGTGCGCCGAGGCGTCGATCTCGCGGCGGAGGAGCTTCTCGGCGCCGGCGACCGCCAGGGCGGCGACCTGCTGGCGCAGCTCCTCCTTGGCGCGGTGCGCGGAGGCGGCGATGTCGGCTTCGGCCGCCGCCTTCTGGCGGTTGGCTTCGGCCACGGCCTCGTCGCGCGCGGCGTCGATGATCTGGTTGCCGCGGGCGTGGGCCTGCTCGATGATCTCGTTCGCCTTGGTACGCGCTTCGCGCAGGAGCTCGTTGACCTGCTCCTCGGCGCGGGCCAGGTCCTTCTGGCTGCGGTCGGCCGCGGCAAGACCCTCGGCGATCTTCTGCTGGCGCTCCTCGATGGCCTTCAGCAGCGGCGGCCAGATCTTGGTGGCGATGATCCAGATCAGGGCGGCGAAGGCCAGCGCCTGGGCGAGAAGGGTCAGATTGATGTCCATCGGATGCGCTTTAGCTGAAGTGCTCTCAGGGCAGGAGCGGCGCGATGCCGCTCCCGGACCGGGTCCGGCCGCGTCGCGGCCGGACGACCGCAGGCATCAGCCCGCGAGCTGGCCAGCCTGCTGCAGGACGGCGTTGCCCAGCGGCGAGGCGAAGGCGAACAGCAGGCCCACGGCGACCGAGATGATGAACGCGGCGTCGATCAGGCCGGCGGTGATGAACATGCGGACCTGCAGGACCGGGATCAGCTCCGGCTGGCGGGCAGAGGACTCGAGGAACTTGCCGGCCATGATGGCGAGACCGAGACCGGCGCCCAGCGCGGCAAGGCCGATCATGATGCCGACGGCCAGCGCGGTCGAAGCCTGGACCTGAGCGAAGGTGGTCAGAACGGTTTCCATGTTTTTCTCCGGAACGTGATTGCGAAAGGTGGAACGGTTGAGGGATGGAACGGAACGCTTAGTGCGTGTCTTCGGCGAGGCTCAGGTAGACGATCGAGAGCATCATGAAGATGAAGGCCTGCAGCGGGATCACCAGGATGTGGAACAGCATCCAGCCGAGACCGAACAGGCCGCCGGCGAGGGCGCCGAGGAGCCCCGCGCCGCCCAGCACCCAGATCAGCAGGAACACGATCTCGCCGCCGAACATGTTTCCGAACAGACGCATCGCCAGCGAGATCGGCTTGCTCACCCACTCCACGATGTTGATGAGCAGGTTGAACGGCATCATCCACTTGCCGAAGGGCGCCGTCAGGAACTCGTGGGAGAGACCGCCCACGCCCTTGGCGCGGAGCGCGAAGAACAGGGTCAGGAAGAACACGCTGATCGAGAGGCCGAGCGTCGCGTTGACGTCGGCGGTCGGCACCGGCTTCCAGTAGCCCACGCCGAGCAGCTCGAGCGGGCGCGCGATGAAGTCCGCCGGCACCATCTTCAGCAGGTTCATCATGAGGATCCAGAAGAACAGGGTGATCGCGATGGGCGTCACCAGCTTGCTGGAGCCGTGGTAGGTGTCCCGCGCCTGGCGGTCGACGAATTCGAGGAGGATCTCGACGAAGGCCTGCCACTTGCCCGGCACGCCGGCGGTCGCCTTGCGCGTGCCCAGCCAGAAGGCCACGACGATGATCAGGCCCATGATCACCGCGGTGATCAGGGTGTCGAGGTGCAGGGTCCAGAAGCCGCCCTCGCCGACCGAGAGGGTCAGGTTCTGGAGGTGGTGCTGGATGTAGCCGGTCGGAGTGAGTTCCGCGTCGGTTGCCATGAGTCTTGAAGATTCCCGAAAGGATTCCGATCAGTGTCCGGCCGGAGCCGGTCGCACATCCGTTTTCGCCGTCAGCGGACCAGCCACGGCAGGCACAGCAGGCAGCCCACGTACGCCGCCACCGCACCGGCGAAGACCGCAGCCGCCGGCAGCGCCGGCGCCGCCATGGCCAGGGCCAGGCCGACGCCGATCACGACCCACTTCAGGATCGAGCCGACCAGCAGGCGGGCGAAGACGCGACCCGCCGAGACCACCGGCGCCTGCAGCCCCGTACGCCAGCCGAACACCGCGAACCCAGCAGCGACGACGGCGGCGCCGACCAGAAAAGCCTTCGCGTGCGCGCCATGCCCGAGCAGTGCGATCACGACCGCGCCCACCAGACCCAGAACGATCTGGACGGCGGGCAACAGCAGCGCATTGCGGACGATGGCGCGGTTCGCGGGGGCCAAGCCGGAAGAAGGGCGATCCAAAGCCGCGAGATTTTAGCAGCCGCTTTCAGGCAGCAGCAAGCCAGCAGGCGGCTTTTCGCCGCAGGAGCGCCCCGGCACCGGCGGTCCGGGACCGCTGCCGGGACACCGCGCGGGCCATCCTTCACGCTCGCCGCACCGCGGCGGGCCGTAAACTGCACCGCACGGCGCCAGTCGCCCACGCCTGACAAGAAAAAAGCTCAAGGACCCCGATGACGATGAAGACCCCCCACGCGCTCGCCCTCGCCCTGTTCGGCGCCTCCGCCGTCGCCGCGCCCGCCTCCGGCCAGAACTGGGACGACCGGTTCACGCTCCGGCTCAGCGCGTTCAACCCGACCGCAGACCTGCGCCTCAGCGCCGACGGCGTCGCCACCGACGGCACCGAGACGGCGACCTTCGACGACGGCGCCACGCTGGAGTTCGGACGCGAGTGGCGCCCGCGGGGCGAGATCGAGTTCCGCATGACCGAGCGCCAGCGCCTGGTCGGCAACTACTACGACTACCGCCGCAGCCAGAGCCGTACCTGGGGCGGCGGTTTCCTCGACCCGGGCGACTACTTCGATCCCGGCGAGCCGGGCGTGCCGGACGAGCCCGTCGAGGTGCCCGAGGTCGACGTCGATGGCCGCCTGAACTTCAGCCTCGCCAGCCTCAACTACGAGTATTCGCCGGTCGAGACCGAGACCCTGCGCTGGGGCATCGGCCTGGGCCTGGCCTATGCGGAGCTTGAGGCCAATGCGACGGCGACGTCCACGCCCACGGAGGATCTCGACCCCGAGTCGGTCTCCTATCGGTGGAAGCGCACCGGCCTGTCCCCGGGCGTGTTCACCCGGCTCACCTGGGCGCCCGCCGAGCGCTGGCGCTTCAGCATCGAGGGCCAGTACTTCGACACCCGCTGGGGCGACTTCCTCGACGAACGCGGCCACTTCGAGCGCGGCGGCCTGATCGCGGAGTACCTGGTCAGCGAGCGCATGGGCATCCACGTCGGCTACGACTGGTTCCGCCTGAAGCTCTCCGACGACTATCGCGGCACCGTGCCTGCGAGCGAGGAGGCCGGCACCGGCGAGATCGCCTACGACGGCACGATCACCGGCCAGCTCAAGGTGCACGGCCCGATGGCCGGCGTCACGTTCCGCTTCTGAGCCGACACGCGGCAACGGAGAACGCCCCGGGAAGCCGGGGCGTTTTTCGTTGGGCCGGGCCCTGGGCCCTGGGCCCTGGGCTTGGGGCTTGGGGCTTGGGGCTTGGGGCGTGCGGCGTGGGCCCTATGCCCTATGCCCTATGCCCTATGCCCTGGCCGGGGCTCAGGGCTCAGGGCTCAGGGCTCAGGGCAGGGCGGTAGAGCCTCAGCGATGAACCGCCCCATGCCCCACGCCCCAGGCCGTGCCCCTGCCTGCTCTGCCCGTTCCCGGACCTACTTCTTCTTCGGAATGTACAGATCCGTGATCGTCCCCTCGTAGACCTCGCTCGCCATCGCCACCGACTCCGACAGCGTCGGATGCGGGTGGATGCTGGCGGCGATGTCCGCGGCCTCGGCACCCATCTCGATGGCGAGGGCGAGCTCGGCGATGAGGTCGCCGGCATGCACGCCGACGATGCCGGCGCCGATGACGCGGTGGGTGTCCTCGTCGAAGATCAGCTTGGTGAAGCCTTCGGTCCGGCCCAGGCCGATGGCGCGACCGCTGGCGGCCCAGGGGAACTTGCCGACGCCGACCTTGAGGCCCTTGGCGCGCGCCTCGGTCTCGGTCACGCCGACCCAGGCGATCTCCGGGTCGGTGTAGGCCACCGAGGGGATCACCCGCGCCACCCATTCGCGCTTCTCGCCGGCGGCGACCTCGGCCGCCAGGCGCGCCTCGTGGGTCGCCTTGTGCGCCAGCATCGGATTGCCGACCAGGTCGCCGATCGCGTAGATGTGCGGCACGTTGGTGCGCATCTGCCGGTCGACGGGAATGAAGCCGCGCTCGGTCACGGTCACGCCGGCCTTGTCCGCGTCGATCCGGCCGCCGTTGGGCGTCCGCCCCACGGCGACCAGGACGCGGTCGTAGGTCTGCGCGGCAGGGGCATTCGTGCCCTCGAACGAGACGGTCAGGCCCTTCTTGTCCGCATCCACCTTCGCCGCCCGGGTGCCGAGGTGGACGACCACGCCCTGCTTCTTCAGGCGATCGGCGAGGGGCTTGACCAGGTCCTTGTCGGCGCCCGGCATGATCTGCTCGCCCAGCTCGACGACCGTCACCTCGGCGCCCAGCGCACGGTAGACGGTCGCCATCTCCAGACCGATGATGCCGCCGCCCACCACGAGGAGCCGCTTCGGCACGTCGGCCAGCGCGAGCGCGTCGGTGGAGTCCATCACCCGCGGGTCGTCCCACGGGAAACCGGGCAGCTTCAGCGCCTGCGAGCCGGCGGCAATGATGGCCTGCTCGAACTTCACCAGCGTGGTGCCGCCGTCGGCCGCGACGACCTCGATCTCGTGGGGCGACACGAAGCGCCCCGTGCCCTCGACCACCCGCACCTTGCGCTGCCTGGCCATGCCGGCCAGGCCCTTGGTGAGCTGGCCGACCACCTTCTCCTTGTAGGCGCGCAGCGCGTCGAGCTCGATCTTCGGCGGGCCGAAGCTGACGCCGAACTCCGTCGCGTGGGCGGCGGCGTCGATCACCTCGGCCGCATGCAGCAGGGCCTTGGACGGAATGCAGCCGACGTTGAGGCAGACGCCGCCGAGCGTCGGGTAGCGCTCGATCAGCACCGTGTCGAGGCCGAGGTCGGCCGCGCGGAACGCTGCGGTGTAGCCGCCGGGGCCGGAACCGAGGACGACGATGCCGCACTCGACGTCGGGCGTGCGGCCCGAGGCGCCGGCGGCCTGCGGCGCGGCCGGACGCGCCGGTTCCTTCGGCGCTTCGGGCGACTTCGTCACCGGCGGCTGCGCACCGGGGTCCGCCTTCGGCGCGTCCGCACCGGCGTCGGCGGCGGCCTCGACCAGGGCGATGACCGCCCCCTCGCCGACGGTGTCGCCCACGCCGACGCGGATCTCGCGCACCACGCCGGTGACCGAGGACGGCACTTCCATCGTGGCCTTGTCCGATTCCAGGGTGACCAGGCCCTGGTCCTTGGCGACGGTGTCGCCCACCTGGACCAGGATCTCGATCACGGGCACGGCGTCGAAGTCGCCGATGTCGGGGACTCTGACTTCCTGGGTGTTGGCCATCACGGGTTCTCCGGAAACGTCGATAGGGGAATGCGCCGGCGCGTCACGACCGCTTCCCCCAGCTCAGGGTGTAGAGGTCGTGGCGGCGGTCGTTGAGGTTCTGCACGGTGCCGTCGTTGCGCGCGACCACGAGGTCGCTCAGGCGCAGGTCGGCGAAGGCGACCTGCTCGACGTTCGGCGTGGTGTCCGCGGCGACGCCGTCGCGCGCGAAGGGGAAGTCGCAGGGCGTGAGGATGCAGCTCTGCGCGTACTGGATGTCGAAGTTGTTCACCCCGGGCAGATTGCCGACGTTGCCCGAGAGCACCACGTAGCACTGGTTCTCGACGGCGCGCGCCTGCGCGCAGTAGCGCACGCGCAGGTAGCCTTCGCGGGTGTCGGTGCAGAAGGGCACGAACAGGATCATCGCGCCCTGGTCGACCAGGTGCCTGCCCAGCTCGGGGAACTCCGCGTCGTAGCAGATCATGACCCCGATCGGGCCGCAGTCGGTCATGATCGCGCGCGCCGTCGAGCCGCCGCCGATGCCCCACCAGGTCCGCTCGTTGGGCGTGGGGTGCAGCTTCTCGCGGGTGTGCAGCGACCCGTCGCGCAGCGCCACGTAGCAGATGTTGCGCACCTGCGCGTCGTCGCCCTCGCCGGTCCGGGTCGGATGCGAGCCGCCGACGATGTTGATGTTGTGGCGCACCGCCAGCTCCGACAGCAGGGTGGCGAAGCGCTCGGTGTAGCTCCCGAGCGCGAGCAGCGAATCCACCGGCGACTGCGGCGCGTTGGCGACCGACAGCAGCTGCAGGGTGAAGAGCTCGGGGAACACCACGAAGTCCGCGCGGTAGTCCGCGGCGATGTCGACGAAGTACTCGACCTGGGTGGCGAACTCCTCGAACGAGGCCACCCGGCGCTGCTGGTACTGCACCGTGGCGACGCGGACCGACTCCGGCAGCGGCCGGGCGGTGCCGCGCGGACCCGCCTTCGGGTCGATCTTCGGGTTGCGCCACACCAGGTGCGCCGCGTAGCCGCGCGACTCCGCGTCGAACGGCAGGTAGTCCGGCAGCACGCCGATCAGCTCGAAGCCGTTGCGCAGCTGGAAGCTGAGCGCGCGATCGCGGATGCGCCCGGCGCGCACGTCCTCGACATAGGCCTCGACGTCGTTGTCGTACTGCCGCGCGCGCCGCGCGAAGCCCGGCAGACGGCCGCCGAACACGATGCCCTTCAGCCCCAGCTCCTGGCACAGCCGCTTGCGCTGCTCGTACAGGCGCCGGCCGATGCGCAGGCCGCGGAAGCGCGGGTCGACGCACACTTCCATGCCGTACAGCCAGTCGCCGGTGGACAGGTGCCGCGCGCCGTAGCCGCCGCCGGCGATCTCGATCCAGCGGTGCGGGCGCATCGCGCTGGCCTCGTCGATGCGGAAGGTCGCGCAGTAGCCGACCACCTCGTCCTCGTAGAGCGCGACGAACACGCCCTGCGGGAACTGCGCGACCTGGCCGGTGAGCATCTCCGGGCTGTAGCCGGCGCTGGCGCCGTACACGCGCTCGGTGAGGGCGACCACCGCCGGGATGTCGGCGACGGTCGCGTTGCGCAGGGTGAGCCGCGCGGTCTCGCGCGCCGTGCTCATCGCTGGCCTACAGCAGCACCCGGCGCATGTCGCCGAGGATCTTCGCCAGGTCCGCGGTGAAGCGCGCCGCGAGGGCGCCATCGATGACGCGGTGGTCGTAGGACAGCGACAGCGGCAGCATCAGGCGCGGCTGGAAGGCCTTGCCGTCCCACACCGGCTGCATGCTCGACTTCGACACGCCGAGGATGGCGACCTCGGGTGCGTTCACGATCGGCGTGAACGCCGTGCCGCCGATGCCGCCGAGCGAGCTGATCGAGAAGCAGCCGCCGCTCATGTCGGCCGAGGTGAGCTTGCCGTCGCGCGCCTTCTTCGCCAGCGCCGCGGTCTCCTGCGCGAGCTCGATCACGCCCTTCCGGTCCACGTCGCGCACGACCGGCACGACCAGGCCGTTCGGCGTGTCGGCGGCGAAGCCGATGTGGAAGTACTTCTTGAGCGTGAGGGTCTCGCCGGACGCGTCCAGCGAGGCGTTGAACTCCGGGTACTTCTTCAGCAGCGCGGCGGAGGCCTTGAGCAGGAAGGCAAGCATGGTGAGCTTGATGCCCGCCTTCTCGTTCTCCTTGTTGAGCGCGACGCGCAGGGCTTCCAGCTCGGTGATGTCGGCCTGGTCGAACTGGGTGACGTGCGGAATCATCGCCCAGTTGCGCGCGAGGTTGGCCCCGGAGAGCTTCTTGATGCGCGACAGCGGCTGGGTCTCGACCTCGCCGAACTTGGAGAAATCGACCTTCGGCCACGGCAGCAGGCTGAGCCTGTTGCCGCCGCCGGCCGCGGCCGGCCCGGCGCCCGCGGCACCGCCACCGGCCAGGGCCGACTTGACGAACTGCTGCACGTCCTCGCGGGTGATGCGGCCGCCGCGGGCGGTGCCGCTCACGCGGGTCAGGTCGACGCCGAGCTCGCGTGCGAACAGGCGCACCGCGGGGCTGGCATAGGGCACCTTCGCGGGCAGCAGCGCGTCGGCATCGAAGGCCACCGGCGGCGTGCGCGGGCCATCGGCGGCGGACACCGGCGGCGCCGCCTGCGGACGGTCGCCGGCCGCTTCCGCGTTGCCGCGCGCATCGCCGCGCGGTGCCTCGGACGCGGTGGTGTCCTCCACGGCGGTCGGCCGCGAGGCGGGCTCGGCTCCGGCAGCGTCGGCGGACGCACCGCCCTCGGCCTCGATCAGGGCCACGACCGTGCCCTCGCCGATGCTGTCGCCGACCTTGACCTTGAGCTCGCGCACCACGCCGGCCACGGACGAGGGCACTTCCATCGTGGCCTTGTCGGATTCCAGCGTGACCAGACCCTGGTCCTTGGCGACCGTGTCGCCCACCTGGACCAGGAGCTCGATCACCGGTACCGCGTCGAAATCGCCGATGTCGGGGACCCGCGCTTCCTGCAGGCCACCGGAAGCGGCAGGGGCCGGCGCCGGAGCGGGCGCGGCGGCCGCCTTCTTCCCTTCCGGCACGGCGGGTGCGGGTGCGGGTGCGGCGGCAGGGGCAGGGGCGGCGGCGGCGGCGTCCTCGCCGGCCTCCTCGATCACCGCGACCACGGCGCCTTCGCCGATGCTGTCGCCGACCTTGACCTTGATCTCGCGCACGACGCCGGCCACGGACGAGGGCACCTCCATGGTCGCCTTGTCGGACTCCAGCGTGACCAGCCCCTGGTCCCTGGCGACGGTGTCGCCCACCTGGACCAGGATCTCGATCACGGGCACTTCGTCGAAGTCGCCGATATCGGGGACCTTGGCTTCCTTCATCGCGGCCATGCGCACGACACCTGATTCAATGGACAAGGCATCCATTGTCGCCCCAGCGGCAATGGACGCCAAGCGCGATGACACCGCTGGCCACGAGACGCGGGCGTATGGGCCCGCGCGCGACGACGCCTAGTCCGCCCGCAGCAGGCGCAGCGCGTCGCCGGACGGCAGGCGCAGGTCCAGGGCGGACTGCAGGGCCTCGATCCGGCGGGCGGCGGCGCACAGGGCCTCGGCCTTGGGTTCGAGCGCCGCCGCCGGACCCGTCACCCGGCGCTCGATCTCCTCGCCCATCCGGGCCATCCGCGCCTCGAAGCCGTCGGCGCCCTGGCCGCCGCGCAGCGCGACGGCCAGCGATTCACGCACGGCGCCGGCGACCAGTCCCGGCATGAACTCGGCGAGGATCGGGCGGACCAGGTCGGCGGCGAGCGCCTCCGTCTCCGCACCCTGCAGCCGGCCTCCGCCGCCGAACGCCAGCGCGGCGCCCTCGTTCCAGCGCGCCCGCAGCCGTTCGCGGCCGGCATCCAGCCGCGCCAGCGCCTCGGGCTGCGCACCGAAGCCGCGCGCCACCTCGCCGAGTGCGGCGAAGGCGATGTCCACGGCGTCGAGCGCGACCTCCCTGAGCAGGGGGACCGCCTCGCCGAGCAGGCGTTCGATCTCGCGGATGCGGCGACCGTCCGCCGCGGACAGCACGACCTCGCTGCCGTCCAGCCACAGCCTGCCGCCGCCGATGGCGACGTCCCGCGTCGGCCCGCCGTCGCCCTGGCGCTCGAAGACGAACGCCTTCCCGTGCGTGCGCGCCGCGTAGTCGCTCTGGATGCTGCAACGGGTGCCGCCGGACGCCCCTTCCACGCCGGCGGCCACTGGCCCCGCCGCGGCCAGCGCCGCCACCAGTCCCATCGTCGTCAGGCGCATCGTTTCCTTCCTCGCGGCAGTGTCCGTGAGCGAAGGATCCTCCGCGCCCAGAGGTGCCGCCCGTGCCTCTTGCAGGAGTGACTTGCGGCAGGGTGGAGGACGTCACGGCCGGGTGACGCAGGGCGTTAAGCGCCAAGGTTAGCGAATCATTAAAGGGTCCTGAATTTTTCGTAATGACACGGTCATCACCTAATCACGTATTCATGCCCCGGTTCCTAATGTCTCCGGCGAGTCCGGCACCCCGACGGACGATCGACAAAAAAGAGACAGGAGTTCAGATCATGCGTACGTCCAAGCTTCTCGCACTCGCCATCGGCGGCGCGGTGTTCGCCACCCCCGTCGCGTTCGCGCAGAACCAGACCGGCAACAGCATGTGGGCCTACGGCACCAGCACCGGCCACAGCTTCAACGTCGTCGGCAGCTTCGCCCACATGGACACCAAGTCCAACACCGGCACCTTCGCCGGCGGCGCGGGTCGCGTCGACGGCGCGAACACCGGCACCCTGAGCCTGAGCTGGCTCTACAACGACGCCTTCGGCATCGAGCTGTGGGGCGCGGTGGACAAGTTCAGCCACGACGCCACCTACAACGGCGTCAAGGCCGCCACGCTGGATTCGCAGCCGCTGGGCCTGTCGGTGCAGTTCGGCCACAACTTCAACGACACCTTCCGCCCGTTCATCGGCCTCGGCTACCACGAGACCAACTACAGCAACGAGCGCGGCGTCGGCCCGCTGGAAGGCACCCGCGTCGGCGTGACCACCGCCAAGGGCGCGATGGGCACCATCGGCGTCGACCTGCTGGCCGGCGAAACCTGGTTCGTGCGCACCGACGCGCGTTACCTGCACAGCCGCCCGAGCCTGCGCCTCGAAGGGACCGGCGTGGGCGAAGCCCGCCTCGATCCGTGGGTGTACAGCGTCGGCATCGGTGCCCGCTTCTGATCGAAGCGCGGCGTCGCGAAAAAGGCCCGCATCCGCGGGCCTTTTTCTTTTCCCGGAAAGCGCGGCGGCGCGTCCTCAGCGCACGGCGGCGCGGTCGATGTGGACGAGGTCGAAGGGCCGTCCGGCCGGGCGCACGCTGAGCCCGGACTCGAGCCGGTCGATCTCCTCCAGGCGCGGGCACAGGCCGCGCGCCTCGGGCTCGAGCTGGGCGAGCTTCGCGCCCAGACGCGCCTCCAGCGCACCCTGCAGGCCGACCATGTCCTGGCGCAGGCGCCCGGCAGCGGCCAGGTCGCCCGACATCGCGGCCGCGAGCGCACGCTCGCCCAGGCCGGCCGCGACCAGCGGCACGATCTCGGCGACGATGGCCTGCATGTCGCGCTCGAAGGCATCGCCCTGCCAGTCGCGGGTACTGCGGCTGGCGTCGATGCGCGCATGCAGCTCACGGCGGCGCGCCTCCAGCACGCGGTCGAGCTCCGCGTCGCCCCGGCCGGTCGTCGCCGCGGCCTGCTCGCGCACCGCCTCGACCGCGAGATCGACCGCGCGCCGCGCCAGGGCCCGGACCTCGGGCACCAGCGCGTGGACGCGGGTCGAGATCAGCGCCAGCCGGTCGCGGTCCTCGAGGTTCAGGCGGGCGGCGACACCGTCCACCTCCAGGGCGCCGTCGGGCGCGAGTTCGAGCCGCTGGGGCGCAGGGGCCGCCCGCTCGAACAGCAGGCGCTGGCCGTCGAGGCTCAGGTCGTAGCTGCTGCTGGCGCCGCAGATGCCCTCGAGATCGGGCATGCCGGCCTGGGCCTGCGCCCCGGCGACGGGGTGCAGGCAACAGCCGAGGACGAGGAGGTGCAGGGAGGTCTTCTTGAAGGCGCGCATGCGCCGCACCTTGTCCTGCGGCGCGCGAACTCGCACTGAACCCGAGCGCCGCGGCGACACGGCCGCGGGCCCTCGGCTCACGTGGGCTCGCGGCGGTTGAGCGTCCTGCCGCGGCTGGCGGGATCGGCATGGTCGTCGGCGCGCCCGCCGTCGTGCTCCGTCGTCGGCAGCGCGCCGCTCTGGCGGGCGATGGCATCGCCGACGGACGCCGGGGCACCGGAGTCGTTCGGGGGCGCGCCCGGATAGGGCTCGCTGCGCGCCGCCTCCGCCTTCTTCTGTTCCAGCAGCGCCTGCGTGTTGGCCAGCGCCCGCTCGGGCGTGATCGCGGAGCCGCTTTCCTGCGCGCCGGCACCCGCTCCGCCGCCGGCGGAACGCGACGACGAACGGCCGCTGCGGCCACCGCCGGACGCCGGCGATGTCTCCTCCGCGCGCTTTCCCGCGGCCTTGCGGGGCGTCCCGCCGGAGGCCTTCTTCGGCGTCGCCGTCCTACGGGTCGCGGTCTTGCGGGCGGTCTTCGCGGGCGCGGCGCCGTCGCTGCGGCCGGACGCGCTCTTCCCGCGCGTCGCGGAGGACGTTCCACCTGCCGTCGTCCTCGTGGCGCCCTTCTTCGCGCCGCTCTTCGTGGCCGCGGCGCTCTTCGTGCCCGCGCCCGTCTTCGTCGCGACCTTCTTCCCCGCGGCCTTGCTGGCGGCGGTCTTCTTCGCCGCGTTCCTGCCCGTCGCGGTGGAGCCGGTCGCCGAGCGGGCGGTCGTGGTCTTCCGGGCGCCCGCGGCCGCCTTCCTGGCCGTCGTCTTCTTCGCTGTCGTCTTCTTCGCTGTCGCCTTCCTCGCCGTCGTCTTCCCGGCCGCTGTCGTCCTGGCGGCCGACTTCTTTGCCGCGGTCTTCTTCGCGCTGGACTTCTTCGCGGTGGACTTCGCCGCCGTCTTCTTGGCGCCGGCGCGCGCGGCGCCGGCGGCCGGCATCGCGCTGCCGCGTCCGGCACCGTTGCCGCCGCGGCCGACCGCCGACTTCAACGCGGCACCGGCACGACCGGCCGCCGCGCCGAGCGCATCGATCGCCTTGCGGGCGGTTCCGGCGGCGCCCGCGCCGCCCTTGCGCGCGGAGGACGCGCCGCCCGCGGTGCGGGCCCTGGATTGGCCGGCGGACGTGCCGCGCGCGGCCGCTTTCTTCGCCGGGGTCGAACGCTTGGTAGCCATGCTGTCTCCTTCAGCGCCTGTGGTCGGGGCACGAGTGCCGGAAGCCTTGCGCATCCGGTCTCAACGTGATGCGAACATCAACGCGATCGAGGTCGCGCCGCTGCGCTGCCCGTCCGGGCCGAAACGCTGCTCGCGCAGGTGCACCCGTCCCGGCGCGACCAACGCCAGCGTGGTGGCACGGGTGCCGTAGTCGCGGCCGCGGATGAAGGCCGGCGACAGCGCGCGCTCCAGGGCAGGCGGCACGCCGGTATCGGGAAGTTCGGCGTCGGCGGCGACGCTCTCGTCCGCCATGGCGGCGAACAGGCGCGCCGGTTCCTCGTCCCCCGCCTCCAGCCAGGCGGAAAGCGCCGCCGCGGCATGGCGGCTCTTCGGCCAGTCCGCGCCGAAGTCGCCGTTCGAGACCGCATGCACGCCCTCGGGCACCGCATGCGCGCGCCATGCCGGATGGTTGCCGACGTACCAGAGCGCAGCGCCGTCGGCGAGCAGCAGGTTGAACCGGCCATAGGCGACCGCATTGCGCTCCAGCGCCCGCGCTGCCGCCTCCGCGCCCAGTCCGCCGGCGACGAAGCCGGTGACCAGGCCGCCGCGCGAGCGGCCGCCGGCGGCATCGGCGAGGCCGCGGCGCACGTTGGTGACGGCGGCAAGCCGTCCCTGCGGGCCGACCTGCAGCCAGCCGCCCCCCTGCAGGAGGTCGCGCCCGCCGTACACGCCGGGGTGTTCCGGGTGCGGCCCCGCGGCGACCGCAGGACGGGCATGGGCTTCGTCGCGATTGGCCACCAGGACGAGCGGCCAGCGCGGATGGACGCGCCAGGCGAGGGCGATCAGGCACATGGTCGAAGGCTGCAGCGTGCGGAGGTCGGCATGGTGCACCCACGCGCGCCGGGCGCGCAGCGGACGATGCGCCTCACGCGGTCCCGGAGTCGATCTCGCCGATCAGCCGGACGAGCTCCTCGAGCCGGTCCACCTGCGCGGCCAGCGTGCGGCCCTGCTCGCCCTTACCGGCCAGGGCGGCCAGGCCGGCGCGCAGGGTCTCGCAGAGGTCGCGCGCGGCCTCGACGAGCCTCGCCTTCCGCTCCGCGATGTCCTGGATGTCGCTGAAGAAGGGATCGTGTGCAGTCATTCGGGAACGCCTCCTCGTCGGGGACGACACGAATAGCCGAGGACACCGGAGATGCACGTGAGCACGCCGCGGCCCGTGCCCGTCGGCGGCTGCGGCCATGGGGTCCTGCGACAGCCGCGGTACATGCACGCGAGTCCGGCGTGCAGGGGCATGTCCATGGCCCGTGAGTTCGGCGCGCCGCGATGAAACGCTGGCGCGCACAGGCCGACAGGCGTTCGATCCGGCGCCCGCACCTCGACGTGCGCTCAACCCGCGAACCCGCAAGGTCGAGATTCCCCCTCGTGCTGTACGCGTCCCCCGCGCCAACGGCAGCCATCCAGGAGCCACCACCGATGTTCGCGCACAACAAGCGTCTGCAATACACCGTCCGCGTCTCCGAGCCGAACCCCGGCCTCGCCAACCTCATGCTCGAGCAGTTCGGCGGCCCGCAGGGCGAGCTCGCCGCGGCCATGCGCTACTTCACCCAGGGCCTCGCCGAGGACGATCCGGGCCGCAAGGACATGCTGCTCGACATCGCCACCGAGGAGCTCAGCCACCTGGAGGTGATCGGCACCATCATCGCCATGCTCAACAAGGGCGCGAAGGGACGGTTGGCCGAGGCGATCGACCAGGAAGCCGAGGCCTACCGCGCGCTGCAGGGCGCGGGCAACGACAGCCACGTCACCCACATCCTCTACGGCGGCGGCCCCGCGCTGATCAACTCCGCCGGGCAGCTGTGGAACGCCGGCTACATCGACTCCATCGGCGAGCCCACCGCCGACCTGCGCTCGAACATCGCCGCCGAGGCGCGGGCCAAGATCGTCTACGAGCGCCTGATCAACGTCACCACCGACCCCGGCATCAAGGACGCGCTGGCCTTCCTGATGACGCGCGAGGTCGCGCACCAGCGCTCCTTCGAGCGCGCGCTGTACTCCATGACCGACAACTTCCCGCCCGGCAAGCTGCCGCCGGTGCCGCAGTACGCCAACCTCTACATCAACACCTCGCAGGGCCCGGGCGACATGCGCGGCCCGTGGAACCAGGGCGAGCCCTGGGAGTACGTCGACGACCGCGAGGAACAGCTCGACGTGGACGGCGGCGGCGGCTCGGCCACGGTGGAGCTCGACGGCACGTCCGCCGACGCGGTGGCCGCGATGGCCGACCGGCTCGCCTCCGACCCGACCTCCGAACCGCTGACCGGGCTCGACCTGGGCGTCGGCGCTCCCAAGCAGCGCGACGGCGAGGCCGTCTGAAACCCACCCGCTCCAACCACTACAACCGACAAAGGAGACGACGATGGCAACCGATCCCAAGGAACGTCTGCTTCAGTGGCTGCGCGACGCGCACGCCATGGAGGCCCAGGCCGAGACCATGCTCAAGGCACAGTCCGAGCGCATCAAGCACTACCCGGCGCTGGAGGCGCGGATCGCCGAGCACATCAAGGAGACCGAGGGCCAGAAGCAGCTTCTGGAGGGCTGCATCACCCGGCTCGGCGGCAGCATCCCGACCATGAAGGACGCCGCCGGCAAGATGATGGCCACCTTCCAGGGCCTGGGCGGCGCGATGATGAGCGACGAGGTGGTCAAGGGCATGGGCATCAGCTACGCCTTCGAGCACCTCGAACAGGCGACCTACCGCGCGCTGATCGCGGCGGCCGACGCTTGCGGCGACGCCGAGACGCGGCGCGTCTGCGAGCAGATCCTGGAACAGGAGGAGGCCATGGGCCGCTGGCTCGCCGAGAACCAGGCGCAGGTGGTGCAGGCCTTCCTGGCCCGCGACGCGGCGCCGGACACGGAAGCCAAGCGCTGATCCGGGCGCCGATCCAGGCGCCCTCCGCGACGACGACGCCCGGCAACCGCCGGGCGTCGTCGTGTCCGGCCGTCAGAACCCGCCGCCGGCGTCGAGCCAGGCCTGCTCGGCAGGACTGCTGCGGCGACCGAGGGCGGCGTTCCGGTGCGGGAAGCGGCCGAAGCGCGCGATCACGTCGCGGTGCTGGCGGGCATAGTCGCTGAACAGCGCGAAGGCCTCCGCCTGCGCGGGCGGCGCCTCGGCCTCCAGCGCCTCGAACAGCGCCACCGCGCGCTCCTGCAGCGTCACGTCCTCGGCGTGCTCCAGCGGCAGGTAGGCGAAGGCCCGCCGCACCGGCGCGAGCAGCCGGTCGCTGCCGCGCGCGATGCCGTCCAGTGCGATGGCCTGGGCCCGCGGGTCGCCGGCGAACGCGCGGGCGTCGCCGCGATAGAGGTTGCGCGGGAACTGGTCGAGCACGATCAGCAGCGCCAGCCAACCGTCGGCGCTCGCGCACCAGTCGTCGTGCGCGCCGTGCAGTGCCTCGGTCACCAGGACGCCGAAGCGCGCCTCGATCTGCGCGTCCAGCGCCGGGTCGGCACGGAACCAGCGGTCGATGGCCTCGCCCGGGACCGGGCGGTCCGCGGGCAGCGGACGGTCGAACCAGAAGGCGAGCACGGCCTCGGCGTCGGGACGGTTCATGCGTCCTCCGCGATGGCGTCGTAGCCGCGCTCGCTGAACGCGACGAGGCAGAAGCCGTTGCCGAAGGGATCGGCGAACTGCGCGATGCGTCCCCAGGCATGGCTGCGGACCGGGCCTTCCGCGCTGGCGCCCGCGGCGAGCGCGCGGCGGCAGGCCGCGTCGAGGTCGTCCACGACGAAATCGGCGTGCACCGGCGTCCAGTGCCGCGCGTAGTCGCGCACGCTGTCCGCCGCGGCGCGCGTGCCGGCCTTGTTCTCGAGGAGGTAGATCGGCGCGTCGGTGCCGAGCAGCTCGAGCACGCCGCCGCCGAAGCGGCGTCCGACCCGCAGGTCGAGCGCCGCACAGTAGAACGCCTCGGCCCGCTCGAGGTCCTCGACGTCGATGTTGATCAGCAATCCGGGCATGCCGGCCTCCGGGGTGGACGGAGGCCGGAGTCTAGAACCCTCAGTCGTCGCGTTCGGTGACGACGCGGCCGTCCTCGGGGTCGAGGCGGAGCTCGACCTTGCGGCCGTTGCGGTCGGCCTCGGCCTTCCACAGACCGTCGTCGAACTCGACGTCGCGCACGTTCGCGTAGCCCTCGGCGGTGAGCGAGGCCTTGATGTCGTCGGCGGTCAGTGCGGAGGTCGCGGTGTCCGGATAGATCTTGCCGGTCGCCGGGTCGAGGCGGACGTCGATGCGGCGGCCGTCGCCGCTGGTGGCGTCGGCTTCCCAGAGGCCGTCGTCGAACTCGACGTCGCGCACCTCGGTGTAGCCCGCCTCGGTGAGGGCCTGGCGGACCTCGCTGGCGGTCATGGAGCCGGAGGCGGGCGTCTGCGCGAGCGCCGCGCCCGAGGCGAAGGCGCCCGCGACGAGCAGGGCCAGGAGTCGCTTGTGCATGGTTCACCTCTTCGTTCTTCGGGGAGGTGACGCACTCTTGGCGCGGCGCGCTCAGGAGGAAGTGAAGGGCGCGGCGGGCCGTTCATCTTGCCGCTGCGGCGCCGGCGCGCGGCGCGCGACAATGCGCGCCCGACGCCGGGCCGCCACGCATGCGCAAGATCGTCCACATCGACATGGATGCCTTCTACGCGAGCGTGGAGCAGCGCGACGATCCCGCGCTGCGCGGGCGTCCGGTGATCGTCGGCGGCAGCGGGCCGCGCTCCGTGGTGTGCGCCGCGAGCTACGAGGCGCGCGCCTACGGCGTGCGCTCCGCCATGCCGGGCACCCGTGCGCGGCGGCTCTGCCCGGACGGCGTGTTCGTGCCGCCCGACTTCGCGCGCTATCGCGCGGTGTCGCGCCAGGTCCGGGCGATCTTCCACCGCCATACCGACCTGGTCGAGCCGCTCTCGCTCGACGAGGCCTACCTGGACGTCACCCGGAACCGCGCGGGACTGCCCACGGCGACCGCGGTGGCGCAGGCCATCCGCGCCGAGATCCGCGCCGAGACCGGCCTGACCGCCTCGGCCGGCATCGCGCCCAACAAGTTCCTGGCCAAGATCGCCTCCGACTGGCGCAAGCCCGACGGCCTCTTCGTGCTCCATCCCGGGCGGATCGAGGCCTTCCTGACCCCGCTGCCGGTCGGCCGGCTGCCGGGGGTGGGGCGGGTGATGGAGGCGAAGCTGACGGAGCTGGGCGTGTCCACCGTCGGCGACCTGCGGGCCCTGCCGCTGGAGGCGCTCGAGGCCCGCTTCGGGCGCTGGGGCCGGCGCCTGCACGGGCTGGCGCGCGGCATCGACGAGAACCCGGTGCAGCCGCAGCGCCCGTCGCTGCAGGTCTCGGCCGAGGACACCTTCGAGACCGACCTCCCGCTGGACGCGCTGGCGCCCCACATCGAGCGGCTGGCCGCGCGCGCCTGGACGGCCGCACGGCGCGAGGGCCGGATCGGCCGTACCGTCGTGCTCAAGCTCAAGACAGCCGACTTCCGCATCCTCACGCGCAGCCTGTCGCCGCCGCGGCCGCCGTCCGGACTGGCCGCCTTCGCGCGCATCGCCCTCGACCTGCGCGCACGCGTGGAACTGCCGCGGAGCACCCGCTACCGGCTGGTCGGCGTGGGCCTGGGCAACCTGGTCGAGGCGGACGACCCACTGCTGCTGCAGGGCAGCCTCGACCTCCCCTGCTGAGCCTGCGTGCCCGCCGTCGGCGGCCCGACGGGGATCAGCGCCAGGGCTTCACCACCAGCAGGGCGCCCGCCGCGACCAGCAGCGCCCCGAGCAGGCGCGAGGGATCGGCCGGGCGCGCCGTGCCGAGCACGCCGAAGTGGTCGAGCACCAGGGCACCCACCAGCTGGCCGAACACCACCAGGCAGATCAGGCCGCCCGCGCCGAGCCGCGGCACCAGGGCGGTGCCCGCGAACACGAACAGTGCGCCGATCGCGCCGCCGAGCCACGCCCAGGGCGGCACTGCGCCCAGTCCCGGCCCCACCGCGGCCGGCCGCGTCACCAGCAGCGCCACCGCGAGCAGGGCGGTGCCGACCAGGAACGACATGAAGGCGGCGAAGAGCGCGCCGTAGGTCAGCACGCCCAGGCGCGCGTTGATGAGCGCCTGCAACGGCAACAGGACGCCGATGAGGACGGCGAGGACGATGGGGACGGCGGGCATCGGAGGCGGGGGCTGGGGACTGGGGACTGGGGGCTGGGGGCTGGG
>NZ_JBHSGG010000036.1:0-29902 GCF_042654365.1 Coralloluteibacterium thermophilum
TGGCTTCGCAACCCCCATCTTCCAGAGATGCCCCGGGTGAACAACCTACTGAGAGATCACAGCTAGGCGCCCACGCGGCCAGGGCCGCCGCGCGCCCTCACCGCCCCGTCGTCCCCGACCTCCGCGGCTTGGCTATACTGCGCTCCCGCTGCCGACGTGGCGGAATCGGTAGACGCAGCGGACTCAAAATCCGCCGGCCTTAAAACCGTGTGGGTTCGAGTCCCACCGTCGGCACCATTGATTCGTAAGGGATTTCTCGCTCATCGACCTGTGCCGTCTAGATGTTACGGTGCAGGATTTGNGACACCAGATTGCCGGCCGGCCAGCCCTGCCACGTCCGCAGGCCACCCCGGCCGCGGGTAGGAAATCGGCTACTCGGAGGCGCCGATGGGCGACAGCCCCGCCTCCAGCGCCGCGCACGCCAGCAGCAGCACGCGTGATGCCTCGCGCGGGGCGCCGGCGAACGAGGCGCCGCGCTCCTGCTCCTGGTACGCGGACAGGCTCATGCCGAGCGCCTCGGCCGCCGCGCGCTGGCTCAGGCCCATGCGGGCGCGCCATCGGGCGATGGGGGTGCTGTCGTCCGCCATCACCATCCCTCCCTGCGGATGAGGGCCATCGCGGCGGTCTGGGTCCATCGATCGAACCAGGGCGGCAGTGCATCCTCAGGCGCGTAGCAGCGCACCGCACACCAGGGTGCAGTCGCCGGGCAATCACTGTAGCCGACGTCAAGGCTGTCGTCGTCCGGGCCGGACGGCCACATTCGGCGCCACAGCCCCGGCGCCGCGCGACTGTGGAGACAGATCGCGATGTCCGCCAGCGGGGCACCTTCGTCCATCAGCCGCAGCAGTGCGTACTTCCCGGTGATCTCGCCTACGACGGTGTACGGGGACCGCTTCCCTTGTGGCCACCCGACTTCGCTTTCAGTGAGCGGGACCAGCACACGATCGATGACCGCCGCTTCTTCAGCGGCATCGATATCAGCTTCAGTGACGCGCTCGGTGACCCCATCGTTGAGCACGACCCAGATGAGATGCTTCATTCAATGATCTCCAGGCCATAGGCGGACATGAATCGGCACGTCACCTTGAGTGCGTTGAAGGTTTCCACATCGCGCTCGATCAGCGTGCACGGGATACCAAGGTCGTAGGCCGCAATGGCGGTCGCTCCGCTTCCCGCGAAGGGATCGCACACGCTCCGCACATTGAAACTCCCCAGGAGATCAGTCACGGCCTGCGCGTTCTTGGCGTGGCCGTGAGCCTGCACGTTGTCACGTGGCGCGTGGAATATCGTGGGCCAGTATCCATTTGCTTCGAATGCATCGCTGCGCATCCGGCGGCGGCGGTCGAATGCGGATTTCACTCCCGGCTGCGTGAGATACACGCCGGTCTGGTGCAGGTAGTGCGGCTGCATGTAGTTCTTGGACTTCTTTGGCATCACGCCGTCGATCACGAAGTCGAACGCAAGCCGCCATTCGGTGCGCGGCATGAAGTCCAGCAGCTGCCGCATCGTCGTGATCAGTATCAAGTGCGGCGCGTCGAACTTTCCGATGATGCGCGCCAACTCCGCGCCGCTCATCTCGTAAGGCGGGTCGGTCAGGATCATGTCGCACGCGCGGCCGTAGTCGGCGGCGTCGCCGTGAATCAGCGTGACCGCTGCCATTTCTCGAACACCTTTTGAGCCCTGTGAGGAGGTGCGCCAACATCGGCGCGCGTGAAGTGCTTCATCCAGAAGTCTCTTGATCGGGCATCCTGCGACCTGAGGAACTCGTTGATCTCAGCGATGGCTACGCCGGCCTGCTGTAGCGCCGCCGGAAACCACGCCGACAGCGCATTGAGCGTGCGGCCAACAAGGTCACCGCCGAAGCCGTCGTACGGCCGCAGCATCTCGGTTCGCATGCGCTCCGCGTTCTGAGCCTGCTGCCGCTCGCGAATCACATAGCCGCGGAAGGCTTGGTCGATGTATCGGATGTCGAACTGGTAACTTCCCGGGGCGAAAGCTTGGCCTTCGTCCAGCCAGCGATTCGGGGCGCCGCATTCGGGGCACTGCTCCAGTTTGAACAGGTAGAACATGCCGCAGTCATCGCACGGCACATGACGCTTCGTCTTCGGTCCGCAGGGCGGATTGAGAAGATCCCACTCGACGGGCTCGTCCGGCATACCGTGCTGCGCGATCATGCCCGTCAAGTCGATGATCGTTGCCTGCTGCTTGCCCGGGTCGGGACGCAAGACGCGCCCGCACCACTGCCGGTAGCGCGGGAAGCTCGCTGTGCGCGTCGCGATGATCAGCGTTTCGCACGCGGGCAAGTCGAAGCCCTCGCCAACCATGTCCACGTTCGTCAGCACCAGCACCTGTCCGCGCCGGAACGCATCCAGCAGCCTGGCAATCTCCGCAGGGGACTGCGTGCTGTTGATGCAGGCCGCCGGGATGCCCGCGGTCCTGAAGTCTACCGCGAACGCTTCGGCGCTCTTGATTGCCGGGGCCATTAAAATTGCGCGCGTTCCGTTCGCGACGCGCTTGTACTCCTCGACAGGATCGCCCATCAATTCCAGAACGCCGCTGTCCCAGTCCAGCCCCTTGCGCGGTGCGTGGAAGATGGCACGCTCACCGGAGCCAGCCGGTAATCCCATAGCTTCGCGTGTGAGATCGTCAACAAGTTTCTGCTCGCGTTCTCGCCACGTCATGCGTTCTTCGATGTTGTACGACGTGCGCGCGGCATACGCTCGGAAGCCTGACAAGTAGCCGCGATCGATCAACGCACGCACGCTGTCGCCCGCCAGGCTTGACGCCTGCACCAGCCTGTCGAACAGACCGCCCTTGTCCACGTGCAGGCTATCGCCGTCCATGCGTGCTGGCGTCGCAGTGAAGCCAATGATGCGTGCATGCGGAAACAGCGTGCGCAGGCTGCCCCACATGTTGTCGGGGATGACGTGATGCGCCTCGTCGATCACGATCAGCCATGGCAACGACGTGTCGATGTCGAACCGATGATGCTTGACAGCTGATACGATAGACTGCATCGACGCGACCCGGCGTGTCGCATGTCCCCGCACGATAAAGCTGCGGCCGTGCGCACGATGCGCTGCCATGCACCGCCGTCGCGTGTGTTCCGTGCTGATCGTGTCGTGCTCAAGCCCGAATGCGGCCAGCTTCTCGCTGATCTGAGTTATCAGGATGTTGCGATGGGCCACCAGCAGGCAGTGCGGCGCCCACTGCGCCAGCGCGGCCTCGATCGGCGTCTTCCCGGCACCTGTGTCGAGTTGCACGATATCGTTCGAGCAGCTCGCAGTGAGCTGCTCGAAGATGTCCTGCTGATAGTCACGGAGCTGCACGCGCTACAGGCCAGTACGATTCATTCTCGTCCGCTCCGAAGTGCTCGTCGCCGACAACGTACTTTCCGCGGCTGAACTTCCGCCACCCGATCAGCGGCCCCATGCGCGATTCCGTGGCGTCGCTGAATCCAACGATGTCGATGACTTGCCCGGGTTTCAGAGACCCGCGAGGCGCGGAAATGAAGTTAATTCCATTCCCGCTGTCGCGAATGCTCGCCCACACCTCACCTTCGGCGACATGCCCCACGAGCTGCTCGTCTCGGCCGCGCGTGGCGTCCAGCGGGATAATGTCCTGACTCATTTCGTGAACCCCCATTCTGCAGTGAGATTGTTGTACGCCTCGGCGGCGGCCTTGAACTCTTCCATCTTGCCGGCCTGGCGCAGGGCCTGCGCTTCGGCCAGCAGGCGCTTCTGCGTCTCGAAGAAGCTGCCGATCTCAGACGGCTTACGGTCGCGATTCTCGATCCAGAAATGCGCGCTCTTGCCGAGGCCGGCCGGGGCGCATGCGAGCACAGCCTGCGCGTCCGTCATCTCGTTGCGCTCATATGCGGAGAAGGGAAGTTTTTCACCCCGAAGCTTCTCGGCGCGGATCTTCTCGGCCCAGACTTTCTGCTTCGTGCTGCCCGTAAGAGCCTTGCCGCCGAACAGCGCGGCGACGGCGCGGTCGGCCAGCACCTTCTGCCCGGCCTTCCACTTGTTACGGGTTTCGGACTGCTTCGTCCAGGCGGTGTATGCGGCCTGCGCCTCGCTGCGCTGGCCATCGGACATCAGGCCCTCCTGAAGGCCCAGGATGTCGGTGACGAAATCGCTGAAGTTCATCGTGGTCTCCTGCCCCTGTTCCCGAGGCGCGGTGTCAGGCTGCCCTGACCGTGGACACATCATCTCATGACTCGGCGAACGAGTCAACAGGACCAGCCTACCGTTCGTCGGCTCGCGGCCGAAACCGGTACCGCTCCGGGTGCCGGTGCCGGTCGAGGACCTCCTCATAGAGCCTCGCCCGGTTGGCCTCGGCCCAGCGCTCCGCCCAGCGCATCGCGAGCCGCTCGCTCGGCGCGACCGCGTGCAGACGACGCTCCCAGATGTAGTGCTGGTTGACGCCGACGAGCCAGTCGCCGCCGACACGCTGCTGCACGCGCGCGAGCGGGATGGCCCGTAGCGGGCCGGAGAACGCGAGCATCTGGATGCTGTCGAACACCTGGCCGTAGACCATTGGGCCCCAGACGAGCGGCGGGATGTCGGGCTCTGCGGACATGCCGGCATGATGCGCCGGCGGTGTCTCAGTCGCCGCTACTCTCGGGCTCGGGGTCCGGCTGCGGATCGGGCTCCGGCGGCGGGGGCGCCGTCTCGGCGTTGCACTGGTAGTCGTACCACGCCTTGAGCCACTGGAGGGCGCCCAGCGGGCTGATGTTGAGCGACGCCCCGGTGACGGGGTCGATCCCCGCATCGACGGACGCGTCGGCGTGCTCGCTCAACCGCGTCTGCATCGTGCGGCCCGAGTCGCCGAACGGCACGTAGCCGCCGGCGACGGGCTGGTGCCATCGGCCCCACCACGTCGCCAGGACATCTCCCACATCGCCCTCATGCTGCGGCGGGGTGTAGTCGAAATTGATACGGGTAGCGATCAGCTCCACAGTGAGTCCTGGTGCGGCCTCGCGGAAACGCAAGTTGCCCATGTTCAGCCCTCCGATGTTGTGATACCGAGGTTCTGATACAACGAATTAGCCGGCTCAGTGCCGCTGCCTCCGGATTGGTTCACCGCCTGAATCTGCCGCTGGTCCATCACAACGCGGTATGTCCGGTTCCCCGTGCCGCCGTCGTTATCGATCCACGTCTGCGAGCCGTCGATACTCGTGTTCGCCACTGGGCGGCCGCCGTCCGGGCTGCTGGAACTGTTGTCGATGTAGAGTATGCCGGTCGCCATGAAGCTCGCCACCTGCACTTCGGCGCCTGCTCCAATCCTGCGGAACAGTCGCACGCGAGCGCTGTTCGATCCGGCGCCGGCGCTGAAGGTCGCATTGATGCGACCGACCCGGTTCTCCTGATACTGATAACTGAAATTCACGGCGATAGGACCACCGTTCGTCCCGGTCGAAACGGAGACCTCCGTGGAGGCGCCGAGGTCTCGATTCTGCCTCGATGTCGAGAGCGTTCCGGCAAAAATCTGGCCGCCCCAGTACGCGAGCCCGTTCCGCGTCTCGTAGCTGATCGCGTTGCTCCGCCTGCAGTTCGCGAGGTTCGACTGATACGGGCCGTACCACACCACCATTTCGCTGTTCTGGCCGAATCCATTCGGGCCGATGACTTTCATGTAGTTCCCGGCCCGCCAGATCGCTACGCCGTTCTGCAGCGAGAAACTGCCGTCCGAGCTGACGAAGTGCACATGCTCGGAGAGGAAGCGGATCAACGAGATGCTGCCGCCTGCGATGGCCTGCATGCCTACCGTGTCGCCGCCCGCATTGAGCGCGAACGTGTAGCGCGCCTCGGCGCTCTGCAGGCGTCCCTCAGCTTCGACGACGCGCACGCCCATCTCGGACACGCCGCTCGCGTAGCCACTCGGCACACCCGGAGCGCCTACCGCGATCCACTGCACATCAGTAGTAGCCGGCGACGACGCCTCAAAATCAACGCGCAGCCGGCTGATTGTTTTGCCGCGCCACGCGGCGTCGGCCGAGAGGTCCCATTCCAGCAGCACCCAGCTACCGTTGTTCCCGGGCGTTGGCGTCACGGCGGAACGCGCTGCGCTGAACCCTCCATCCTCGTTCTGCCAGAACAAACGGCCGTCCCATAGGCCGGCCGTCCGGCGGCGGACCAGGGCGCGCACCATGTAACTCTGATTACCGTTGATCCTCAGACCGTCCGGTGAAATGAACTGAGGGTCGTTGCTGGTCGAGACAATGACGATGGCGCCGAAATTACTAGCTGCGGGGAACTGCTCAAACCGCCCTCCGGCAATGGCCCACGGCGGAGACGTGTTAGCCCCGACGAAACTCCAACGCCAGTCGGCGACAAAGTCCAGCTCGCCTGTTTTCGCGACGACACCATCGAGCCTGACAGACTCGGCGGTGATCTGGTTGCCCTGCTGCGTGACCGTTTGCCGGGTGGACTGCAGGTCGCTGGCGGTCGCCACCTGCGCGGTCTCGACGGCGACGATTCGACTTTCGCTCGCATCGATCCGCTGCGACTGTGCGACCAGCTCGTTCGCGGCCTGACGCACCCCCGCCTCGGTGATCGACAACGCGTACGCGGACGCAGGCGGGCTGTCGGTATCGGCGTCGCCGATAGCCACCCACATCACATCGACGATGCCGCCAATGCCGGCTCCGGCGAAATCGAGACGGATTCGAGTGATGGTCCCCTCGCGCCACGCGGTGTTACCCGACATGTCCCACTCGACAATCGACCAACCGTTGCCGGTGGGCCGTGGCGTGATAGCGGTCTGCCCACTCGCGCCGATGCCGGCCGTGGCGGTAGCAAAGTACAGCGTGCCCTCCCACGTCGAGCCGGCGAAGTTCCTCAGCCGCACCTTCGCGCGCACGCGCCGGTTTCGAGCGCCGGGCACCGAAAATGCCGGCGACAGAAACTGCGGGTCCGTCGCCGTGGTCGTGATTGCCGCGGCGCCGCGCGACGACTGGTCGCTATCCGGGAACATGGCGACGCTCGCGTTCGCGGCGGACCACGTGAGCCAGGCCGCGCGCATCTCCCACGTCACCTCGGCGCGGAACGCCTGCTCAGAAAGCTGCGCGACAACGAGATCGATGCGAGCGCCCTCAGCCTCCAGCCCCTGCTCGGTCTGGATGATCCTGTTGACCGCCTCGCTGACCTGCTGGACAGTCGCCTTGTCCGCAAGCTCGACCTGCAGCGCAGTGATCGCGGTCGCGTTGGCCTCGTCACCCGCGACACGCGCCGATGTCTCGCCGTCGATACGCGCGCCGAGCGCACCCTGCGCGGCCTGCACGCTGTTGCGCCACTGCGCCAGGGTCTCGCCCTGGGCGACCTGCACAGTGTCGCCGTTGAGCACGTACGCGGTGCCGGTGGCGTTGCGCGCGCCGAGCAGCGCGAGGTCGCTGACGGCGCCGTCTGCCTTGGTCTGCACCTGCGTGAGCTGGAGCTGGATGCCGTCGATGTCGGCGTCCCACTCCGACACGTCGGCGATGACTTGGTCGATGTCGTCGCGCAGCGCCGCGGCGTTGGCCAGCAGCGCCGCAACCTCCGCCTCCGCGTACGCCCGCACCTCGTCAACGCGGTCCTGCATGTCCGCGAAGTCCGCGAGCATCTCGTTGCGGAGCTGCTCGGTATCGACGATCACCTGCTCGATGCCGTCGCCGATTACCTCGATCTGCTCGCCGAGGTTGAGCGACAGCGTGCGGTGGAGGACGAGGATCTCATGCGAGAGGAGCCCCGAGGTGTTGCGCGCGCGGATGGCGAATGTCCACTCGCCAGCCGGCGGCACCGCCGCCTCGAACGCCGCGGTGTGGAAGCCCTCGCCGATGGCGATCATCTGGTCCCACACTGGCGCCATGAGCGTGCCCGGCAGGTAGCGGATCTCCGCGCCGGCCAGGTCCGCAGGCTCGATGCTGGTGGGCGCGTAGCCCCACGTGTAGCGGCGCAGGCCGCCGGGCACTTCATCGACCGAGAAGTGGTCGAACCCGACGGGCGGAATCTCGGTCGCGACAGTGCTGTAGATGACCGTAGCGACGCCGCCGGCGACGCCATCAACGCTGTAGGGCCGGACGACGATCGTGTACGTGCCGGCCGCGGAGATGCGGAAGCGCGCGCTCTGGCCCAGTGTGTCTGCGACGCGGACCATCTCACCGCCGTCGTGCGCGGCGAAGATCGCGGTGTGCGCGGCGTGGCCCTTGAGGTCGAACGTGACCACCAGCTCGGTGAACACCGTATCGCCCTGAATCGTCTGCACCTCATCAACGCGCGCGTTGCTCGCGACGGGGCGCGTGGAGAGCAGGGACTGGTTCGCCGGGGGGATGTACTCGCCGGTGTTGACGTAGTGCCAGAACTCGGGCGGCTCCGGCACGACGGCAACGCTCGCCCCCTTCAGGTCGCTCTCGGGCTCGATGGCGACGACGCGGACGCGGTAGCCGGGCGTCTGCTTGAAATCGTAGATCCAGATGGTGTCGTGGGCCGGGTTCTCGTCGTCGTTGCCCGGGACGGCAGCGTCCTCGGGCCAAGCCTCAAGCAACCGGATCTCGCGGCTCTCGCCGGCGAAGGTCTGCACCTGGAACACCCGGTAGACCTCTTCGCCCGGGATGCGCAGACCGATGAAGGCATTGCCGCTGGCCGGCGCCGGCACGGGCTCGTCAAGCGTCAGCGTCACCAGGCGCCCTGCCCCCATCGTCGCCGACACCAGTCGGCCGCCGTAGCCCCACTGCGTGAGGTCGTGCTGGAGCGCGAGGATGCTCAGCCGGCGGTAGGAAAGGTGCTCAAGGTCAGTGGAGAAGGTGATGTCCTTGTACTGATACAGGGACTGCGCGAGGTGGTAACGCGCGAGCTTCGCAGCGTGCTCCTCGCTCGTGATGCCTTCGCCGGAAAGCTGCGCCGGGTTGAGCATCGTGGTGACACCAGGCGCCGGCACGCGAATGGTCTTGGTCGTCCAGTCGGTGCGATCGACGTAGGTGTACTCGATGCCATCGGCCGCGTTGGCGAGCGTGTAGTCCACCTGGAACGACCCACGCTTGATCGTCGCCATGTTGACGACGCCGCCGAGCGGCTGCCCGTCGGCCGCCCAGGTCACGGAGAGGCGGCCACCAGCCCATGTGATCTGCCCTAAGCCCGCGAGCGCGATGCTGTCGAGCATCTCCTGATGGCTGCGCGCGCCGCGCACGTAGAAGTCGTAGCGGTAGCCGTTGGCCGCGCAGTGCAGCATGAACGCCTGCAGCGCGGGGATGTCGATCTGTTCGTCGCTCAGGCCGAGGCCGGCGATGCGCTTCCCGTTCTGGTCGTGGATGCCGCGGGCGTACTGCAGGATCTGCGCGCCGGGGTTGCTGGTCTGCTCGGTGACCCACTGCGATCCGTTCCAGACCGGGGTCGGACGGGCGTGCGCGACCACCCGCAGCTCGTCGGGTGCGCCTGTGAGCTGGCCGGTCGCCTTGATCTGCACGCCGATGCGCGCGAGGCCGGCGTAGTCCGCTTCGTCGGCCTGCACGCTCGTGAGCGTCGTCCACTGGAACTGCGCGAAGCCGTTGTCGTTTCCCGTGACCGGCTCGAACGCCTCGCCCAGGCGACGGACGCGCACGTCGTACTGCCCACGCGCCACGTCGCGCGCGATGGTTGCCCTCTTGGTCTCGTGCTTGTTGTTGGCGTACTGCACCGTCGCCAGCGGCAGCCACGCCGTCGTGCCCACCGGACGGTACTCCGCAACGACCCGCTCGCGCGACGTGTGCGGCTTCCCCTTGCTGGTGGTGTCGGCGAGGATGTACTCGATGTTGATCTGGATGCGGACGGTGTCCGGCGACGTCGTCCGCTGCACCCACTGCAGGCGCTCCAGCTCGCCGCCGTCTATGGTGTCGGCGTTGCTGTACAGCGGGATCGGCTGGTCGGGCATGCCCGAAAAGCCGTTGACGTAGACCTGCGTGCCCTCGAACGACGACAGCAGCGCGTCGCCGTTGTAGACCGCCTCGATGTTGTGGACGTTGATGCCCGCGTTGAGCACCATGCCGAGGATCTGGTCGTCGCCTTCGTACCAGGTGTACGGCGCGCTCGCGAGGTCGGGTGCGATGCGCACGCTGCCGAACAACAGCGGCACCGGCTCGTAGGGCCGGGCCTGGTTGCGCGAGCCGCTGATCGAGTAGACGCTGTCGCGCTCCTGCCCGCCAGGCGATTCCAGCTTTGGGCCGAGCGCCTTGTTGATCAGGACGGACCCGGCTACGAAGGCCGCCGCGGCGCCCAGCGTGCCGCCGTACACGCTGACGACGCCCGCGCCCCATGCTCCACCGCCGGCAGCCATGGCGCCCGTGCCGATGCCGAACGTGAAGTACGTCAGCGCGACCATCGCAACCAGGTACAGCGCCTGCCGACCGAGGTCGCCGCGCACCTCGATCATCTGCCCATGCTTCGGGCGGACGTGCATCCACAGCTCAGGCGGAATCTTGCGGCCGCCGATGCAGACCTCCCACGTGTTGTCCTCGAAGTCGGGGACGTTGCGCCGCAGGAACGCGTACAGCGTCTCGCCCGGCTGAAGGTCGGCGGGCTGGTTGGTCTGCCCTTCGAGCGTCGCAGGATGCGGCGTAACGATCAGCCGCCCCATGTCCTCCATCACACCCATGCGTAGATGCCCTCGACCGGCGCGCCGAAATCGGCGAGTTCGCGCACGCGGTGCAGAACGCTGCATCCGCTGCGCTCGTTGCTGTGCAGCACCCAGCCCTCGTGCGCCAGCCAGAAGTAGACGCCGGCGTGACCCAGCCTGCCGTCCTCGTACATCAGCACCAGGTCGCCGTCGGTAGGGGTGTCGGTACGCCGCGCGTACTCGGTGTGTACGCGCGCGAGCTGTGCTGACCCGCGCGCGCCGCGGGAACGGGCCTGCGGCAGACGCACCTCGCGGCCGAACAGCTCGCGCTGGACCAGGACGACCAGGTCCGCGCAGTCGGCCGCATCCTTGTCGTAGGGGATGCCGACGTAGCGCTCGACGTCCGAGAGATGCATCAGTCGTCCACCGGTTCCGCGACAGTGACGTCCTCCAGCGGGCGCACCTGCGTCGCGTTGAACGCATGCGTCTGGATGACGCCGTGTTGGTTGAGGAACGCGATGGTGGCCGTGGTGGATCCACGCGGCCGCTGCACGACCAGCACCGGGTTGTCGGCGCCGACGCGTAGCGCATCGGCCATCTGCGGCACGAACCGCAGGAAGGTGCCCTTCCCGTACGGGAATTCCGTGTCCTTGCTCGTGGCGGTCCAGTGCTTCGCGAACGCCTCCAGGCGCTCCCGCAACTGTTCCGGGGTGATCTCGACTGCCTCGACGATCCGAATCGACATGCGTTTCTCCTCAGGTTGCACCGGGCTCAGAACAGGCCCGGCAGGGTGTAGGGGGTGCCGCGCAACTGCACGGCCTGCTGGCGCATCAGGTAGTCCACGCCGGCCTGCGCAGTGGCCAGGCCCGCATTGACGGAAACCGCCGTCAGAGGCAGGAAGAAAGTCCGCGCGATGAGGTTCGGGTTCCTGCGGTGACTGATCATCAGCTTCGCCATCACCGTCTCGTTCGGGCCCAGGCGTTCCAGCTCCTCGGTGATGCCGCGGCCAACGTTGGACATCACGAGCTCGGCGCGCGGTGCGCTGCCCGCTCTGTCCTCCGGCAGCCGAAAGCCGAACGGGAGGCCGATGTAGGTCCGGCCGTTGCTCACCCAGTCCTGGGTGTCGCTGACGATGTGCATGGGGCCGCTGAAGGACGGCGATTCGATCTCCAGGAACACCAGCACTCCGCCGGTGTCGGTGACGCGCTGGGTGCATTCGAGGAAGGTCATCAGGGCTCCAGAAACGGCGAAGCCCGCACACGGCGGGCCAATAACGAAGAAGCCCCGCACGTGGGCGGGGCTTCGGTTGGTGGGGTGCCGCTGGGCGCTAGCGGCAGGTCAGAACCGCGGTCGTGTAATTCGCCATCCCCGCTTTGAAACGGGAGCGATACTCGACGTACGCCCCATCCTCGACGGGCTCCACGCGAACGGCGATCACAGGATTCGCCAACACTGTCACCCAGAGGATCCGCGCATCGCCGTCCTCCGCGGTAGATACGTTGTGCCCGCTTTTAGTAACGGGTCGCACACCCGTCTCGATGCACTCCAGCGCCTCATCGACGGATCTGCTCGTCGTGTAGGTCACGCGGGGCTCCATGTGGGACATCTGTTGGCTCTCGACCGCAGAGGTCGATGCACAGCCCGCGAGGAGGCCGGCGAAAGCGAGGGCGAGGATCTTGTTCATGCGCGCGATCCTACTTCATGTACTCGATCACCGCATCACGCTGCCAAAGCCCGTCAGTGCCGGAGATCGATCGAACCTCGCCGATGTCGCCGTGCACGAATCTCGCCTGGATCTGCTGTCCGGTGCGGGGGTGGGTCATCGTGAAGTAGTTGACCTGCTCGATCACGTCGAAGTACCAGTCCAGGAAATCGAGGTCATCCTGCGTCGTCCTGAACAGGAGAGCGCACGACATCCTCACGGTCGCGCGCGAGTTCAGAACCCGGTACTTGTCGGGTCCTCGCTCCATCTCGACCACTTCCACGTTCGGCTTGATCGCCTCTGACCACGACGACATCCTGACATCGACATAGCTGGGGAGCGTAGCCATCAGACGCGATCCTTCAATCCGAAGCGGGCCTTCTGCGCCACGTACATGGAGCCCGTGCCCTGAGCGATGCGGGAGGCCATGCGGTTCTCGATCTGGTTGAGCATCACCTCCACGTCGAAGCCTCCGGTGTCGTTCTGCCGTGCGGTGGCCGTGGCGCCTTCTGGTGCCCCGTGCAGGTGGATGTTCACCTGCGGCGACCCCATGCCGGCACGGTTGGCGGGCTGTGCGGCGCGGATCGGATCGACGCGCCCGTTCTCGCCGGGGATCAGGTACTGCCCGCTCGGCGTGGTGAGCAGCTCCGGTTTGTTGCGCTCGCCGGTGCGATACGCGCGGTTTCGATTGACGCTTCCGCCGTACTCCCGCCCTCCTCCGCCCTGGAGCACGCCGCCGAACGCGTTGACGAACCCGGCGCCTGCGCCGGTGTACCCCGTCATCGCGGTGCCGATCACACCGAAGATCTTCGACGCAGCAGCCTCGGCGAGCATCCTCCTCAGCGTGTCGCTGAAGGCGCGTCCCATGCTCTTCGTCCCGTCGGCGAACGGATCGAACAGGAAGTCGGCGAAGTGGCTCTGCATGTTCCGGGCGGCCTGGCGGGCGTGCTCGCTCATGCCGCCGTAGGCCTGCTCGACCTGGCCCATGACCTTCTTGTGGTCGGCCTCGATCTCAGCCCAGAGCCCCTCGATGTCCCGCATTTCATCGAGGAAGTCGAGCCACTGCGCCATGTCCATCAGGACGGACTTCTGAGTCGCATCCAGGCCCGCCAGCGCGCCGTGCGCCGTGTCGTAGGCCATCGCCGCGGCGCGGCCGGCCTGGCCGTACAGAGCGATCTGCCGTGCCAACGAGGCCTCGGCGGACTGGTACTGCTGAAGCAGACGCTGGGCGGCGCGCTCTTCTTCGCTCACCCGCTCGCGAGCAACAGTCGCCCTCTGCGCCACTGCCGCGTACTTCCGCTCGATCTCCGCCAGCATGCGCTCGCGCGAGCCGTCGAAATGCCGAGCGTCGTCGACGGCCAGCGCGTTGAAGATCGCGTTGACCTCGTTGATCTCGCGCTGCTTGGCGAGCTCGCGATCCATCTGAACGAGGCGGCGGTCGTGCGCCGCCTCGGCTTCCTCGCGCGCCTTCTTGAGCTCGCGCTCCGTTTCGATCAGCTCCCGCTGGTGCTGGCTCCTCTGCGCTTCCGCGGCGGCGGCCGCCTCCAGCTCGGCCTTCTGGTCCTGGAGCGCCGAAAGCTGGTCCCGCAGACTGTTGAGGTACGCCCCGCCGTCGTAGTAGCCCTCTGCGCTCCGCGCGAGCGCGCTGATCTGCCGTTCCAGCACCACGATCTGCCGGTCGAGGTCCGTCCGGCCGAAATCCTTCGCCTCCTGAACCGCGCTCTTGAACGCGCGCGTCACCGCGAGCCACGCGCGCTCTACGTAGCCGGCCTGCTCGACCATCTTCTCCGAGCGCTCCGTCATGACCCGCTCGAGCTCGGCGACCGCGGCCCTGTTCGCATCGAGGTCGCCTTTCTGCTGGCGCAGCGCCTCGATGTGCAGGTAGGTGTCCCTCGTGAGGAAGTTGTACCTGTCGTTCAACCTCGTCAGAGCTTCATCGCCGCCTTCGGCAAGCGACGCGATCTCGCTCGCAGCTGCAGTGATGGACTGGCCGGTGAGCCGAGATAGCTGCGCCGCCGAGCGCACGACGCCCTCCAGGACATCGCCAGTGGCCTTCCCGGACAGAAGGAGTCGGTTGATTGCGTCGGTGGCGCCGCCGTAGTCGCGGGTCGCGTGGCCGATCTCATTGCGCAGAGCCAGCATCTGCCCAGTTGTGACGCCGGCCGAGTTCCCCATCCCGATGATGACTCCCTCGAGGCGGCGAGCCTCGAAGTGCCCCTTGCCGGCCATGACGCCGAACGTAGCGAGTCCACCGAGCACGCCACCGACGGCCAGGCCGACACCTGTGAATGCGCCACCCAGGGCGCCGGTACGCGCCGTGAGCGACGTGATGCTGGACTGCGCCTGCCCCCACTGGCCGCTCGCGACCGCGCGAACCAGCGCGGCCACCGACTGCTGAGCTTCCACCGACTGCAGGTTCAGTCGACCAAGGCTCTTCGTCGTGATGTCCGACGCTGCCCCGACATTCAGGGTTGCCGCCCGCACGGCATCCAGCTTCGCTTGGTACTGCGCGAAGACCTCGGGCGACAGGGCTCCGAGCTCGCTCGCCCGCTCCAGTTGCTGCTCGAGCGACGCCAGCCGCTCCAGCTTCGCGACGGTCGGGTCGATCTGCCCGATCAGCTTCCGCAGGTTCAGCTCGCGTAGCTGTGTCGCGCGCGCCGCGGCCGCGGTTTCTTGGGCGGCCCGGGCCTCCGCCGCCTGGAGGCGCGCCACCCGCTCGGCCATGCGCTCCTGTTCGGTGCCTGCGCGGGCCATCACGGCCGCCTTCATGTCGATCCCGGCCGCGGCTTCGCGAGCAGCCTCCGCCAGCGCACGCTCCGAGAGGTTCGCCGACCGCATCGACTCCGCGTACTCCAGCCCTCGCTGTGCGATCTGGCGGTAGCGGTCCTCCTGGTCCGCCAGAGACGCCGCGATGCCGCCCGAGGCCTGCCCGGCGGCGCGCTGCAGACTCTCGAAGTCCCGCTCCAGCTTCGCTGCTGCGCCGCCGGCCTTCTCCGCAGCCTCGGCCGTCCTCTCCAGCGCCTGCTCGCCCTTCAAGAGGGCGCTGGAATCGACCGCGTATCCGAGCTGTGCGATGTCCATTGGCTACCTCCGTGACTTCTCGCGCTCGCGCTCAACCGCGGCACGCTGCTCTTTGCGGGTCTCGTCCAAGTAGGCGTCGTCCATCCGCATGATCATCTCCACCTCTTCCGGACGGACCGGCGTCCCGGTGAGTCGCTGCCACTCACCAACCTCAGCGTAGGTGAGCGGCTCTGGCCCGCTACGGCGCCGGTTCGACAGCGCCCAGAACCAACCCCAGACGTGCGCTGCCGGTGGCGGGATCTCAGGCTTTGGCGCCGGCTGGCCGAAGCGGGCATTGCGCGCCCGCCTCGTCTCGCCGCGTTCGTCGGGTATGTCATAGCGGACGAACACCCGGACGCACTCGGCGACTCGGTCCGTCAGCTCGGAAAAAAAGCGGCGTCGTTCCCCAGCTCGGTCGCCAGCTGGTCGCGTACCCACGGCAGCGTGGACAGCACCTCGCGAAGGGTGCTCTCGTCCAAGCGCGGCTTCTTGCCCCGGTAGGTCGCATCACCCGACCACTCCCAGGCAGCCACCGCGGCAACCATGACGGAGGTCTGGCCCTCCTCAAGCTGCTCGGCGCTGGCCGGGGCGTCGGCCTTCAGCCGCTCGTTGAAGATGGCGCGGCGCGCCTTCTTGACCTCCGGGTGCGAATCCGGACGGATGGTCAGCGCCAAGCCGAGCGGCGCGCCGGTGGCGGGGTGCTTGATCTGGATCGTGCGCTCGCTGGCGACGATGGTTGCGATGTCGGTCATGGTGATCCTCGTGATGCGATCCGAAAGGGAATCCGGGGGAAGGCGGTCGGATCAGGCCGCCGTGTCAGGCGCGCGCCCTATCCCCCGGATATGCGGTTACGGGGTGGGCGGCACGTCCAGCGTCGCCTGGTTCAGGCCGAGCGTGTAGACGTCAAGGTCGAAGTCCTCATTGCGGCCACCGGGGTGGCGAGGGCCGGACACGAGGGCGCGGTAGTAGCGGAAGGTGCCGTCCTGGAGGGTTTCCCGGAAGGCGTAGTTGTTCTTGTTCGTCGGCGCGCCGGCAGTGCGCATGGCGACCTGGCCGGGGTCGGTGGGTACGCGCAGCATCTCGACTTCGGCGTTGCCGGCGTCCGTCAGGCCCTTGCCCTTGGAGATGACGAGGGAGTTCCACGTGTCGTAGTTGACGATGTTCGTGGAGATGCCGCGCTCGCCGACATTGCCGATGCCAGCGACCTCCACGTACTCCAGCGCCGCGAAGGCCGCGGCATCGAGGTTGGAATTCTGCGGCTCCACGCAGATCGCGAAGCTGTTGTTGCTGTGGGTGTAGGCAGTATCTGCCATGGTCGATTCCTCACGATGGGCACAAGAAAACCCGCGCGAGGCGGGTGGTGGTTCCGGGGGCCGGAAACGAAGAAGGCCCGCGCATGGCGGGCCTTTGGAATGGCGGGATGGTGTTCTACCTCTGCCCGTTATCACCTGCTGCTACGGGCACCAGATGCCGGGCCTGCACCCAGTACTGCTGAAGAGGGTCGATCTCCGTCCAGTCATCACGCGCGCGGTACTGATCGATTGTCCCGATGCCGATCTGTACGGCGTCGCCTCGCACTTGGAAGACGGTGAATGCGTGTTCGGTGCCTGCACGGTCGAAGCACCAATGGTTCCCGCGAGCCAAGACCGCAGCAGCCGCACTGTATTCACCACGCGCGCGGTGGCCCATTACCGTTTGCAGATCCCGAATCGACTGACACCCGTAGGCGTCGTCGGTCAGCGTGACCTCCTCTTGAGCACGGAAGCGAGGCTCGGGAACGGCCTGCGCGCATGCCGTCAGCGCCAGCACTGCCGCCAGCAGAATGATCCTCAAGGCCGAACCTCCTTCGCTAGGTCGAGCGCCTGCTTCGGCGTGAAGCCCTCGGCGAGGTACGCCAGATAGGCCTCGCGCTGCAAGCGCGCCATGATCCGCTGATACTCGATCATCCCCGGCAGGCGCGTCCGCAGCTCGCCAACCGCCTTCGCCACCTCGCTCGGGTCGCCGGAGGCCACCAGTGCCAGGTTGACCACCTTGTTATCAGACATCATCCAAGCCCATGGAGGGATCGGCCCGCATTCTGCCTCAGGTCTGGAACCCCCGCCACATGATGGTAACCGGCACCATCACGCGATCCGGATCGATGATGACGGATCGGGCCCATGGCTTCCGGTAGACGCGGACGCCGCCGAACTCGACCCCCTTCCCGAAGGCGTCGATGATGGCGTCCGCCAGCCGGTTTGCCGGCGCAAGGCCGGCGCCGGGGCGGGTGCACGCCGAGACCTGTGCAAACCCCTGCACCAGCGAGGGCGCATCGTTCGCGCGACCGTAATTCTGCGTGTCGTTCGGGAACCACTGGAGTTCGAGCCACGCGCCGTCATCCGGGGGCGTGAAGCCGACTGCGGGAAAGGACACCGGCACACCCTGCCCCACCGCAAACTCACCCGCGAGCGTGGCGAACGCATCGTAGATCGCATCGCTGCTCATGGGATCTGCGTCTCCACCTCTCTGGTCACCTCGCTCACGATGAAGCTCCAGTTCTGCACCTGGGCGGTCAGGAAGCCATTCCCCTGCTGCGCGTATCGCCGCCCCAGCGCGTCCTCGCCCATGAAGCCGTGCTCCATGCGCAGCGCGTAGGCAGCAGTCCAGCCGACTGTCGTGGTGTCGCCCACCTTCATTCGCGCGAACACCAGAGGCGGATCGTCGCTGCTGGAATCGGGTGCGCCACTGAGCGACGCGCGCGCCGAGTTGCGCAGGAATCCTGTATCGACCGGCATCCGGCCTCCCTGCGCCTTCGGGGTGCTCGCCCGTTCCAGCACGCGCGCCGCGGAGCCCTTGAAGATCGCCTCCTGCCGGGCCTTTGCCTTGTCGGCGAAGGCTTTCACCTGCGCCGCGAAGTCACCTTTGGACACGCTGCGCCTCCGCCGCGTAGTTGATCCTGTACCGCTTCATGCAGCGACACTGGATGGTCTCCTCAACCCCCGCGCCGAGCTCCGTGTCGCCCGGATACCGCATCAGCGCGCCGCTGGGCGTCACGAATGGCTGCCCGAAGGGCCTCTCCTGCCCGTCCATCGCGGCGTGGCTGTCGCGCGTCTTGCTGTCGCCTGTCGCGCCCCACGTGCCGATGACGTTGCGCGGGTCGAGGTCCCCAGCCTCGATAGCCTGCCGGTACGCCTCTTCGCGCGCCGCGCTCATCCCCGTCAGCGTCTCCGTGCGCGCAATGGCCTCCCCTCTCAACTGCAGCAAGCGATCCGCGTAACGCCCTGTGATCTTGTCGATCTGCGCCGGAGACAGGGGCCTGCCCTCCCTCATCGCCTTCCGCACTGTAGCGTCGAACCGCTTGTCGCGGCGCTCCCGGCTGAAGTACCGCGCCATGCGTTCCGGGTCTGCCAGTTCACCACGCGCGTTCGCAACGAACTGCGCCTGCTGGGGCGTGAGGCCGACGACGCCGCCGGAGCGGCGCCCCGTCTCGCCCACCCTGCCAACGATGTCCAGCGCGGTCTGCCGCGGGTTCCGCCCTGCGGCCATGCCCTCCGCGAGCGTGATCCTGATCGTCTCGCGCTGCTCGCTGACGATGCGCGTCACCAGCTGCGACGAGCGCTCGCGTAGCCACGACTCCGCCTGCGGGTTCGTGATGTCGAAGTTGAAGGCGACCCGGTAGCCTCGCGAGGGCCGCCACAGCCCGCCAAGCGGGGCCTGCGACAGCAGGGGCGGAATCTCCAGCGCCGAGAGCAGCCCCCCTTGCAGGTAGGCCGCGCGGATCGCCTCCGCCACCGACGAGAACCGAGCCGCGTTGATGCCGAGCGCCTCAGTGATGAGCTCGCCACGGCCACTCCGAAGCAACTCCTCCACCATGCGCGCACTCGCATCGCCGCGGATGGACGACACAGCCCGCAGGAATGCCTCGCGCACCTCCGGCTCAAGTCGCATCGCCAGTTGCTCCCACTCGCGGCGGCTCAGGCGCTTCGCCATCAGATGCGCGCCACGTACTCGAACAGCAGCGTGACGCCGCCTGGATCCAGAGGTTGGAGGTCCACCAGCCGGTAGTCGGTCCCGTCGATCCGCAACCGGTCGTGCAGACCAGGCTCCACCGGCACATCAGGGGAAAGGACCCCGACCTTGTCGCCTACCTGCACCACCGACGCGTCCCGGTTGGTGAGGCTGTACCCGGTGTCGACCAGACGGCAGGAGTGCGCGACGGGGGTGACCACCGGCGCGTGCGGCGGCCCCGAACGCTCTTCGCGCACGATTGAGCCCGCCTTCCCATAGGTATCGATCAGGCGCTGCGCGGTCTCTCGCAGCCGGTTGTACATCGGATTCGTCATCAGACCACTCGCACGCCGATCCCGCAGGGGCGGAACAGCAGCCCCGCAAGGATCTCGTCGATCACAGGGATCACCGGGCGGCTGCCCGAGCCGTCCTGGCTGCCCGCGTAGCTGACTTCGATCGGGCCCACCTTCTCGCGGGTGACCTGCTGCGCCGGGACGTAGTCAGGGGAGAGGCTTCCGGGGTTCAGCAGCTCGCGATAGGCGGCCTCGTAGGCGGCCCGCTCGACCTCCGCCGGCACCTGGTCGGGTGGGATCGCGTTCCCGTCGCGGTCCTGAGCGCCGGTGCGCGGCCATGCGCGCTCCTGGTTGCGCCCTCCGGTCCGCGTGCCGGGGAACGTCGCGCCGCACCCCGCCGTCGCGTAGCGCTGGTCGACGTAGTCGCTGCCTCGGACGAGGGCCGCAGCGCGATCAGGTTCGCTGGCGCCTACCCACTCGGCACGCCCGCGGGCGGCGTGGTACTCGTCAGCCGCAGCGAGCGTGCCGTAGTGGCTCATCGGTCAGCCCTCGCCTGCCTCGCCGGCCTGCTCGGCCTCGGCGAGCAGCTCGCGGAGCTTCTCGACGCCGGCGCGGCGGTCGAACTGCACGCCACGCTCCTCGAGCTTGGCTCGCAGCTCGGCCTTCTCGTCTGCGGCGGGGACCGCTTCCTCGGACACCGTGAGGATGCCGCGCTCCTGCCACACCTTGACCACGGCGTTCTTGCTGACCTCGCCCCACTTCGGGACGTTCGTCGCGATACCGGGATTCAGGGTCGTGCCGTCCGGCAGGCCCAGCGGCCTGTTGTGGTTGTTCGTGACGCTTGCCATTTGCTCTTCTCCGGAAGAGGCCCCGGCGCGCCGTGCACCGGGGCCATGTGGGTCAGATGCCGTCGATGTAGACGACTTCCTTCGGGAGGCGCACGTCCAGGCCACCGAGACGCATCACGCCGGGCACGTCCCAGCGCAGCGGGCCCGACTGGTACACCGGCAGGAACCGGTGCGGCATCGGCATATGGAGCTTCAGCACCTGCGGATCGTTGCGGTACGCGATCAGACGCGCCACGCCGCCAGCACCGGCGGTGTCGAGGCCGCGGATGCCGCGGACGGTGAGCTGCCGACCCGTCGCTGCGGTGAACACGTTGTTCGCCAGGAACCACTGCAGGATGGTCGTGTCGCTGTTCGCGTTCATCGGCGTGGTGCTGATGTGGAAGAACCGCGACCAGGGCAGCAGCAGGGTGTCCGCGATGGCGGTGGTTGCGGTGCCGTTGAAGACGTTGAGCAGCGCGGAGTTCATGTCCGCCACGATCTCCACCGGCGTCGCGGTCGGCCAGTTGCCCGTGGTCGCGGCGACGGGCGTGACGCCGGCGGCGTTGAACAGGCCGGTGAAGCCCTTCGTCGCGTCACCGCGCAGGGCCACGCGGTCGACCAGCTCCTCGGCCGCACGGCGCGCCGCCATGGCGTCCTCGTTCGAGAGGTTGATGCCGAGCAGCTGCGCGCGGCCGATCTCCTCCCACCCGTAGCCGTAGCCGATGCCGGCGGTGTGCACCGGGGTCTGGTGCATGGCGCGGGTGGTGCCGGCCTTCGGGATGTCGTCCGCGTTGCCGTTGATCCAGTCGGCCTTGCCGTACTGGTCGGCCGAGTAGTACGTGACCGAGGTGGCGAACTCGGAGCCGGACGTGTCGACCGGGATCAGGTCGCGGTACTGGATGTCCGGGTAGACGGTGCGGTAGACGCCAGGCTCGATGATGGAGGTCTGGGCGACCACGAAGCCGAGCGCGGACTGCGCGTCGAACAGGGGGGTTGCAGCATTCATGCTCTGGGCTCCTTAGCCGAGACGGATCACGGCCAGCTGGCCGGCCGCAGTGGTGCTGGTGTCCCAGCGGGCGCCAGGAATGGCGGTGTCTTCTTCGCCGGCGGCGCTGAACGCACCGTTGCTGCCGACAGCGACGGCGTCGCCGGCATTCACGGCGCCCGCCGCGACGACCCAGATGTCGCCCTTGGTCAGGACGCGCGCGGAGTCGCCGACGCGGAAGGTGTCGTTCTCGCCGGCCGCGGAGCGGTCCAGCAGGGTGATACCGACGAACTCGGCGCCGCCCGCGACGATGCCCTTGTCGGCAGCGCCCTGCGAGACGGCCACGCCGAAGCCGATGGGCGCACCCTCGACGTTCCGCGAGATGATGGTGGCCGGGATCATCGTGGCCTGCGCACCGGCGATGGCCGCCGGCTGGGTCTCGTTGTAGTCGGTCTGCAGTGCCATGGCTCAGGCCTCCTTGTTGCGGTTGAAGGCGGCGACCGACTCGGCGTACCCGTTGTCGTTCACCGCGGTGCGGGCGGTCGCACCGTCACGCAGCGCGCGGGCGACCGGGTCCTTCTTCGAGTCCTCGACGAGGATGTCGAAGCGGGCATCGATGTACGCATCGGACTTGCCGGCCACGGCGGCGTCGCCGAGCTTGGCGACGACGACAGCCTTGCGGATGTCGGCATCGGACTTGCCGGTGTAGTCGGCGTCGTGGATCGCCTTGGCCGAGGCGATCAGGTCGCCGCGGGCCTTGACGCGGGCATCGAGGTCGGCGTCGGACAGGATCTTGGCCTTGGCGTCGTCGCGCTCGGCTTCCGCCTTGGCGAGTGCCGCGTCCTTCGCCGCGATGGCAGTGGCGTGCTCGGCCGCCTGGCGCTGGTTGGCGGACTGGGCATCGGTGAGCTGCCGCTGCAGCTTGTCGATGGCGATGGCCGCGGCGTCGGTGCACTCGACCGGCAGCCCATCGACCATGACGGTCCGGGTCTTGGTGTCGCTCATGGTGTGGTTCCTCGTTGGGTTGTCGGCGCGTGGATCCGAGCCACCGGGGGCGCGCCCATCCCCGATGCGAAGCTCCGCCCCGCCGCGTGCGCGGCTGACCAGGGCCAGGTGGTTCATGCGCAGCTGCTTCTGCACTGCGTCGTAGGGCTCGCCGGCCGGCGTCACCCCATCCTCGAACACGATCTCGGCGCTGTAGCCCATGGAAAGCTCGCGCTTGCCGGCCTCGTAGGCCTTGATCGCATCGGCATCCATCAGCACCAGCGGGACGCGGACGAACTCTCCATCGCGCACCACCTCGCTCCCGGTCTGGCCGATGGCGACGTCGGACCAGGTGTCGGCAGTGACCGAGGTCGCCGGATGCTCCAGCGTCATCGGCCGGTGCGCGTAGCTGCGCATCGCGTCCGCGGCGAAGACCTCTTCCGGCGGGCGATACAGGCGCACCAGCGGGAGATCGGGCCGACCCACTTCGCTGCCGAGATAGGTCTGCACGCCGGTGCGCGCGACCTTGGCATCGGCCACGAGGTATCCGTCCCCGGTTCGGCGTACTGCGCCGACGGAGACACGGTCTGTCAGGAACATGGGTCAGTCCTCGCGGATCTCTTCGAAGATCTCGGGCCCCAGCACGATCCGGCCGCGGTACGGCTCGACCCTCGACAGGTCGACCGGCGACTTCGTCAGGCTGATGTGCGGGGTGTAGTCGGGGAAGTCGTGCGAGGCGCCCGCGCGGATGATCTCCTCATGGCGCCAGGCCAGCTGGCTGGACGCGAACAGGATCACCGCCGACATGCCGCCCAGCGGCTCCACGGCGCGCGGCCCGCCCTCCGGGATGATCAGCTTGTCGCGGCCGTCCTCGTTCCACTCCCGGGCGTTGCCGGCCTTGATCCAGTCGAAAGGCTGCCGGGAATAGACCACGGTGACGTGCAGGTCGTCGGCCAGGTCCGGGATGCCCTGCGACTCGGCCCAGGCGCGGATCTCGCCCACGTTGAGCACGTCGCGGCGCACGTACAGCGAGCGCGGTGCCGCGTCTCCCAGATTCTCGCGTTCGCCCGGCTTCGGTTCCAGCGCGGCCGCGGCGCGCGCTTCCTCGCCGTCGGGGTCGATGCCGTCCGGATTCTCGGCCAGCCACTCGGCCATCTGCGATTCCAGCCCTGGCGCGCCACCTGACTCGGTGAGCATGTTCACCGCCACCTTGCTCAGCACTTCGTCGGGGATCAGGCGCGTGTCCGCGATGACCTTGATGCTCTCGGCGGTGGTCTTGACGATGTCCGCCCGCTCCTTCTCGCTGGTCTGCCACAGGCTCCGCCAGGTGTAGAACACCTCCGGCGGCCGGGTGCCCAGTGCGGACCGGATCAGGCACTCGTCCAGAACCTCCATCGCAGGTTCCAGCTCCAGTTCCTGAATCGACTGGATACGGTCGTAGTAGTTGCGAATGTCAGACTCGCCGCTGGCGTTGAGCCCGCCCGGCGACTGCCCGAGCAGTCGGGTCACGGGGATGTCGGCCGCGCCGGACACCAGCTGCATGAAGGCCAGCAGGACGTCGCGTAGGCTTCCGAACTCGCTGGTCTTCTGCTCGAACTCCTCCTCCTTGTCCAGCACCAGCGTGCCGTTGATCCCTTTCGCCATCGCGGCCAGGCGCAGGCGGTCCAGCACCTGCTTCTCGTACGCCGGGTCGGCCATCATGGACATGAAGCCGGGGATCTTGATCACGTCGATCTTCGCCTCGAACACCAGCGAGGCGATGTTGGCGCTGGTGCTGTCGGCGCGCAGGATCTCGGCATAGATGGCGGTCAGCACCGAGTCACCCCAGCCCGCCAGGTGCGGCGCGAGCTCGGCGTCCGGAAGCTCTGCGCCTCGCAGGATCACCAGGCGGGACGGGTGGATGTCCAGCATGCCGGCGCCCGCGGAGAGCTTGTAGGACGCAGGCAGCCCGTAGCCCGGTGACTCCGGGTCTCGATCGATCTCCCCCGCCTGCAGCACGCGCCTGGTCAGGACGTTGAGGTGGCGGACGCCGCCCTTCCTCACCCTCTCCGGGTTCAGGGGCTTCGACGGGTCGGAATCGCCGGTTCCGATGTAGAGGGCGGCGCCGCCGAACAGGCGGGCCTTGATGAATGCGTCCAGCAGCTTCCCACGCACACCGAGGCGGGATTCCTCCGCCTCAAGGGCGCTCACCTGCTCCGACTCGGCGTTCCAGCTTCGCCACTTCCGGCAGGCGTCCATAGCCGGAATGTCCACGATCTTCCGCGGCAGCCAGGCGGACCGGTAGGCGTTGACCGCCTCCTCCTCCGTCAGGGTCGGCTCGCCGTACCTGCTGTGCGCTGCCTTGTCCCGACCGGTGCCGAGGTTCGCTACCAGGTTCACCAGTCCGTCGCGGAGGGCCCGCACAGCACTCACAGCGCGGCCCCGAGGTTGTACGTGCTGCCCGTCACCAGCTCGGCAAACGCGCCAGAGAGCGCATCGACCTGGTCATCGTGTGCGCCGCTCGGAAACATGGATACCTCCTCCAGAAAGGCCTCGTTCCACGGGCCTCGGACCAACTTGATGTTTCCGGCCTCGGCCTGCGCCGACACCGGCTTCGCTCGATCCACCTTCGAGCCGCTCTCGAGCACCGCGCGCACGTTCCAGCCGACCAGCAGCTTGATCAGGTGCGCCGCGTTGGACTTGCCGGCGGCGCCGGGGTCCTGGGGGATGACGATCTTCAGGGCCTTGCCGTCCTGGCTTGCCGTGTTCCGCAGCAGGGTCTCGACGCCGGCGGGCGACTTCCGATCCCTGACCACGTGCTCGACGTAGTAGGTGCCGCGGTACTCGCTCAGCAGCAGTCCGACCGTCCAGTCCGGATCTCCTGAGCCCTTCTGCTTCTTCGGGTCCGTGGCCGCGAAGTCCCAGCGCCGCACCCTGTTGGGTGTCGCAGGCGCAGCGTCCACGATCTCGAAGTCGCCGCGCTGGAACATGCCGCCCGAACGCGGCGCCGGCTGCTGCTGGAACTGCCCGGCGACGGCGTAGGCGCCCATCACCTTCTTGTCCCGCTCGATCACCGCGCGCGGGAAGCGCTCGGGGAACAGCAACTCTCCCTCCACCGTGCGGGGGTCCCCGAAGCCGATGGACGTGCTGCAGCGCCGCCGGGGGTCGAACTCCATCGGCAGCATCAGGTGGTCGTACCCGAGCCCCAGGCTCAGGATCTGGCCCGACACGTCCTTCTCGTGCAGGCGCTGCATGATCACCACGATGGCCGACGAGGCCGGGTTGTTCAGTCGGGTGGGCACCGACTCGCGGAAGATGCGGGTGGTCGCCTCGCGCTCCGCGTCGCTCTCCGCCGTCTCGGTGGAGTGCGGGTCGTCGATGATCACCCTGTCGCCGCGGCCGCCGGTCAGGCTCTGGAACGGAACCCCCTCGCGGTTACCCATGCGGGTGTTCGCGAACGACATCTCGCCGGCGCGCTGCAGCTCGATCTCCGGCCACAGGCTCCGGTACCAGTCAGACGCCACCAGGTCGCGCATGCGCCGGCTGTCGCGCTTGACGTACTTCTCGGCGTAGGACGTCGTCAGGTACCGCATCGACGGCAGACCCCGCGGCCCCCACTCCCACGCCGGCCAGAACACGCTGGCCACCAGCGACTTCATGGTCCCCGGCGGGATGTTGATCAGCAGCCGGGTGATGTCGCCCTCGGTGACCGCCTCCAGGTGTTCGCAGATTGCGTCGATGTGCCAGCCGTGCACGTACGGCTGCGACGGCTCCAGGACGTGCCACGCCTCGCGGATGAAGCCGCTCAGCGACTGGCACCGCTCCCGGATGCGCTCAGCCTCCCGCCTCGCCCTCTCCGCCCAGATCTCCGCCAGCGTGGGCAAGCGGACCGAGGATCGATTCGAGAGCATCAAGCTGGTCATCGGAGAGCTTCTTCAGGTCGTAGGTGCCAATCGCCCCAGAATGCTTGTGGTGCTCCACGTGGTAGCCGGACACCTTGCCGCGAGCCACCTCAGCCGAGATCGCTGCGCTGTACTGGCCCTTCTTGGCCGCGGCGTCGCGGAGCTTCTTCAGGTCCGCCAGGTGACCCTGCACCGTCATCTCGGCCTTCGCCGCCACGCGGCTCTGCCCCTTCTCAACGGCCGCTGCGACGTCAGCATTCGTCAACAGCCTGGACCCCTGCTGCTTTGCGGTCCCCCTGCTGTACCCGGCACGGATCGCCGCCTGGGTGGCGTTCTGGTCCTTCAGGTACTCCGAGACGAACCTCGCCTGCTTCGGCGTTAGTGCCATCCGCCCATCAACTCCATGTACCCGCGGATCACAGCTTGGGCTGCTCGGATGTCGGCGTCGCACTGGGCCCCGAGCTGAACAATTCGTGCCGCAGCATCTGCTCGTAGCTCGGCGGCCGCATCACGCTCGCCGGCGGCGGCGCCGGTCGCGGGCATGCCGTCACTACCGGCGCAGGTCCAGTGCTCGCGCAGCCGGAGCTCACCAGCACGCACAGCAGCGGCCACAGCCGCGCGCTTCTCGTTCGCATCGTCCTCTCGCTCCCTCATGTGCTGCGCAGCCAGCTCGGCCAGCGCCTGGGTGTGCCTGTCCTCGCGGTCCCGGGCCTCCTCGCTCGCCTCGCGCGTGAGGCGCTCGCGCTCCGCCGTAGCCGTCTCGGCCGCGGTGCGCTGCTGCTCCAGCGCGATCTGCGCGTCATGCAGTCGGCATGACTGCCAGCCCAGCACCACCACCAGCGCGGCGATGACGGCGATCAGCGCTCTGGTCACCGAGCCATCCTCAGCAGCGCCTCGATCTGCGCCGACACTTTCCGCCACGGCTTCTCGACCTCGACGAACAGCGCGCTGTACTCCGGGTCCTGGCCGAAGTGATCGCGCACATGAGCCAGCGCCATCATCAGCTCTGTCAGCGCCTCAGCGAGCGCGTGCTTCTGCTTCTCCATCTCCTCGAAGCCCACTGGCGGCTTTTCCAGTTCGCGCACCAGGTGCGGGAACATGTCGGCCATGTGCCGCATGCGCTCCGGTGTCGGGCTCTCCCTCAGGATGGCCCGCGCCTCGTCGAGCAGACTCATGACCAGAACAGTGTCCGCACGACGCACGCCAGCACGATCAGGAGCCCAATGAGGGTCCAGACGTTGGCGTCGCGTTTCGTACTCATGCCTCTGCCATCCGCCGGAACCAGTGCCGCCATGGCGCGAACGCCCCGAACGTCAGGAACACCGCCGCGATCGACCACATCAGCAGGCAACCACGCCACGTGTAGAGGCTCGCGCCGTACAGCACCGCGGCCCCGAGCATGAAACTCATGCTCGCCATTGCGGTGAACGCCGAGCCCAACAGCAGCTCGACCCAGCCACGGCCGGCGCGGAGATCGCGCCAGCTCCGAATGCGCACTTCGTTGAGACCGAAGATCGCGGTGAGGAAGATCAGCGCGAGCGGAGGCACGGCCAGGACGGACCAGAAATCGAACATCACTGCTCGCCCTCCTTCCGGGGCGGGAGGAACCGACGCAGGATCTGCGCGGCGTTGTGGATCAGCGCAGGCCCCCAGCTCTGCGCGGTGAACCCCAGCAGCATGGCTGTTGCGGCGTGGATGCCCGCGCTAGACCACCTGTATCCCCACAGCTCCGGCACCAATACGCTCACCGTCGCCGCCAGCAGCGTATTCGCCAGGAACGACGCGAGCAGCTCGCTCTTCGTCCCCATGTTGTTCTTCCAGACCCCGATCAGCGAGCCGATGGCCGCGGCGACGAGGATGTTGAACGGCACGCCGATGAAGGCTGTCGTGGCCTCCATGTGCAACCACTCCCGGCGCGGGTCCATCATCAGCTCAGGCGCCGCGACTGTCGCAACGGACGCCAGCAACACCGCGTACTTCTCGATCACGCTCGCCCCGTCTCGATCTTGCGGATGACCCGCTCCGCGCGCGCAGGCGTCTGCTGGTACCACAGCGACTTCCGCAGGTTGGCGCCGGCGGCAGCCCAGTCGCGCCGCTCGATCATCGCCAGGGAGTTCGTGAAGCCGCGCAGGCCCGCCCCGCCGAGCTGGAACCGCATGTTGATCAGCGCCCGCGCCCGCACCGGGTCGTCTTCGACGGCGCGCCAGGCCGGCAGGTCGGCAAGATCCGCCCGGCACGCCGCGATGTCATTCGCCAGCAGCAGGTTGATCTCGGCGTCTGTGAGCCGGCCGCCCTTCCGCTTGTCGATGAGTCGGCCGACACCGATGGTCCAGTAGCCGAGATGATCTTGGTAGGCATGCGGCACCACGCCCTCGTCTCGGCGAAGCTCGGCGATCAGGATCGGGTCCTCGCCCGGTGCCGCGCCCCTCACCGAGATGGCCTCCAGCAGCGCGAGGTGCGTGTTGGCGTCGTAGGTGCCCGTCTCCGCCACGCCCAGCATCCGCTGGACCTGCAGTGTCTGGTCGCGCGTCATGCGGGGCTCCGAATAGATGCCCAACGGCCGGCCGACGAGGGACTCGGCCGCGGGCTGCCGCCGGGCGGCGACGAAGTGCGCCCGGCCCCGCGACAGGGGGACACGGAGACGGGCGCCCCGCCGAAGCGGGAAACGAAAAAGGGCCCGCCGAAGCGGACCCTTGGATAGGTGGATGGCACAGGTTCGCGCCTCGCCATCCGGAGTCACCTGCGACCGGATAGTCCAGTCCTCAACAGATGGCGGGCCTTCTCCCGCAGTAGCCCGGCGGCGCGAACCGTGATCGGGCAGACACGAAAAAGCCCGCACTCGGCGGGCTTCTTTGGGTGTACTGATATTTGCACAGAGCCTACTTGACAGTCAAGCGCCACATCAAGCCGCCGCACGATAGCAGGCCGCAGCCCGACGAATCGCCGAGTCTGCCGCATGCAGCAGCACCCCTTCGCCGATCGCGACGAGGAAACGCCAGTCGTGCTCGCTGACCCCATCCGGGCGCTGTGCTTCCCGCCCCAGGACGACTGCGATGTACGCCTGCCCGCACACCTGCGGCAGGTAGTCACGGCAGCGTTCGCCGACTCGGCCCGTTGCCGCCAGCAGAGCCGCGGTTAGCTCGGACACGATCCGGGCCCGCCGGTAGTCGCTCTGCGTGACCATCGCGAACGCGATGTCCGGCCCGATGTCGCCGTCATGGCGCCTCGCGAACGCCAGGGAGGCGGCCAGCGCATGCTCATCCGGTACGGTGTCGCCGGCTGTGCCGTGCCCCTGCAAAGGCTCGCGCCATGCCGTTCGTCCCGCCATCCGTGCCAGCCGCTCCCTGAATCCTGCCCGCTCGTTGCTGTAGGTGTCGCTCATGCTGCGGCCCTCTTGTCGTAGGTGTAGTGCCCGGACGCGATGCAGGCCGGGTGTTTCCGTTGCGGCTCGAGTCCGCATGCCACAAGGCCCCAGCCCCGAACCGCGTTCTTACAGGCGTGGCAGCCGAGCTTCCGCACGCGCTTGACCTCGGCCCACTGGCCGCGGCGCTCGGCAAAGTTCTCGGGGCCGGTCAGCGACATGCGCGAACCTTGCGGACTGGTCTGCCACGCGACGC
>NZ_JBHSGG010000037.1:0-84185 GCF_042654365.1 Coralloluteibacterium thermophilum
GGGGGAGGGTTGGGGAGGGGGCGCTTTGCGGAAGAAGCGAAAGATCAGGAGTGAGGCGTGGGAGAGCAGCAGCGGTGTGCCGCACTCGTTTCTCACTCCTCCCCACTCACTCCTCCACGTCAGCGGATGTTGATCACCGTCTGGGTGATCTGGTCCTGCGTGCTGACCATCTGCGCATTGGCCTGGAAGTTGCGCTGCGCGGTGATCATGTTGACGAGCTGCTCGGTGAGGTCGACGTTCGACGCTTCGAGCGCACCCGACTGGATCAGGCCGATGTCCGACGTGCCGGCGGCGCCGCGGCGCGCGATGCCGGACTCCGAGGTCTCCGCCCACATGTTGTCGCCGAGCTGCTGGAGGCCCTGCGGATTGGCGAAGGTGGTCATGGCGACCTGGCCGATCGGGTTCGCGGCGCCGTTGGTGTAGCGCGCGAAGACGACCCCGTCCTGGCCGACGTCGATGCTGATCAGGCGGCCGGCGCCGTAGCCGTTCTGGCGCAGTTCGTTGAGCGCGAACTTTTCTCCGAACTGGGTCGAGGCGCCGACGTCCAGGGTGAGGTTCAGCGCGCCGGCGCCGTTGGTCGGGGTGTAGGCCGGCAGGACGATGCGCCCGTCGGCGGGCTCGACCAGGGCGCCGCTGTCGGAGTAGCTGAGCGTGGTGGCGCCGCCGACCTGCTGGTCGTCGATGGTGGTGTAGATCTGCCACTCGTTGGCGGTGTCGGTCTTGACGTAGTAGAGCGTCTGGATGTGCGCGACGCCCAGCGAGTCGTAGACGGTCAGCGAGCGCGCCTCGTTGAAGGTGTTGGCGTCGGTCGGGTCGAAGGGCGCGACCGAGGGCGCGTCCGCGTTGGCCGGCAGGTTGGTGCCGACGGTGACGAGGTCGGTGGTGCGGGGCGCGCTGTCGTCGGTGGACAGGCGCAGGTCGCCCATGCGCGCGGCATCGAAGCCGCCCTGGGCGTTCGGGGGGAAGGCCTGCAGGCGCTGCCCGGTCGGGGTGACGACGTAGCCGTCCTTGTCCGCCTGGAAGTTGCCGGCACGGGTGTAGGTGGTGGCGCCGTTGTCGGACAGGGTGAAGAAGCCCTGCCCGCTGATGGCCAGGTCGAGGTTGCGGTCGGTGAACTCGACGCTGCCCTGGGCGAACTGCTGCGCCACGTTCAGCAGGCGCACGCCGGCGCCGATGGCATTCTGCGACAGGCCGTACGTGGACACCGCGAACACGTCGCCGAACTCGGCGCGCGACTGCTTGAAACCGGTGGTGTTGACGTTGGCGATGTTGTTGGCGGTGACGCCCAGGTCGGCGTTCGCCGCATTCATACCCGACAGCGAGGTGCGGAAGCTCATGGGTTCTCCTGGTGTGCTGGCGGCTGCGGATCAGCCGATCTTGCGGACGGCCGCCAGCTTCACCGCGCCGATGCCGGCGAGGTTGAGCGACAGCCCCTGCGAGGTGATGGACACGCTCTCGACCTTGGCCGAGAGCGTGGGCGCGAGCATCGTGGCCGCGTCGCCGCTGCCCTGGGTGGCGGTGATGGTGTAGGTGCCCGCGCCCGCCGGCTGGCCGTCGTCGCCGAGGCCGTCCCAGGCGAAGGGCACCTGGCCCGCGCCGGTGGCCTCGATGTTCAGGCGACGCACGAGCCGGCCGGTGCCGTCGGCGATGTCGATGGTGATCGGGCCGGCGCCGGTGGCGGTCAGCTCGCCGGCGATGTCCGGCCGGGCCGGCGTGGTCACGGTGCTGCCGTCGACCAGGGCCTCGTGGCCGACGAGGGATGCGGCGCGCAGCGCCTGGTCCGATTCCATCACGCTCGCCATGGCGCCGAGGGCGACCTGCATCTCCTGCGTGCCCTGGACCTGCGCGAACTGCGCCATCTGCGCGACGAAGTCCTGGTTGCTCACGGGGTTCAGCGGGTCCTGGTTCCGGAGCTGCTCGGTGAGCAGCCGCAGGAAGTCGGCCTGGCCCATGCTCTTGCTGTTGCCCGCATTCGGCGGCGCGCCGAGCCCGAGGCTGGCGTAGGGATTGGAAGTATCGACCGTGGTCATGGCAGGAGGGTCCGTCAGCGGCCGACGTTCAGGGTGGCCAGCGCCAATTCCTTGGCGGTATTGAGCACCTCGACGCCGGCCTGGTAGCCGCGCGAGGCGGAGATCAGGTCGACCATCTCGGCGACCGGGTCGATGTTCGGGGCGTACACGTAGCCGTCGGCGTCGGCGAGCGGATGGCCGGGCTCGTAGCGCTTGACCGCCTCGGCCTTGCTCTCCTCGACACGGGTCACCTGCACCCCGGTCAGCGACGGCTGCTGGGCCATGGCCACCGCGGCGAACACCGGCTGGCGCGGGCGGTAGGCGCCCTCGGCGGTCGAGGCGACCGATTCGGCGTTGGCGAGGTTCGAGGCGATGGTGTTGAGGCGCATCGACTGCGCCGACATCGCCGAACCGGCGACGTCGAAGATGGGCAGCGAACTCATGGACGGGCTCCCTGGTGCGGGTCGCGGTGGATGCGGAAGGCAGCGGTCACGGCGCGCGCGCTCACTGGCCGGTGATGGCGGTCAGCAGGCCGCGCACCTTGCCCTCGAAGAACGACAGGCTGGCGCGGTATTCCAGCGCGGCGCGGCCGTAGGCGGCCTGTTCGACGCCGGTGTCGACCGTGTTGCCGTCGAGGCTGGGCTGCAGCGGCGCGCGCTCGAACACCGCGCTCCCCGCCGGCATGCCGAGCGGGTCGAGGTGCAGCGCGCGGGTCTTCTCCAGCCCGCCGGCCGGCTGCGTGCCGGCCATCGCGCTCTGCAGCGCGCGGGTGAAGTCGAGATCGCGCGCCTTGTAGTTCGGCGTGTCGGCGTTCGCGAGGTTCGACGCGATCAGCTTCAGGCGCTGCTCGCGCAGGCCCAGCGCCTCGCCGTGCACTCCGTACGCCGATGAAAAGGGAATCGCCATGTCGCCCCCTCGGGTTGGACCAGTGGTGGCCCGGATGAGGCAAGGGGCGTGCCAGCTTTGGGTGGAGCGGGAAGGGGGAGGCGGGAATCGGGAATGGGAGGGGCCACGGGCGCTGACGGCTGCGGCCCGCATGAGGCGCTACGGAGAAGAGCGCGTCTGTCGAGGCGGCTCGGACGCTCCGCCACATCCAGGCCGCGCCATCGGGACTGAAGTCGCTCCTACAGCGACAGCTCCCATGAAGTGGGGTCGCCAATCGGAGATCGATATCGGAACCGCGTCCCCACCAAAGTTCCCCGTAGGAGCGACTTCAGTCGCGACCGGTCGAAGCGCGCGACGGAACGGCAACGAAGGGTGTCGCAGCGCCGTTGCGACGCGCTGCGAAGAAGGGCGACCGCAGACCGGAACGACCTCCAGGTCCCGCTTCCCGATTCCCCCTTCCCGCTTCAGCCCCCAGCCCCCTACGCCGCCTCCAGCACCGTCATCAACCTCTGCATCACGTGCGCGCCGAGTTCGCTGGCCGAGTACTTGGCGACGAAGGCGTCCGCGCCGACGCGCTCGACCATGGCGTTGTTGAACACGCCCGACAGCGAGGTGTGCAGGAGCACGTAGAGACCGGCGAGGGCAGGGTCGCGGCGGATCTCGGTGGTGAGGGTGTAGCCGTCCATCACCGGCATCTCGATGTCGGAGATGACCATGGCGTAGTGCGCCACGGGATCCTCGCCGGCGGCGACCATCCGCTTGAGGTGGTCGAGCGCCTGGCGGCCGTCGGACATCACGGTCGCGGCCACGCCGAGGTGTTCGAGCACCTGGCGGATCTGGCTGCAGGCGACGCGCGAGTCGTCCACCACCAGGATCTGCAGGTCGTGGCCCTCGGGCAGCGCGACCGGCTCGGCGAGCTGGGTCACCAGGCGGTTGTCGGAGAGTTCGGCGAGCACGCGCTCGACGTCGATGACCTGGATCAGCTCGCTGCCGTAGCGCGCCACCGCGGTCAGGTAGGTCTGGTCGCCGCCGATCTCCGGCGGCGGCGAGACGTCCTCCACCGCGATGTTGACGATGCGGTCCACCGCGCTGACCAGGAAGCCCTGCACCGAGCGGTTGAACTCGGTGACGATGAGGTAGCTGGGTTCCTCGGCGGACGCGAGCCGCTCGGGGTGCGAGATCGACGCGCCCAGGTCGAGCACGGGCACCGAGCGCTGGCGCACGTCGGCCACGCCCACGAACTGCGGCGGCAGGCGCGGCAGCCCGAACAGCGGCGGCCGGCGCAGCACTTCCTGCACCTTGAACACGTTGATGCCGAACAGCTGGCAGCCGCCCAGGCGGAACAGCAGCAGGGCCAGCCGGTTGTGGCCGGCGAGCCGGGTCCGCTGGTCGATTCGGTCGAGCAGGTCGTGGCGCATGTCCGGCAAGATCGGCCCGGGCGCGCGCAACTTGAGCGGGGCGCGGGCGGTGCCGCGGCACGCGGCTTGCACCCTGCCTGCCGTCCCGTCCACGGCAGGCATCCGATGTTCCGTACCGCATTCCTCGCAGCCCTCTTCCTGCTGGCCCTGCCGGCGGCGGCCATGGAGTTCGAGCCGGTCGCGTCGATCCGCGCGGCGGCGCTGGCCGCGGTCGCCGGCGGCGCCGATGCGGAGGCGCAGGTCGATCCGGCCCTCCGCCTGCCGCGCTGCGCCAGCGGCCTGAGCGGCGAGGCGGCGAGCGCCGGCACCGTCGAGGTGCGCTGCGGCGACGCCAGCGGCTGGCGCCTGTTCGTGCCCGTGCGCGTGCGCCGCAGCCAGGACGTCCTCGTGCTCACCCGCAGCGTCGGCGCGGGCGAGGTGGTGACCGAGCGCGACTTCGTGGTGGAGCGCCGCGACGCCGCGCGCATCGTCGGTGCTGCCCTCGCCGATCCGTCGGCCGCCATCGGCCGCAGCGCGCGCCGGACCCTGGCCGCCGGCAGCGTGATCGGCAGCAACGACCTCGTCGCCCCGCGCCTGGTGCGCCGCGGCGACCAGGTGGTGCTGGTCTCGCGCGACGGCCCGATCGAGATCCGCATGCAGGGCAAGGCGCTGGGCGACGCCGGCATCGACGACCGCGTCGCGGTCGAGAACAGCTCGAGCCGGCGCGTGGTGCAGGGTCGCGTCTCGCCGTCGGGTGAGATCATGGTGGGTCGTTGATGCGGGCACGTCGCGCTAAAGTCTTGACGCAGGCCGCCGATACCCGGTTCACCTCGCCAGAGGATCAACGATCATGAGCAACAAAATCGAAGGCGCCGGGATGCCGAACATCTACCGTCTCGCCTCGGTCGCCGGCCCGGGCGTCGAGCGTGCCGGCGCCAACCGCGACGCACCGGTGGCCGCCAGGCCCGATGCCGACAGCGTGCGCCTGAGCAGCGAAGGCAGCAGCCTGCAGTCGCTGCAGCGTCAGGATGTCGGCGCCCCGTTCGACGGCACCCGCGTCGCGGCGCTGCGCGCGTCGATCGACGACGGCAGCTACACCGTGAACCCGCGCCGGATCGCCGACGCCATGCTGGCGTTCGAAGGCAGGACCTGATGGAGGCCGGCATCGCCAGCGCGGCCAGCCTCGATCGGCTGGCCGAGGCCCTCGCGGCCGAGCGTCGGGCCCTGCTGGAGCACGACGTGGACGCCCTGCTGCGCGCCACGGAGGCCAAGCTGGCCGCGCTGCGCGCGGTGGAGGCCGAGCCGCAGCCGGCCGACGCCGGGGAACGCGTCCGCGCCCTGGCCGAGCTCAACCGCGCCAACGGCGCGCTGCTCGCGCGGCGCCGGCGCGAGGTCACCTGGGCGCTGCGCCACCTGGGCCGGGTCGATGCCGCGCCGGGCTACGACGCCCGCGGCGTCGCCGGCGGCGGCAGCCTGCCGCGCGCGCTCGCCGTCGTCTGAGGCCGCACGCGGGGCCGGTGCCGCAATCGGAGGCTAGACTCCGGGGAATGAGCACGCCCGCCCTCGTTCCTGCCCTGCACGCCTTCGTCGAATCGCTCGACGACGCCGTCGTCCTCTTCGACGCGGACCACCGCTGCGACTACGCCAATCCCGCCGCGCACGCGCTGGCGCGCCGGCTCGGCGCCGCCGACGGCGATCTCGCGCCGCTCGCCAGCCTGGTCCCGGAACCCGGCGCCGCGCCCTGCGTCCGGGTCTCGGCGCTCGGCACCGGCGACGGTCCGCTGACGCTCCGGGTCGCCGCCCACCTGCGCACAGACGTCGAAGGACTGGCGCTGATGGTGCGCGACGTCAGCGAGGACACCGCCCGCCAGGCCGACCTCGAACGCCGCCACGCCGAACTCAGCCGCAACTACCTGCAGGTCGCCGGCGCCCAGGAGATCCTCCTGCAGTCGGAGAAGATGGCCTCCATCGGCCAGCTCGCCGCCGGCGTCGCGCACGAGATCAACAACCCCATCGGCTACGTCCACTCCAACCTCGGCACCCTGCAGGACTATCTGCGCCGGGTGTTCAGCCTCATCGAGAACTACGAGCGCGCGCTCGGCGATGCCGACCCCCGCGCCTGGCGCGCCGAGATCGCCGAGCTGCGCCAGAAACTCGACATCGACTTCCTCGCCCAGGACCTGCCCGAGCTGCTGGCCGAGTCGCGCGAGGGGATCGAGCGGGTCACCAAGATCGTCCAGGACCTCAAGGACTTCTCGTACTCCGGGCGCAACGAGCCCTTCCGGGCGGTGGACCTGCACAAGGGCCTGGAGTCGACCCTCAACATCGTCTGGAACGAGCTGAAGTACAAGGTCACGCTGGAGAAGCACTACGGCAGCCTGCCGCCGGTCGAATGCCTGCCGTCGGAGCTCAACCAGGTGTTCATGAACGTGCTGGTCAACGCCGGCCAGGCGATCAAGGACCGCGGCACCATCGCGCTGACCACCGGGGTCGACGGCGACGAGGTGTGGGTGAGCGTCAGGGACAGCGGCGAGGGCATCCCCGAGGACGCCCTGCCGCGGGTGTTCGATCCCTTCTTCACGACCAAGCCGGTCGGCCACGGGACGGGGCTGGGGTTGTCGATCTCCTACGGCATCGTCGCCAAGCACCACGGCCGCATCGAGGTCGCCTCGACGCCGGGCGCCGGCACCACCTTCCGCATCGTGCTGCCGATCCGCCAGCCCACGGCGGCCGCGGACCGAGCGGCGGCGCCGTCACGTCGCATTGGCCCGGACGGCGCCTAAAGTCGGGCATCCGCAGACGCCCGACCGGAGGCCGCCATGCCCGACCCCGACAAGCCCGAGCAGATCCCGGACAAGTCCGACGTGCTGTCGAGCGACAACCTCAAGGACCAGGGCTCCGCCTACACCGGCGTGGGCTACACGGTGGTGGAAGGCGACACGCTCGAAGGCATCGCTCGCGCGCACTACGGCGATCCCGACGCCGCCCAGCACATCCTCACCGCCAACCGCGAGGTGATCGGCGACCCGCGGGCGCTGAAGCCGGGGACCGTGCTGACGTTGCCGCACAGGGGGTGAGGCGGGAAGCGGGAATGGGGAATCGGGAACGGGAGGCGGGCTGCTGCGGCCCGAAGCAGCGCTCTTCGGTCGTTGCGCAGCGTTGGCAACGTAGCGCTACGGCAGGGCCGGATCGCCCCCCCGGGTCCCCATTCCCGATTCCCGACTCCCGCTCCACCCCGGGGCGCTACCGTAGGGCCGGATCGCCCTCCAGGTCCCCATTCCCGATTCCCGATTCCCGCTCCACCCCAATGACCACCGCCGCCGCCATCGCCGCGCTCCTCGTCGACGCCTTCGCCGACTACGACGCGCGCTTCGGCGACATCACGCGGCGGGCGCAGCGGCGTTTCGCGCAGTGCGACTGGGCCGGTGCGCGCGCCGACGCGGTGGCGCGCATCGACCTCTACGAGGAGTGTCTGGCCGAGACCCTGGCGCGCCTCGACGCGCGCTTCGGCGAGCGCATCCGGTCGCACATGCTGTGGCGGCAGGTGCGCACCGCCTACGCCGAGGCCATCGCCGGCTTCCTCGACAGCGAACTCAACAAGACCTTCTTCAACTCGCTGACGCGACGGCTGTTCAACACCCGCGGCGTGGATCCGGCCATCGAGTTCGAGGCCGCCGGCATCGAGCCGACGGACCACATCACCCATCCGGCGCCCCGCCACGTGTACGCGATCGGCGACGACCTGGAGGCCACCTGCCGCCTGCTCCTGGGCGACTTCGCCTTCGTCGGCGGCTTCGCCGATGCGGACGCGGACGCCGCCGCGCTGGCGCGGGCGCTGGCACCGGCGCCCGGCCAGGACCCACTGCGCTCGATCGAGCTGCTGCGCACGGTGTTCTACCGCGAGCAGCGCGCCTACCTGGTCGGCCGCACCTTCTCCGAGACCGGCTGGTGCCCGCTGGTGATCGCGCTGACCAACGGACCCGGCGGCGTCCGCGCGGACGCGGCGCTCACCGTGCGCGACGAGGTGTCGATGCTGTTCGGCTATGCGCGCAGCTGGTTCCACGCGGACCTGCCGACCGTGGGCGACGCGGTGGTGTTCCTGCGCTCGCTGCTGCCGCGCAAGCCGGTGGACGAGATCTACGCCTCGCTGGGCCGCGCCAAGCAGGCCAAGACCGAGCGCTTCCGCCGCCTGATGCGCCACCTGGAGCGGAATCCGGACGAGCGCTTCGTGATCGCCGAGGGCACGCCCGGCCTGGTCATGATGGTGTTCACCCTGCCGGGCCACCCGCTGGTGTTCAAGCTGATCCGCGACCGCTTCGGGCCGAACAAGCCGATGTCGCGCGCCGACGTCATCGGTCGCTACCGCCTGGTGCAGCGCCACGACCGCGTCGGGCGCCTGGTGGATGCACAGGAGTTCCGCACCCTGCGCTTCCCGCGCGCGCGCTTCGAGCCCGGCCTGCTGGCGGGCCTGCTGGAGGCCTGCGCGCAGACGGTGGAGCTGGACGGCGAGGACGTGCTGATCCGGCACTGCTACATCGAGCGCCGGCTGCGCCCGTTGAACCTCTACCTGAAGGAGGTCGACGACGACGCCGCGCGCGCCGCCGTGCTCGACTACGGGCAGGCGATCAAGGACCTCGCGCGCAGCGGCATCTTCGCCGGCGACCTGCTGCTCAAGAACTTCGGCATCAGCCGCAACGGTCGCGCGATCTTCTACGACTACGACGAGCTGTGCGAGCTGGAGCGCTGCCGCTTCCGCGCGCTGCCCGAACTCGACGAGGACGCCGTGCTGCTGCCGCTGGACGAGGCGGTCTACGCCGCGCCGGGCGACGTGTTCCCGGCGCAGTTCCCGCAGTTCCTCGGCCTGCGCCCCGCGCTCCACCGCGCACTGCTGGAGACCCACGGCGAGCTCTTCGATCCCGCCTGGTGGCAGGCCGTGCAGGCCGAGCTGGCGCATGGGCGCCCGCTCGACGTGCCGCCCTATCCGGACCACCGTCGCCTCCATCGCGAGGGCCGGCCTGTCGCGGCGGCGTGCTAGATTGCGGCGCCATTCGTTCATGGAGTCGCGCATGGGTCCCCGTCCTACGCTTCTGGCCTCGATCCTCGCCGCCGCGCTCGCGGCCGGCTGCACCACCTCGCCCGGCACGGCACCGGCAGTGGACGATCTCTCCGAGCCCGCGCCGCCCGCCGACCTCGCCAGCGTCGAGGACACCTTCGCCGCGCGCCTCGACGGCGTGCTGGAAGGCACCTGGCGCAGCGCCGAACACCGCGCCCGCGATGCCTGGCGCAACCCGCGCGAGACGCTCGGCTTCTTCGGCATCGCGCCCGGCCAGACCGTCATCGAGATCACCCCCGGCGCCGGCTGGTACGCGGAGATCCTGGCGCCGCTGCTGCGCGAGGACGGCCGCTACATCGCCGCCCTGCCGGACCCGGCGCGCGCCGACACGCCGCAGGGACGCGAGGGTCGCCAGCGCGGCATCGAGCGGCTGCGCACCAAGTTCGCCGAGGACCCGTCGGTCTACGGCCGCCCCGCCATCGTCACCTACGACCCGGCCGCGCCGGTGCTCGGCCCGGCCGGCAGCGCAGACCTGGTGCTGACCTTCCGCAACGTGCACAACTGGACCATGGCGGGCACCGACGCGGCCATGTTCGAGGCCTTCTTCGCGGTGCTGAAGCCCGGCGGCGTGCTCGGCGTGGTCGATCATCGCGCGCGCCGCGCGGACGCACCGCACGACAGCGGCTACCTCCACCAGGACTACGTGATCGGCCTGGCCGAGCGTGCCGGCTTCCGCCTGGTCGAATCGAGCGAGATCAACGCCAACCCGGCCGACACCACCGACCATCCCAACGGCGTATGGACGCTGCCGCCGACCCTCAACGTCCCCGAGGGCGAGGACCGCGAGCGCTACCGCGCCATCGGCGAGAGCGACCGCATGACGCTCAAGTTCGTCAAGCCCGCGGAGTAGTCGAGAGCGGGACACGCGGAGCACGGAACGAGGAGAAGCGGCCGCCCACGCCTCCGCTCCCACGCTTCTCCACTCGCTCCTCAAGCGGCGCGCGCTGCGCGCTCACCCCTATCCCGGCCTTCCCCCGAAGGCGGGGGAAGGGGCCTGGCAGCGAGAAGTGGGAGGTTCGAGGAATGACAAACGAGAGAAGCGCGGCTGCTTCGCCCTCGTTCCTCGCTCCTCCCCACTCCCTCCTCAAGAAGCCCTACAAGCCCCCTCCCCTGCGACAGCGGGGGAGGGTTGGGGAGGGGGCGCATTGCGGTGGAAGCAAGAGATGAGGTGTGGGAGAGAAGCAACGATGCCCCCGCACTCGTTTCTCACTCCTTCCCACTCACTCCTCGACGCTCCGCGCTCACCCCCATCCCGGCCTTTCCCCGCAGGCGGGGGAAGGGGCTTGGCAGCGAGAAGTGGGAGGTTCGAGGAATGAGAAACGTAGGGAAGCGCGGCTGCTTCGCCCTCGTTCCTCGCTCCTCCCCACTCCCTCCTCAAGAAGCCCTACAAGCCCCCTCCCCTGCGACAGCGGGGGAGGGCGCAATGCGGCAGAAGCAAGAGATGAGGTGTGGGAGAGAAGCAACGATGCCCGCACTCGTTTCTCACTCCTCCCCACTCACTCCTCAAGAAGCCCCACAAGCCCCCTCCCCCGCGGACAGCGGGGGAGGGTTGGGGAGGGGGCGCTTCCCGGCGAGAAGCGAGACATCAGCCGCGAGAAACGAAAGGAGCAGGCCACTGCGCATCCTCGCTTCTCTCCACGCACTGCTCGCGCCTCCCCGCTCACGCCTGAAGCTCTCCGGTCTGCAGCCGCCACAGTCCGGCGTAGACGCCGCCGCGCGCCAGCAGCGCTTCGTGGGTGCCCGATTCGACGATGCGGCCGGCCTCCATCACGTGGATGGCGTCGGCGTGCCGCACCGTCGACAGCCGGTGCGCGACCACCAGCACGGTCCGCCCCTGCGCGGCCCGTGCGAGGGAACGCTGGATGGCCGCCTCGGTCTCGTTGTCCACCGCCGAGGTGGCCTCGTCGAGGATCAGGATGGCGGGATCGCGATAGAGCGCGCGGGCGAGCGCGATGCGCTGCCGCTGCCCGCCCGAGAGTGCTGCGCCTCCCTCGCCGACGGGGCTGTCGTAGCCCGTGGGCAGCGCGGCGATGAAGGCATGCGCCTCGGCCGCGCGGGCGGCCGCCTCGGCGCGCGCCCGGTCCGGCGCGCGCTCGCCGTAGGCGATGTTCTCGAGCACGCTGCCGTCGGTGAGGAAGGGCTCCTGCGCGACGTAGGCCAGGTGCGCGCGCAGCGAACGCGGATCGATGTCGGTGAGATCCGCGCCGTCGAGCAGGATGCGTCCCGCGTCCGGCCGCAGGAAGCCGAGCAGCAGCTTGAGCAGGGTGCTCTTGCCGCTGCCGGTCCCCCCGACCAGCGCCACCGTGCGCCCGGCAGGCACGTCCAGGTCCACGCCCCGCAGCGCCGGCCGACCGTCGTAGGCGAAGGCGAGGCCCTCCACCGCGATGGCGCCCGCCGGACGTGCCTCGATCCGCCGTGCGGGCCGCGCCGGCAGGGGCGCGTCGAGCAGGTCCATGATCCGGTTCACCGAGGCCATGGCGCGGTTGTAGAGGTCGGTCATGTCGGCCAGGCGCGTCATCGGCCACAGCAGGCGCTGGGTCAGGTAGACCAGCGCCGAGTAGCTGCCGACGCCGAGCTCGCCCTGCAGGGTCAGCCAGCCGCCGTAGAGCAGGGTCGCGATGAAGCCGACCAGGATCGCCAGCCGGATCACCGGCGTGATCGCCGCCGAGTAGCGGATGGCCTCGGCATTGCGCGCGCGGTAGCCGTCGGAGGCGGTGCGCAGGTGCTCGGCCTCCACGTCCTCCGCGGTGTAGGCCTGGATGGTGGCCATGCCGCGCAGGTTGTTGCCCAGCCGCGCCGACAGCGTGGCCGCCGCCTCGCGCGCGGCGGCGTAGCGCGGCGCGAGCCGGCGCTGGAACCAGAAGGCGCCGACCAGGATCAGCGGGATCGGCAGGATGGCGAGCAGGGCCAGGTCGGCGGTCAGCACGAAGAACACCGCACCGATCAGCAGCGAGGAGACGAACACCTGGATCAGGTCGTTGGCGCCGGTGTTGAGGAAGCGCTCGACCTGGTTGACGTCCTCGTTCAGCAGCGCCATCAGCCGCCCCGAGCGGGCCGTGGCGATGGCATCCGGCGGCAGCGCCTGCAGGTGCGCGTAGGCGGACTGCCGCAGGGTGTGCTGGAGATCCTGCGCCAGCCCGCGCCACTTCAGTGCGTAGAGGTACTCGAACAGGGACTCGAACGCCCAGACCAGCACGGTCGCCACGGCCAGCAGGAGAAGCTGGTGCATGGGATCGACCACGCCCATCCGCGCGAGGAAGGAGTCCTGGCGGTTGACCACCACGTCCACCGCGACCCCGATCAGGATTTCCGGGAGGACGTCGAGGATCTTGTTGGCGACGGAGTAGACGGTGGCGAGCACCGCATCGCGCCGCTGCGGACGGGCGAAGGCGAACAGGCGGCGGAGGGGATGCATGTGCCGAGGAGGTAACGAGGAGGGGTGGGGAACGCGAGGCGATTGTCGCAGGCACCGTACTCTTTGCTGCCGCGCGGGACCCGCTCCCGTTTCCCACTCCTCTCCACTCGCTCCTCGCCAGATGCTGATCGCCTTCAACAAGCCCTACGGCGTGCTCTGCCAGTTCACCGACCGCAGCGAACCGCCGCGGCGCACGTTGGCGGAGTTCGGGCTGCCGCCAGGGGTGTACGCCGCGGGGCGGCTCGACTTCGATTCGGAGGGACTGTTGCTGCTCACCGACGACGGGCGCCTGCAGCGGCGCATCGCCGAGCCACGCCAGCGCACCTGGAAGACCTATCTCGTGCAGGTCGAGGGCGTGCCCGCGACGGCACAGCTCGATGCGCTCGCGCGCGGGGTGGTGCTCAAGGACGGGCCCACCCTGCCTGCGCGCGTGCGCCGCCTCGACGCCCCGCCGGACTGGCTGTGGCCGCGCGAGCCGCCGGTGCGCTTCCGCAGGAGCGTGCCGGACAGCTTCGTCGAACTGGCCATCCACGAAGGCCGCAACCGCCAGGTGCGGCGCATGACCGCGGCGGTCGGGCTGCCGACCCTGCGCCTGGTGCGCACGGCGATCGGCACGCACACGCTCGACGGCCTGGCGCCGGGCGCGTGGCGCGAGGTGCCCGTCGGCGGCCCGCGGCGCGGCGCGCGCTGACGCGGCCGGACCGCCCGCGGGTGCGTGCGCTCAGGTGCCGCGCGGCTTGGCGCGGTGCGTGGCGGTCGCGCTCCAGGGGTCCTCGGGCCAGGGATGGCGCGGGTAGCGGCCCTTCATCTCCTTGCGCACGTCGGGATAGGTGTTGGCCCAGAAGCTCGCGAGATCCCGGGTCACCTGCAGCGGACGGCCGGCGGGCGAGAGCAGGTGCAGGGTCAACGGAACGCGCCCCTCGGCGATGCGTGGCGTCTCGGCGAGGCCGAACAGCTCCTGCAGCTTGACCGCCAGCACCGGTGGCGCGTCGTGCGCATAGGCGATGGTCCGCTCCAGCCCCGACGGCACGGCGATGCGCACCGGCGCCAGGGCGTCGATGCGCTGCCGGAGGGACCAGTCGATGCCGCTGCGCAGCGCTTCGCCGAAGTCGGCTTCGTCGAGCGCGTCGAGGCGCGTCAGGCCCGCCAGCGCGGGCTTCAGCCAGTCGTCGAGCGTGTCCAGCAAGGCCGCGTCGGACAGGTCGGGCAGACCCAGCTCCGGCATCCAGTCGCGCAGGCAGCGCACGCGCTCGCGCCACTGCACGAGCCCGGGCGTCCACGGCAGCGCGTCGAGGCCGAGCTGGCGGACCGCATCGACCAGGGCGTCGGCGAAGCGGCTGCGGTCCGGCGTGGGCAGCGGACGCACGTCGAGCACGATGCGGTCGAAGCGGCGCTCGCGCACGGCGGCGATGCCACGGGTGCGCGCGTCCCAGACGACGCGGTCCTCCTCGACGAAGCGCGCGGCGAAGTCGCGTTCCAGCGCAGCCGCGTCCACCGGGGCCGCGCGCAGGACCAGGCCGTCGCCGCCGCGGGGATCGCCCCGCAGCTCGCTGACGACCAGCCAGGGTTCTCCGTAGAGGGCGGACTCGTCCACGATGCGTGCGCTGCGGCCGTTGGCGAGCTGGTAGCGGCGCGGGTCGTCGGGATGCTGGCGTGCGATGCGATCGGGGAACGCGTGCGCGAGCAGGTCGCCCAGCGCGTGCGCCGGCACCTCCCGCGGCGGCTCCGCGTCCACCCGCAGGCGACGGCGCCAGTTGCGTGCGGCCTGGTCGATGGCCTGCAGCGCGCTGCGGTGCGCCTCGGGGTCGCCACGGCCGCCGCGCAGCGCGGCGAGCGCGCGGTGCCGGCTCTGCCAGTCGTCGCGCAGACCACTCCCGCCACGCAGGGGATCGCGCGCCTCGACCAGGGCGACGAGGTCGCAGGCGAGGGCGCGCGCGGGTGCATCCTCGGCCGCCAGCAGCATCGCGCCCAGACGGGGATGGACGCCGAGCGCGAGCACGCGGCGCCCGAAGGGCGTGATCGCCTGTGCGGCGTCCAGCGCGCCGAGCCGCTGCAGCAGCTCGCGCGCCGCCGCCAGCGCGCCCGGCGGAGGTGGGTCCGGCAGGCGCAGGTCGCTGCTGCCCCAGCCGGCCATCTCCAGCGCCAGCCCGGCGAGATCGACCTGCGCGATCTCGGGGCGGCGCTGCGGCTCCAGGCGCTGCGAGGCCGGCCACAGGCGGTAGCACCAGCCTTCCGCGACGCGGCCGGCGCGGCCGGCACGCTGGTCGGCCGAGGCCTGGGCGATGGCGACCGTCGCCAGCCGCGCGAAGCCGGAGTTCGGGTCCTGGCGCGGTTCGCGCGCCAGTCCGCTGTCCACGACCACGCGCACGCCCGGCGCGGTGACCGAGGATTCGGCGACATTGGTGGCGAGGATCACCCGCCGCCGCGCGTCGTCCGCCGGCGCGAGCGCCGCGGCCTGCCGCTCGAGCGGGAGGTCGCCGTGCAGGGGGAGGACGTCCACGTCGCGGCCCGCGTCCGCGAGCAGGGCCTCGACGCGGGCGATCTCGCGCGCGCCCGGCAGGAACACCAGCACGTCGCCCGGATGCGCGGCCAGCGCGTCGAGCACGCAGCGCCGCACCTGCGCTTCCAGCGCCTCGTCGCGACGGGCCGGAACATGTGCGATGGCGACCGGGAAGGCGCGGCCTTCCGCGGTCAGGCGCGGCGCATCGAGAAACCGCGCGAGGCGCGCACCGTCGAGCGTCGCCGACATCGCCACCACGCGCAGGTCCTCGCGCACCTGCGCCTGGACATCGAGCGCCAGCGCGAGGCCGAGGTCGCCGCTCAGGTGCCGCTCGTGGAACTCGTCGAACAGGATCGCGCCGACGCCTTCGAGCATCGGGTCGTCCTGGATCATGCGGGTGAGGATGCCCTCGGTCACCACCTCGATGCGGGTGCGCGCGGAGACGCGGTTCTCGAAGCGGATGCGGTAGCCGACCGTGCCGCCGACCTCCTCGCCCAGGGCCTGCGCCATGAACCGCGCGGCCGCGCGCGCGGCGACGCGGCGGGGTTCGAGCACGATCACCCTGCGCCCCGCCAGCCACGGCGCATCCAGCAGCGCCGGCGGCACCTGGGTGGTCTTGCCGGCACCGGGCGGCGCCTCGAGGACGAGGCGGGGATGCGCCGCCAGCGATCGCAGGATCGCCGGCAGCAGGGGCTCGATCGGGAAGCGCGGCGCCTGCACCCTGGGACGCTGCTCAGCGCTGCGCGCGTTCCAGCGCCGCCGCGATCTTGCGGTCGGTCTTGTACTGGCTGAGCGCGTAGACCGACCAGATCGCCGCCGGGAGCCAGCCGATCACGGTCAACTGCAGGATCAGGCAGGCGATGCCCGCGAACGGCCTGCCGATGGTGAAGAACTGGAGCCAGGGCAGAAGCAGGGCCAGGAGAAGTCGCATGGGTGTCCCTTCGCACGGTGCCGGCACCGCGCCGGCGAGCCGCACATGATCCCATGCCGCCGCCCGCGGTTGCGGGCGCGACGGGAACTTGCCGTTATCCTGCGGCCCCCACGTCGCCCAGTGCCACCTTCCGCATGCAGCTCATCGACATCGGCGCCAACCTGACCCACGAGAGTTTCGACCCCGACCGCGACGCGGTGCTGGCGCGCGCCCGCGCCGCCGGCGTCGGGCGGATGGTCGTCACCGGCGCCAGCCGCGAGCACTCGCCCAGGGCCCTTGAACTGGCGCGTGCGCATCCCGGCGTGCTCTACGCGACGGCGGGCGTGCATCCGCATCATGCGGTCGAGTACACCGCGGAGTGCGACGCGGAAATGCGCGCGCTGGTCGCCGCGCCCGAGGTGGTGGCGGTGGGCGAATGCGGTCTCGACTACTTCCGCGACTTCTCGCCGCGCCCGGCGCAGCGGCGCGCCTTCGAACGCCAGCTCGAGATCGCCGCCGACACCGGCAAGCCGCTGTTCCTGCACCAGCGCGATGCCCATGCGGACTTCCTCGCGGTGATGAAGGACTTCGAGGGCCGCATCGGTCCCGCGGTGGTGCATTGCTTCACCGGCACCCGCGAGGAGCTGTTCGACTGCCTCGACCGCGACTGGTACATCGGCATCACCGGTTGGCTGTGCGACGAACGCCGCGGCGCGCACCTGCGCGAGCTGGTCGCACACATTCCCGCTGCCCGCCTGATGATCGAGACCGACGCGCCCTACCTGCTCCCGCGCACGCTGAGGCCCGCTCCGAAGTCGCGCCGCAACGAACCCGCCTTCCTCGCCCACATCGTCGAGGAACTCGCCCGCGACCGCCGCGAACCCGCGGACGCCGTCGCCGCCGCGACCACCGCCACGGCGGAGGCGTTCTTCCGGCTGGGGCCTTCCGCTGCCTGAGCCCGAACCTGCGTCGGGGCCGACGCGGGACCGCGCACGCCGAGGCTGCGGCGCATCGCCACGCTTCGAGGATTCGCTACCGGCCCGTGGAGGACGCTCCTGACGCGCAAAAAAAGACCCCGCCGAAGCGGGGTCCAAGCGAACCGAAGGAGGCTGCTGCCTCGATCAGTTGAAGTTGAAGCGCATCTCCGCCATGACCGAGCGGCCGTACACGTCGTACAGGTAGTTGTTGTACGGCGTGCTCTCGGTGCCCGGGAAGCCGCTTGCCTGGTCTTCCGGCATCTTGTTCAGCAGGTTGTTGACCATCAGCGAGAACTGGATGTCGTCCGTCGCCCGCCAGTTCACGCTCGCGTTGTAGGTGACGTACGGCTTCCACATCCCCGCGGTCGCACCGGAGCTGTGCTCGTAGTCGAAGCTGCCCGCGTAGTAGGCGAGGTAGTTCGGGGTCTTGCCGATGCGGTTGGCGTAGAGGGTGGTCGTCCAGTTGCCGATGTCCCAGGCCACCGAGGCGTCCGCACGCGTCTTCGCGTAGGCGTCGTAGATCCACATGTAGTAGGGATCGCGCAGCAGGTCGTACTTGTCCGCGTCCGGCAGCGGCTGCACGAAGTGCGAGAGCATGTTCGTGTAGTTGCCGTTGAACCGCAGTGCGCCGTACTGGCCGATGTCCAGGCGGTAGTTGAGGGCGACGGTCAGCGCTTCGAGCGTCTGCTGGGCCACGTTGACCTTCGGCGTGTAGATCTGCTCGAGCGCGCCCTGCGCATCGCGCGTGATCCAGGCCAGGGCCTGCTGGCAGACCGCCGAGTTCAGGTCCTGCTGGCCGCTGCGGCAGGCGTATTCCTGCAGCAGGAGCTGCGTGGTGCTCTGGGTGTCGACTTCGTTGCGGATGTCCCAGGAGTAGTAGTCCACCGCGATCGACAGGTCGTTGGTCGGTGCCCAGACCACGCCCGCGCTCCACACGTCGGCCTCGATCGGCTCCAGGTCGACGTTGCCTTCCTGCACGCCGTAGAACTGCGCGTTCTCGAAGCGGCAGCCCTCGGTGTCGGCCGGGTCGAAGCCCTCCTGCGAGCAGCGCCAGTAGTCGACGTTGCGGCTGTAGAAGCCGCTCTCGCCCTGGAACTGGTCGGCCAGCGTCGGCGCACGGAACGCGGTGCCGTACTTGCCGCGGAACAGCAGGCTCTCGACCGGGCGGTACTCCAGGCCGATGCTGTAGGTCGGCTTGTCGGTCTTGGTGCCGTAGGCGTCGAACTCGTCGTAACGGCCCGAGAGGCTGACGGTCAGCTGGTCGAGCACCGGGAGACGCAGTTCGCTGGTGACGGCGTAGCGGCTGCGGTGGCCGGCGCCGCTGACGGCGGTCGTGCCCCAGACGTCGCTGGTCTCGGGAAGCAGGCGCGCGTCGGGCGAGTAGTCCCAGCCCTGGTTGCCGCCTTCCAGGACGACCGCCAGGCCGGCGTCGCCGCCGGGCAGACCGAACAGGGCGCCGTTGGTGATCTGCGCACGGGCCATGTTGTCCCAGGTCTTGCTGCTGCTCTGGGTGTAGCCGGTGAAGGACGCGAAGTCCTGCGGGGAGACCGGCTGGTAGAACGCCGCGTAGTCCGGACGGAAGATCGCGTAGCCGTCGGCGGTCGTGCCGAGCTGCGGGCCCAGCACCGTGCGCTCGAAGTAGTTGTTGATCGCGTTGTTGAAGCGCGCGAAGCCGTGCTCCTTCAGGCGATAGAAGCTGCGGGTGACGCTGAAGTCGTATTCCCAGTCGCTGTCGCCGAAGACGCCCTGGCCGCCGAAGGTCACCATGTAGGAGTTGCTTCGGTCGGTGTTCATGATGTCGCGGAAGCCCTGCCCGCCGATGTCCTCGGGCGCGAAGCTGCGCTGCAGGTTGACCAGGGTGCCGAGGTCCGGATCGTAGTAGGCGCCGTATCCGCTGCCGGTGCCCCACCACGTGTACGAGGAACCGGTCGCGTAGTCGACGCTCTCGTGGCTGAAGAGGTAGTCGGCGTAGAGCTGCAGGTTGTCGTTCACGTCGAAGGTGACGTGGGTGTAGGCCTGGCTGCTGTCCTTGCCGTTGCGCAGGGTGCGCTGACCCGGCGAGGTGAAGGTGCCGCAGTAGTCGCCGTAGCCCTCGCGGGTCTGGCGACCGACGGTGCCGCCGAACAGGCCGCTGACGTTGCCGCAGTTGGCCGGATCCAGGAAGTAGTAGTCGCCGTTGCCGTCGTAGACGAGGAAGTCGCGGCCGGCCACCGCCGGCGTGTAGCCGCGGGTGTTGTAGCGGCTGGTCAGGTCGCGCTGGTAGCCCCAGATCGGGTTGCGGGTCTCGTACTGCAGGCCGTAGAGCACGTTGAGGCGGCCGTCGAAGCCGCTGATGCCGTCGGAGAACGCTGCGCGGAAGCTGCTTCCGCCGCCTTCGGTGAAGGTGCCGCCACGAATGCTGAGCGTGGCGCTGTCGACGCTCTTCTTGAGGATGACGTTGACCACGCCGGCGATCGCGTCGGAGCCGTACAGCGAGGACTGGCCGCCCGGGAGGATCTCCACGCGCTCGACCAGGTCGATCGGGATGCCGCTGATGTTGTTGAACGCGTCGCTGCCGTTGTACAGCGCCGGGTAGTTCGACATCGGGCGCCCGTTGATCAGGTACTTGGTGTAGCCCGGATCGAGGCTGAACATGCTGACCGCCTCGGCGCCCTGGGTGAAGGACGCGGACGTCTGGCCGCCCTGGAAGCCGCCGGTGGACATGCTGTTCTGCTGCAGCACGTCGGCGATGCTGGTGAAGCCGCGGGTCTGGATGTCCTCGGCGGTGATGGTGGTGACCGGGGCGTAGGTCTCCAGCTGCGTCTGGGGGATCAGGGAGCCGGTGACGGTGACGCGGTCGAGGGTGGTCGCCTGGGTCGACGCGGACTCCTGGGCGACCGCGACGAGACCGACGGGGGCGGCGACCGCGGCGAAGAGAGCCGCAGCCAGACGGCTGCGACGCAGCCGCGTGTGGTTGACGTACATCGATGGTTTCCTGCTGGTGCTGGGGCCGGAAGGGGGATGCGGCGGTGGCGAGGCTGGCGCGTGCGCGCCCACGTCTGTCGTCGTCGACAGCGGTCACTGCCCGTCCTGTGCAGTGTCGCGCGCCTACCGGCCTCGAAGCCGCGCTGCCTTCTCCGCCGCGGGGGCGTGGGTGGCTGCGGGCTTCCGGCAGGTCGACTGCGCGAGCCGCCGGGAGGTACTGCGGTGACGCCTTGAAGCCAACAAGCCCCTTCCATGCACCGACGGAACCCGTCGGCGGCGGTCGCGTGGAGGCAGGAACCACCCTGCCCTGGAACCCGTGGGTCCCTCGACCGCCAGTCAAACTGAACTCAAACCGGCACCGGCGTCCTTCCGCCGGAAGCGGTCAAGCTACCGCAATATTTACGCAATGTTCAAGCAGCAGCACGCACTTAGCTGCGCATTCCCACGCCGCGCCGCAGCAACCACAGGGCAAGGGCGGCTAACCCGCCCGCCAGCCCCAGCATCACCGCGTAGGCCACCCAGAGGGACACGTCGCTGGTGCCGAGCAGGCCGTAGCGGAAGGCGTTGACGATGTAGAAGATCGGGTTGGCGTGGGTGGCGGCCTCGGCCATCGGCGGCAGCATCTGCACCGAGTAGAACACCCCGCCCAGGTAGGTCAGCGGCGTGAGCACGAAGGTCGGGACGATGGCGATGTCGTCGAACTTCTTGGCGTAGACCGCGTTGACGAAGCCGGCCAGCGAGAACACCGTCGCGCCGAGCAGCACGGTCGACAGGGTCACCAGCGGGTGCGGGATGCGCACGTGGGTGAAGAACATCGCCACCCCCAGCACCAGGGCGCCCACCATCAGTCCGCGCAGCACGCCGCCGGCGACGTAGCCGGTGAGGATCACCCAGTTCGGCATCGGGCTCACCAGCAGCTCCTCGACGTGGCGGCCGAACTTGGCGCCGAAGAACGAGGAGCTGATGTTGCCGTAGCTGTTGGTGATGACCGACATCATCACCAGCCCCGGGACGATGTAGTCGATGTAGTCGAAGCCGCCCATGTCGCCGATGCGACGGCCGATCAGCTGGCCGAAGATCAGGAAGTACAGCGTCATCGTGATGACCGGCGGCACCAGGGTCTGGCCCCAGATGCGCAGGATGCGCATCACCTCGCGGCGGGTGACGGTGACGAGGGCGGTGAGGTTGGGATGCGCGCTCATCGCTGCGCCTCCGCGCCGTCGCGGGTGGTGAGGCGCACGAAGAGTTCCTCCAGGCGGTTGGACTTGGGCCGCATCGAGCGCACCCGGATCCCGCTCGCGTCGAGCGCGGCGAAGACGCTGTTGAGGTCGCGCGCGCGCGGCATCTCCAGGTCCAGCGTATGGGCGTCGACGGCCGCGAGGCTGACGTTCTCGAGCGTCGGCAGCGTCGCCGGCAGGCCGCCCTCGACGTCGAGCAGGAAGCCCTCGACGTCCAGCTTGGCGAGCAGCGCGCGCATCGGCCCGTGCTCGATGATGCGGCCGTGGTCGATGATGGCGAGGTTGCGGCAGAGGCTCTCGGCCTCCTCCAGGTAGTGGGTGGTGAGGATCACCGTCGTGCCGCCCGCGTTGATCTCGCGGAGCTGCCGCCACATGTCGCGGCGGATCTCGATGTCGACGCCGGCGGTGGGCTCGTCGAGGATCAGCAGGCGCGGCCGCGTCATCAGGGCGCGCGCGATCATCAGCCTGCGCTTCATGCCGCCGGACAGCGTGCGGCTCATCACCTCGGCCTTGCCCGAGAGCTGCGCGCGCGCCAGTTCCTCCCTCGCGCGCACGACCGCCTCGGCGCGCGGCACCCCGTAGAAGCCCGCGTAGTTGACCAGGATGTCGAACGGCTTCTCGAACAGGTTGAAATTGATCTCCTGGGGGACCAGCCCGATCATCCGCATCGCGTCGCTGCGGCTGCGCAGCAGGTCGACGCCGTGCACGCGCACGCCGCCGGACGAGGCGTTGACCAGGCTGCTCACGATGCCGATGAGGGTGGACTTGCCGGCGCCGTTCGGCCCCAGCAGGGCGAAGAAGTCGCCGTCCGCGACCGACAGCGAGACGCCCTTGAGCGCCTCGACGCCGTTGGCGTACGTCTTGCGGAGATCGGCGATCTCCAGCGCGGGATGCGGTTCGGATGCGGACATGGGACTCGTGGCGTCGTCGGACGCAGGCAGGCCGGCTCTTCAATGGAGGCCGCGCGGCCGTTCTGCAAGCCGCCTAGTATATCGGCCGCCGCCGCGGCTCCCTGCGGCAGGAGAACTTCCGTCATGGAACGAAACGATGCGCCGACCCGCGGACGCGGCGGCCTCCGCCCGCCGGCGTGGCTGATGACACATGTCCCCGCCCGCGGCACCCGCCCACACTGCGCTGCCATCCACGCGCAGGTCGCCCGCATGTCCGCACGCCAGCAGCTGGTCCGCGCCGCAGGCCTGGCCGTTCTCGCCCTCGGCGCGTCGCTGGCGACGCCGGCCGCCGCGCAACTGCGCATCGGCAGCCTGGCCTTCGAGCCCTGCACCCTGACCGCCGAGGGCCTGCCGATCTCGGTCGAGGCCCACTGCACCACCTACTCCGTTCCCGAGGACCGCTCCGCCCCCGACGGACGGCGCATCGACCTCGCGGTCGCCGTGGTCAGCGGCGACAACGTCGCGGAGCCGGACCCGGTGTTCTTCCTGGCCGGCGGCCCCGGCCAGTCGGCGCGCGAGAGCTATCCGCAGATCGCGCCGGTGTTCCGCGAGGTCCTGCGCAAGCGCAACGTGGTCCTCGTCGACCAGCGCGGCACCGGCGGCTCCAATCCGCTGCCCTGCGCCGAGGTGCAGGGCGAGGACGCGGTGCTCAACGCCGAGCTCGACTCGCCCGAGGTGGCGCGGCGCGCCGCCCAGGACTGCCTGCGCGCGCTCGAGGGCCGGGCCGACCCGCACCACTACACCACCACCGACGCGGTGGAGGATCTCGACGCGGTGCGCGCCGCGCTCGGTGCCGAGCGCGTCAATCTGGTCGGCGTGTCCTACGGCACGCGCGTCGCGCAGCAGTACCTGCGCGCCTTCCCGGGGCAGGTCCGCAGCATGGTGCTCGACGGCGTGGTGCCCAACACCCTGTTCCTCGGCAGCGAGCACGCGCGCAACCTCGAGGACGCGCTGGCCCTGCAGTTCGCGCAGTGCGAGGCCGTGGCCGCCTGCCGCGACGAACTCGGGTCGCCGCGGGCGCACCTCGACATCCTGCGCGCGCGCCTGAGCGCCGACGGCGCCCCGGTCGCCTACCGCGACCCCACCACCGCGGCGCCGCGCGAGGAGCGCCTCGCCCTCGCCCACCTGCAGACGGTGGTCCGCATGTACGCCTACCAGCCGGCCGCCGCGGCCATGCTGCCGCTCGTGCTGTCCGAGGCCGCGGCGGGCCGGTACGAGCCGCTGGCCGCCCAGGCCCGCCTCCTCATCGACCAGCTCGGCGAATCCATCATGCACGGCATGCAGCTGTCGGTGAGCTGCGCGGAGGACGCGGACGGCCTGGCCGACGCGGGCGAGGACGGCGACACCCTGCTGGGCGGGGTCCTGGTCGACTTCCTCAAGGCGCAGTGCGCCGTCTGGCCCCGCGGGCGGATGCCCGAGGACTTCCACGCCGCCGTGGTCAGCGACGTGCCTGCGCTGCTGCTGTCCGGCGAGTTCGATCCGGTCACGCCGCCGCGCTATGGCGAGGAGGTGCTGCGCGGCCTGTCCGCGGGCCGTCACCTGGTGCTCGGCGGGCAGGGCCACAACGTCCTGCCGGTCGGCTGCACGCCGCGCCTGCTGGCGCGCTTCCTCGACACCACCGACGCGGCTGGCCTCGACGCCGGCTGCCTGGACGGGCTCAGGCCCGCACCGCCGTTCACCGGCTTCTACGGATGGGAACCCTGATGCGCCATCGCCACAACAGCGCGGGGATGCCCGCATGATCGAGGTCGACGACCTGCACAAGACCTTCAGGACGCGCGGCGGCCCGGTCAAGGCCGTGGACGGCGTGAGCTTCACGGCCGCGGACGGCGAGATCACCGGCCTGCTCGGGCCGAACGGCGCCGGCAAGACCACCACCCTGCGGATGCTCTACACCCTGATGGCGCCCGACCAGGGCGCGGTGCGGGTGGACGGCTTCGACGCGCGCACCCAGGCCGACGAGGTCCGGCGCCGTCTCGGGGTGCTGCCGGACGCGCGCGGCGTGTACAAGCGCCTGACCGCGCGCGAGAACATCGCCTACTTCGGGCGCCTGCACGGCATGCCGGCGCGGGAGCTGGACGCGCGCATCGAGGCGCTGATCGCCGCGCTGGGCATGGAGGACGTGGCCGACCGCCCCACCGAGGGCTTCTCCCAGGGCCAGCGCACCAAGACCGCGATCGCCCGTGCGCTGGTGCACGATCCGCGCAACGTCATCCTCGACGAGCCGACCAACGGCCTGGACGTGATGACCACGCGCGCGTTGCGCGCCTTCCTGCAGTCGCTGCGCGCCGAAGGCCGCTGCGTGATCTTCTCGAGCCACATCATGCAGGAGGTGGCGGCGCTGTGTGACCGCATCGTGGTGATCGCGCACGGGCGCGTGGTCGCCCAGGGCACGCCCGACGAACTGCGTGCGCAGGCCGGCCGCGACAACCTCGAGGACGCCTTCGTCCACCTGATCGGTTCGGAAGAGGGCCTGACCGCATGAGCGCGCGCCGTACCGGAGTCCTGGCCGCGCTGGCGGCCGTCACCCTGAAGGAACTGCGCGACCTGATGCGCGACCGCCGCACGGTGGTCATCGCCCTCCTGCTCGGCCCCCTGGTCATGCCCGCGCTGATGCTCGGCATCGGCGGCATGATGGCCAAGCGCATGACCGCGCAGATGGAGAAGCCGCTCGAGCTGCCCATCGTCGGCGCCGAGCGCGCCCCCAACCTCGTGGCCTGGCTCGAAGGCCAGAACGTGCGCCCGAAGCCCGCGCCCGAGGACCCGGAAGCCGCGATCCGCGACCAGGCGGAAGAGGTGATCCTGCGCATCTCGGAGACCTACGCCGACGACTGGCGGGCGGGGCGCCCCGCCCTGGTCGAGGTGGTGCACGACGCCTCGCGGCAGGACTCGAACATCCCGGTCGCGCGCGTCGAGGCCCTGCTGCGCGCCTACGGCGACACCACCGGCACGCTGCGCCTGCTCGCGCGCGGGATCAATCCCGCGGTCGGACGTCCGTTGCTGGTCTCGCGCAGCGACCTGTCCACGCCGGAGTCGCGGCGCGGCATGGCGCTGTCCTTCCTGCCCTACCTCCTGATCCTGTCGGCCTTCCTCGGCGGCGCCTACCTGGTCATCGACGTGACCGCGGGCGAACGCGAGCGCCAGTCGCTCGAACCGCTGCTCGCCACGCCGGCCGCACGCGGCGCGATCATGAGCGGAAAGATCGCGGCGGCGGTGGTCTTCGGGCTTGCCTCGCTGGCGCTCACGCTGATCGCGTTCAAGCTCGGCGCGCAGGTCGCGCCGGGCCTGGGCCGCATGCTCGACGTGTCGCTGCCGGCCATGCTCAAGATGCTGGTGGTGCTGGTGCCGCTGGTGCTGCTGGGCTGCACCCTGATCACGCTGATCTCGGCCAGCGTGAAGTCGGTCAAGGAGGCACAAAGCTACCTGAGCCTGCTGATGTTCCTGCCCATCGTCCCGACCATCGTGCTGATGGTGAACCCCGTCAGGAACCAGCTCTGGATGTTCGCGGTTCCGCTGCTGTCGCAGAACCAGATGCTGACCAAGATCCTGCGCGGCGAGGCGGTGACGCTGCAGGAGTGGCTGGTCTACCTCACGGCGGGGTCGGCGGTCGCCGCGGTGCTCTGGCTGGTCGCGGCACGCCTCTATCACCGCGAGAAGCTGGCCGTCTCGGCCTGACCCGCCGGCACCGGAACGAAGGAAGGCCGCTGCATCGCTGCAGCGGCCTTCCCATGCACGATCCGGAACGGTCCGGGGCGGCGTCCGCAGCCCTCAGGGCCGGAACGCGATCGTGCGGCGCAGGACCACCGGCTCGTCGGTGCTCTCGAACTGCCAGCGCCGCACCGCCGAGATCGCCTCGCGGTCGAACGTCCGGGTCGGGTTGGCCGAGACCACCCGCGCGTCCGACACGCTGCCATCCGGCTGCACGGTGAACTCCACCGTGACCTCGCCGGTGATGCCCGCCCGCAGCGCCTCGCGCGGGTAGTCGGGCGCCGGGGCGCTGACCACTGCCGGTGCCGGGCGCGACGGTGCCGCCGGCGCGCTCGAACCGCCACCCTGCGCGGCGAGCTCGCGCGCGCGGGCCTCGGCGGCCGCGCGCTCCTCGGCCAGACGCGCGGCCTCGGCACGGGCGGCCTCGATCTCGCGCTGGGCTTCCGCCAGCTGTTCCGCCAGGCGCGCGGCCTCGCTCTGCTGCGCCTGCTGGGCCTGCTGCTGGGCCTGTGCGGCGGCGGCCGCCTGCTGGGCCTGGCGCTGGGCCTCGGCCTGGGCGAGGCGCTGGGCCTCCGCCTCGGCACGACGCTCGGCGGCGAGCTGGGTCTCCTCGATCGCGCCCTGGACCCGGCGCAGCGCCGGGGCATTGGGATCGATGCGGGTCATCAGGGTCAGCAGGCGCTGGGCCTCGACCAGGTTGCTGCGCGCGATGTTCTGCTCCGCCGCGATGAGGATGTAGGGGAACAGGTCCCCAAGCGCGTTCTCCACCAGCGGATCGTCGGGCGTCTTCTCGCGCAGGGCGAGGTAGTACTCGGCGGCGTTGTCGCCGCTCGGCGCGTACAGGCGCTGCTCGCCCTGCGCGATCCGCGCGCTCTCGCGCAGTTCCTCGGCCGGGCGCGCGGCCAGCGCATCGGCGGCCGCCTGCACCGCCCCCGCGGCCTGGGCGTCGCGTTCCTCGGCGCTGGGCGGCGCCACCACGGCGGGCTCCGCCTGCGCGGGCGTCGCGGCCGTCGGTTCCTGCTCGGCGGCCGGCGGTGCGGCCGGCTCGCTTCCACACCCCACCAGCGCCAGCCCGAGGGCCACCGCCAGCACCCGCAGGCCTCCTCCGACGCCTGCCGTCCCCTTTGCATCCGTCATGTCCGTCTCCCCTGTCGTTACGACGTGATGATTATCCACGCAACAACAAGGCAGAACACGCGGCGTGTCAAGCCGCCGCGCGCCCGAGGGGGAGGTCGTGTGCGCGCCCGCAGGGCGCGCAGGGCTCAGGACGAGGTGTCGAGGAGGAACTCCACGCGCCCGCGCATCGGGGTATCGACCCCCGTCGCGCTGTAGCGCCAGCGCCGGACGCTGCCGATCGCCTCGCGCTCGAAGATGCCCTCCGGATGGGCGGACAGCACCTCGACCTCGTCCACGGTGCCGTCGCCGCGGACCACGTAGGCCAGTTCGACGCGCCCTTCGATCCGGCGCGCGCGCGCCACGGCCGGGTACCGGGGCTCCACCCTGTGCAGCAGCACCGGGGCCGCGACCGGAGCCGGGGCCGGCGCAGCGGCCACGGGGGCCGGCGGAGGGGCCGGGGCCGGCGTCGGCTCGGGCCGCACCGGCGCGTCCTCGACCGACGGCGCGGCCGCCACGACCGGTTGCGGCGCCGGCGCAGGGGGCGGTGCCGGCGCCGCGGCGGCCGGGCTGGGCGACGGCGCGGCCGCACGTGCGGCGGCCGCCAGCTGCCGCTCGCGCTCGCGCTCGCGCAGCTCGGCCCCGTTCTCGGCGATGGCCTCGCCGATGCGTGGCAGGGCGCGGGCCTGCGCATCGATCCGCGCAAGCAGTGCGGCCAACCGCTGCGCCTCTGCGAGGTCCTCGCGCACCACGGCCTGCTCGGTGGCGATCAGGACGTAGGGGAAGAGGTCCTGCAGGGCGGCATCGAAGCGGGCCTCCTCCGGCGACTCCGCGCGCAGCGCGAGGTAGTGCTCGACCGCGTTGTCGCCGGCGGGCGCGTACAGGCGCTGCTCGGCGCGGGCGCGGCGCGCGCGTTCCAGCAGCGGTTCGTCCGCCTGTTCCACCTGCGCCGCCGGTGCCGGCGCAGCGCGCTCCGGCAAGGGCGCCGCGTCGGGTGCCTGCGCGACCGGAGCATTCGGCGCCTGCGCTGGCTGTTGCTCGCAGCCGGCAAGCAGCATCGCGGCCATCGCTGCCGCGGCCGCCACCCTGCGCCTGTCGATACCGCTCATCCCGCCCCCCTGGCGGCCGTTGAAAGGCCGCGAAGTCTAGGTGGGGCGGATGACGGTTGCGCGGCAGGCGAACGACATTCCGGAGCGCGTATGGCGCTCGTTCACTTGCCGATGCAGAAGCTCGCGAAGACGCGCCCGAGCAGCGCGTCGCTGCTGACGCGTCCGGTGATGCCGCCCAGCGCGTCCTGGGCGAGACGCAGCTCCTCGGCAGCGAGTTCGCCGTGTCCCTCGGCCAACCGCGCGCCCGCCGCATCGACGTGGGCGGAGGTGTCGCGCAGGGCCTCCACATGGCGCGCGCGTGCGCTGAAGGTGCCGGCCTGGGCGTCGCCCTGCCCGGCGTGTTCGGCCAGGGCCGCCGCGAGCAGGTCGAGACCCTCCCCGGTGCGGGCCGAGAGCCAGACGTGGCGCACGCCGTCGATCCACTCCGTGCGCGCGGGGGCGCCGGCGAGGTCGATCTTGGTGTGCACCCACAGCACCGTCGCGGCCTCGCGCAGGGCGTCGGCGAGGGCCTGCGGGTCCGGAGCGCTCTCGTCCACGACGGCCAGCACGAGATCCGCCTTCCCGACCTCCCGGTGCGCGCGTCGGATGCCTTCGCGCTCGACCGGGTCGTCGCTCTCGCGCAGGCCGGCGGTGTCCACCAGGGTCAGGCCGACGCCGCCGAGCGATACGGCCTCGCGCAGCACGTCGCGGGTGGTCCCGGCGATCTCGGTGACGATGGCGCGGTCGTGGCCGGCGACGACGTTGAGCAGGGAGCTCTTGCCTGCGTTCGGCGCGCCGACGATCACCGCGTGCAGTCCGTCCACCAGGCGTCGTCCCCGCTCCGCGTCCGCGAGCAGGGCCCTGCAGTCCTGCGCCACCGCGGCGCGGCGGCGGAGGAGCTCGGCGTCGGCGAGGAAGTCGATCTCCTCCTCGGGGAAATCGATGGCCGCCTCGATCCACACCCGCAGCGCGGTCAGCGCTTCGGCCAGCGCCTCCACCCGGCGCGAGAAGGCCCCTTCCAGCGAGCGCCGGGCGGCGCGGGCGGCGGCGAGGCTGGAGGCCCCGATGAGATCGGCCACGGCCTCGGCCTGCGCGAGGTCGAGCTTGCCGTTGAGGAAGGCGCGTTCGCTGAACTCGCCCGGCCGCGCTGCCCGCGCGCCCAGCGCCACGCAGCGGGCGACGAGGGCGGTGAGCAGGACCGGGCTGCCATGGCCCTGGAACTCGACCACGTCCTCGCCGGTGAAGCTCGCCGGCGCCGCGAAACGCAGCACCAGGCCGTCGTCGAGCACCTCGCCGTCGGCGCCGCGGAAGCGCACGTGCCGCGCCTGTCGCACCGGCGGCAGCGGACCGCAGACGGCGTCCGCGATGGCCGCCGCCCGCGGCCCCGAGAGACGCACGATGCCGACGCCCGCGGGACCCGCGGCGGTGGCGATGGCGACGATGGTGTCGGGGGTGGCCACGGCGCGGACGGGACTCGGGAGTGGGGAGTCGGGAACGGAAGGCTATCGTCCCGGCGCGGCGTCCGACGTCATGCCGGCGCCGACACCGTCAAGGCCGACCCGTCCTCGCGACCTGCAGTTCCTGTTCCCGATTCCCGTGTCCGTTCCTCAGCCCTTGGCCGTGGCCGGCTTGTCGCCGTGGCGGCGGAGCAGCCACCACTGCTGGAGCAGGCCGAGCAGGCCGTTGGTGAACCAGTAGAGCACCAGGCCGGCCGGGAAGAAGGCGAACATCACGCCGAAGATGATCGGCATCGCGTTCATCATCTTGCGCTGCAGCGGGTCGGTCGCCATCGGCGACAGGCGCTGGGTGGCGTACATCGTCGCTGCGTTGAGGAGCGGCAGGATGAACCACGGGTCGCGGGCGGTCAGGTTGTCGATCCAGCCCGGAATCCACACGGCGTGGCGCAGCTCGGGCGCCTCCAGCAGGACCCAGTACAGCGCCAGGAACACCGGCATCTGCACGAGGATGGGAAGGCAGCCGGCGGCGGGGTTCACCTTCTCCTTCTTGTAGAGCTCCATGACCGCCATCTGGAACTTCTGCTTGTCCTCGCCGTAGCGCTCCTTGAGCGCCTCCATCTTCGGCTGCAGGCGGCGCATCTTGGCGAAGCTCTTGTACTGCGTCTCCGAGAGCTTGTAGAGGATCAGCTTGATGGTCAGCACGAGCAGGACGATCGCCCAGCCCCAGTTGCCGACCAGGCTGTGGAACCACGACAGCAGCCAGTAGATCGGCTGCGCGATGAAGGTGAACACGCCGTAGTCGATCGACAGGCGCAGGCCCGGCGCGACGGCTTCCATCGGGCCCTGCAGCTTGGGACCGATCCACAGCCGGGCGCTGCTGGTGGCGGTTTCGCCGGGGGCGAGCGCCAGCGCCGGTCCGACCTCGCGCGCCACGTAGTAGGGCACGCTGCCGACCTGGCCGAGCTGGAACTGGGTCGGGACCGCCGGGTCGGGAATCCAGGCGGAGATGAAGTGGTGCTGCGACATCGCGATCCAGCCGCCGGTCACCGTCTTGTTGAGCGGGCCGTCGGAGAAGTCGCCGAACTTGCGCTTCTCGTACTTGTCCTCCGGGCTGTACCAGGCCGCGCCGGCGAAGCTGAAGGTCTCGGGATCGTTGAAGGCGAAGGCGCCGGAGCGGCGCACCGGCGGCACGCGCATCAACTGGCGGTAGACGCTGCCCGACCAGGCGGCGGCGCCCGTGTTGCTGATCTCGTCGTGCACGTCGAGCACATAGCTGCCGGGCGTCAGGGCGAACACGCGGCGCACGCGCAGGCCGCTGCCGTCCTCCCAGACGAACGCGACCTCGCTGCGGCCGTCGACCTCGCGGGCGCTGCCCGGCTCGAGGCGGAAGGCGCTCTCGTGGTTCGGCGCCGGGCCGGCACTGCTGACCAGGCCCATCTGGGCCACGTAGTAGCTGGCCGGCGCGGTGTCGAGCAGGCGCACCGGCGGCGAACCCTCGTCGGTGGTCTGGGCGTAGTCGAGCAGTTCGGCGGCGAGGACGGTGCCCCCGCGGCCGTCGATGGACAGGCGCAGCACGTCGTTGGCGAGCGTCACCGGGGCGGCCTGGGCGGCGTCGGACGGAGCGGCATCGGGCACCGCCGCCGCACTGCCCGGCGCGGCGGGCAGTGCATCCGGCGCGCGCGCCTCGGGGATGGCGCCGTCCAGCGCCGGCGCACCCGGAACGTCGGCGACGACCGCGGGCGCGGGCGGCGTGGCCATCTCCCGGTTCCAGTTCATCCACAGCATGGCGGCCACGAACAGCCAGGCGAACAGCAGCAGGACTCGGGTTTGGTTCATCGGGACGGAATCGGGAGACGAAGGGGAGCCGGTCGCGCGCGGCAGCGGCGGCGTCCGGAGGACGTGCGCGTCAGGAATCGGAGGTGGGCGCGGCCGGGACGGCCGCAGCGGCGCGCGGCATTGTGCCGCCCGCGCCCGGGGCCTTCAACGCCGCGGCGCGCGTCCACAGGCGCTCGAGATCCGCGCGGAGGGTCGCGCCGTCGCGGCCTGCGGCCTCGGGCCGGGCCACCAGAACGTAGTCGGCGGCGGGCAACCGCGCCCGGACGTGGCGGAAACTCTCGCGCACGCAGCGCTTGATGCGGTTGCGTTCGACCGCGCGCTTGGACACCCGGCGCGACACCGCGATCCCCAGGCGCGCCGGCGCACCCGCCTCGTGCACGTGGACGTGCAGCCGGAACGCATCGCCATGGATCCGCCGGCAGTCGGCGAAGACGCGCGCGTACTCCGCAGACGCGCGCACCCGCGCGTCGCGGGGAAACGCGACGGACGGGTGCGGGGAGTTCATTGCTTCGGGACGCCGCGTGGCGACGTCGATCGGCTGCGGCACCGGAACGGCGCGCTCAGCCGGAACGCGCTCAGCCGGAAACGGTGAGACGCTTGCGGCCCTTGGCGCGGCGGCGAGCAAGGATCTTGCGGCCGTCGGCGGTCTTCATGCGCGCGCGGAACCCGTGGTCGCGCTTGCGCTTGAGATTGCTGGGCTGGTAGGTGCGCTTGGTGGCCATGGCGGCGGACGGACTGGTGGAAAAAAGAGGCGGGATGGTAGGGGGTGGGGGTGGGGGGTGTCAATGGTTGGCTGGAGGGGCCGGGGCACGGGGCACGGGGCACGGCAGAGCATTCCATGCCCCTTCGCCCTTCGCCCCTCGCCCTGTGCCCTGTGCCCTGTGCCCTCTCGCCCTCCGCCTGCGCGTCCCGCCGCGCCACGCGTCCTCCCCCCAATGCCGCTAAACTGCGCGGTCGCTTCCGATTCCCGCCTGCCGCCAGCGACGTCGGGCCTCGTCTTGCACGCGCACCTCATGGATTCAGTCTGGCCGCAGTGCCTCGCCCGTCTCGAAGCCGAACTCCCGGCCGACGAGATCCACACCTGGTTGAAGCCCCTTCAGGCCGAGGCGGCCGACGGGCAACTGCGGCTCTACGCACCGAACGCCTTCGTGGTGGAGACGGTGCGCGACCGGTACCTGGCGCGCATCCGCGAGCTGCTCGCGCATTACGCCCAGGGCGTGACGCTGTCGCTGGAAGTCGGCTCGCTGCGGCGCGCGCCCACTGCGGCGGCGGCGCTGGCCGGGGCGTCGAACGCGCAGCCGCGAGCCAACGCCGCCCCGCCGCTGCCCTCGAACCTGGACAGCCACTACAGCTTCGACAACTTCGTCGAGGGCCGCAGCAACCAGCTGGGGCGCATCGCGGCGCTGCAGGCGGCGCAGAAGCCGGGCGACCGCGCCCACAATCCCTTGCTGCTCTACGGCGGCACGGGTCTCGGCAAGACCCACCTGATGATGGCCGCCGGCAACCTGATCCGGCAGAACGACCCGCAGGCGCGGGTGCTCTACCTGCGCTCCGAGCAGTTCTTCAGTGCGATGATGCGGGCCTTCCAGGACAAGTCCATGGATCAGTTCAAGCGCCAGTTCCAGTCGGTGGACGCGCTCCTGATCGACGACATCCAGTTCTTCGCCGGCAAGGACCGCACGCAGGAGGAGTTCTTCCACACCTTCAACGCGCTGTTCGACTTCAACCGGCAGATCATCCTCACCTGCGACCGCTACCCGCGCGAGGTCGACGGCATGGAGCCGCGGCTGAAGTCCCGGCTTGCCTGGGGCCTGTCGGTCGCCATCGAGCCGCCGGACTTCGAGACGCGCGCCGCGATCGTGCTGGCCAAGGCCCGCCAGCGCGGGGTCGCCTTGCCCGAGGACGTGGCCTACCTCATCGCCAAGAAGATGCGCTCGAACGTGCGCGACCTCGAGGGCGCGCTCAACACGCTGGCCGCCCGCGGCAACTTCATGGGCCGCGCGATCACGGTGGAGTTCGCCCAGGAGACCCTGCGCGACCTCCTCCGCGCGCAGCAGCAGGCGATCAGCATCACCAACATCCAGAAGACCGTGGCGGACTACTACCAGCTGCGCGTGGCGGACCTGCTCGGCAAGAAGCGCACGCGCTCGCTCGCGCGTCCCCGCCAGATGGCCATGGCGCTCGCCAAGGAGCTCACCGAGCACAGCCTGCCCGAGATCGGCGATGCCTTCGGCGGACGCGACCACACGACCGTCCTGCATGCCACGCGGGTCATCCGCGATCTGGTGGAGACGGATGGCAAGCAGCGCGAGGATTGGGAGAAACTCATCCGGAAGCTCACCGAATAGGTGGACGGGCTGTGGATATCCGGGGGACGATGCGCAGGCGCAGAATCTGTCCACAGGTCGTCCCCAGCTCCACGCAACGGCATTCACAGCCCTGTAACGAAACAAAACGCTTCAGATTCAAACGGTTGAATGGTGAATCCACGGATTCCGGCGACACCATCATCATCACCTATTTAGACTTATCCAAAAGCATCTAGGGGTTACGCATGCGCTTCAGCCTTCCGCGCGAGGTCCTTCTCAAACCACTGGCCCAGGTCGTCAACGTGGTGGAACGGCGACAGACCCTCCCCGTCCTGGCGAACCTGCTGGTGTCGGTGAAGGACGGGCGCCTGTCGATGACCGGCACCGACCTCGAGGTCGAGATGACCGCGCGGGCGGACGTCGCCGATGCGCAGCCCGGCGAGACCACCATCCCGGCGCGCAAGCTGTTCGAGATCGTCCGCGCCCTGCCCGACGGCAGCCAGGTGACGCTCACGCTCAACAACGAGCGTGTGACCGTCCAGGCCGGACGCAGCCGCTTCACCCTGGCTACCCTGCCCTTCAACGAGTTCCCGGCGATCGAGGACCTGGAACTCGTCGAGCGGCTGCAGCTTCCGGAGGCCGGGCTGAAGGAGCTGATCGAACGCACCGCGTTCGCGATGGCGCAGCAGGACGTCCGCTACTACCTCAATGGCCTGCTGCTCGACCTGCGCGAGGATTCCCTGCGCTGCGTGGCGACGGACGGGCACCGTCTGGCGCTGTGCGAGACCGCGCTGGAGAACGGCGTGCAGACGCGCAAGCAGATCATCCTGCCGCGCAAGGGCGTGCTCGAACTGCAGCGTCTGCTGGAGGGCGGCGACCGCACCATCGAGCTCGAACTCGGCCGCAACCACCTGCGGGTGCGGCGCGCGGACGTCACCTTCACCTCCAAGCTCATCGACGGCCGCTTCCCCGATTACGAAGCGGTGATCCCGATCGGCGCCGACAAGGAACTGCGGATCGACCGCGAGCTGCTGCGCGCCTCGCTGCAACGCGCCGCGATCCTGTCGAACGAGAAGTACCGGGGCGTGAAGCTGGAGCTCAGCCCGGGGCAGCTGCGCATCGTCGCGCACAACCCGGAACAGGAGGAGGCCCAGGAGGAGGTCGAGGCCCAGACCCAGGTCGACAATCTGGCGGTCGGCTTCAACGTCACCTACCTGCTGGATGCGCTGTCTTCGCTGAAGAGCGAGGAGGTGACCATCAACCTGCGCGATGCCAACTCGTCCGCGCTGGTGCGTGCGGCCGACAGCGACGCCTGCCGGCACGTCGTGATGCCCCTGCGCCTCTGATCCCGGATGTTCCACGTGGAACACGTCGCCGCCCGACCTCGTGTCGGGCGGTTCCGTTTTCGGAGCCCGGCATGCGCCTGAACCTCGTGCGCGTCGCGCAGCTTCGCGCGTTCGAGCGCGCGGAACTGGAGCCCGGCCCGGGTCTCAACCTGATCACTGGCGGCAACGGCGCCGGCAAGACCAGCCTGCTGGAGGCCATCCATCTGCTCGCCTATGGCCGGAGCTTCCGTGGCCGTGTTCGGGATGGGCTGGTGCGCGACGGCGCTGCGGCGCTGGAAGTCTTTCTCGAATGGGAGGAGGCCAAGGGCGGCCGACGGGTAGGGCTGCGGCATTCGGGTACGGAGTGGGAGGGGCGTGTCGACGGGGCTCCGGCCGCCACGCTTGCCGACCTCTGCGCCGCGCTGGCCGTGGTGACCTTCGAGCCAGGAAGCCACGCGCTGATCTCCGGTGCCGCCGAGGAGCGCCGACGCTTCATGGACTGGGCGTTGTTCCACGTGGAACATGATTTCCTTCCGGCATGGCGGCGTTACGCCCGGGCGCTGAAGCAACGGAACGCGCTGTTGAAGGCGCGTCCTGGGCCCAATGCGCTCGATCCCTGGGACGCGGAGCTGGCCGATGCCGGCGCCCTGCTCACGCGGATCAGGAGCACGTACCTGGAGCAGTTGGAGCCGGTGGTACGCGAGGTGGCGGCGGCCTTCGTGCCCGAACTCGGGGCGGCCCGCCTCCAGTTCCGCCCCGGCTGGCGGCGCGAGCAGATGGCCCTTGTGGACGCGTTGCTCCTCTCGCGGGAGACGGACCTCGCGCAGGGCTTCAGCGGCGTGGGTCCGCACCGTGCGGACTGGCGCCTGCAGTTCGAGGGGCTGCCGGGCCGCGCCGCGCCGTCGCGCGGGCAGGAGAAGCTGATCGCCCTGAGCGCGGTGCTCGGGCAGGCGCAGCACTACGCCCAGGCACGTGGCGAATGGCCGGTCGTGCTGTTCGACGACCTCGCGTCCGAGCTGGACCTGGAGCACCAGCGCCGCGTTCTCGAGCACGTGCTGGCCTCGGGCACCCAGGTCATCGTCACGGCCACCGAGCCTCCCGCTTCGGTCGAGGCTCTGAACGTGAACGCGAGCCTGTTCCACGTGGAACATTCGCAGGTCCGGCGCTTGGACTGACCGGCGTCGCAGACCGCGAACGGCTATAATCGATTGTCTTGCCGCGGCGACGGCCGCGCGCCACACGCACCTCTCCGACAGGATGAGCATGAGCGAACACGACGAGCAGGGCTCCGCGGCGAACGCAGGCGGCACCTACGATTCCAGCAAGATCACCGTGCTGCGCGGCCTCGAGGCCGTCCGCAAGCGTCCGGGCATGTACATCGGCGACGTGCACGATGGCACCGGCCTGCACCACATGGTGTTCGAGGTCGTCGACAACTCGATCGACGAGGCCCTCGCCGGCCACTGCGACAAGGTCGTCGTGACCCTGCATGCGGACGGTTCGGTGTCGGTGCTGGACAACGGCCGCGGCATGCCCGTGGACATCCACAAGGAGGAAGGCCGGTCTGCGGCCGAAGTCATCCTCACGGTGCTGCACGCGGGCGGCAAGTTCGACGACAACAGCTACAAGGTTTCCGGCGGTCTGCACGGCGTCGGCGTCTCCGTGGTCAACGCGCTGTCCGAGCACCTGTGGCTCGAGGTCTGGCGCGATGGCCAGCATCACCTCCAGGAGTACGCCCACGGCGAGCCGCTCTATCCCATCAAGGTCGTGGGGCCGACCGAGCAGCGCGGCACCCGCCTGCGCTTCCTGCCGGCCAGGAGCACCTTCAGCGACATCGAGTTCCACTACGACATCCTGGCCAAGCGCCTGCGCGAGCTGTCCTTCCTCAACTCCGGCGTGCGTGTCGAGCTGGTGGACGAGCGTGGCGAGGGCAAGCACGACGTCTTCGAGTACGAGGGCGGGATCCGCAGCTTCGTCGAGCACCTGGCGCAGCTGAAGACTCCGCTGCACCCGCACGTCATCGCCATCGCCGGCGAAAGTGCAGGGATCTCCGTCGATATCGCGCTCCAGTGGACGGACGCGTATCAGGAAACGATGTTCTGCTTCACCAACAACATCCCGCAGAAGGACGGCGGCACCCATCTGGCCGGCTTCCGCGCCGCGCTCACCCGCACCCTGACGCAGTACATCGAGCAGAACGGCCTGGCCAAGCAGGCCAAGATGGGGCTGGCCGGCGACGACATGCGCGAGGGCATGATCGCGGTGCTGTCCGTGAAGGTGCCGGATCCCAGCTTCTCCTCGCAGACCAAGGAGAAGCTGGTCAGCTCCGAGGTCAAACCGGTGGTCGAGTCGGTGGTCGCCGACAAGCTGGGCGCCTTCCTCCAGGAACACCCGGCCGAGGCGCGCGCCATCGCCGAGAAGGTGGTCGAGGCGGCCCGGGCCCGCGACGCGGCGCGCAAGGCGCGCGAGCTGACCCGTCGCAAGGGCGCGCTGGACATCGCCGGCCTGCCCGGCAAGCTGGCCGACTGCCAGGAGAAGGATCCCGCACTCTCCGAGCTGTTCCTGGTGGAGGGCGACTCCGCCGGCGGCTCGGCCAAGCAGGGCCGCAACCGCAGGACCCAGGCCATCCTCCCGCTCAAGGGCAAGATCCTCAACGTCGAGCGCGCCCGCTTCGACCGCATGCTGTCCTCCGCCGAGGTCGGCACCCTGATCACCGCCCTGGGCACCGGCATCGGCAAGGACGAGTACAACCCGGACAAGCTGCGGTACCACCGCATCATCATCATGACCGACGCGGACGTGGACGGCTCCCACATCCGCACCCTGCTGCTGACCTTCTTCTACCGGCAGATGCCGGAGCTGATCGAGCGCGGGCACGTCTACATCGGCCTGCCGCCGCTCTACAAGATCAAGCAGGGCAAGAACGAGCTCTACCTCAAGGACGACGCCGCGCTCAACGCCTACCTGGTCAACAACGCGGTCGAGGGCGCGGAGCTGCGCCCGGGCGGCGACGCCCCCGCCATCGCCGGGGCCGGGCTCGAGGCCCTCATGCTCGCCTACGTGGCCGCGCGCGAGGCGATCGCGCGCGTCGCCTACCGGTTCGACGCGAACCTGCTCGAGTCCCTGATCGAGATGCCGCCGCTGCGCGCGGCGCAGTTCCGCGAACCCGGTGCGGCGGAAGGCGTGGCCGAGGCCCTCACCGCGCGCCTCAACGCCGCGGGAACCGGGCGCGCCCGCTTCGCGATCCAGGTGCAGCGCAGCGAGGACGGGCAGTCGGGCGCCCTGGTGATCGAGAAGCGCCTGCACGGGCTGGTGCAGGTGCAGACCCTGCCGGCCTCCATCTTCGAGTCGGGCGAGCTCAAGCCGCTGGCGGACGCCGCTGGCCAGCTCCATGGCCTGGTCCAGGCCGGTGCGCAGGTGGTGCGCGGGGGCAAGTCGCAGCTCGTGACGAGCTTCGCCCAGGCCCAGACCTGGCTGATGGACGAGGCCAAGAAGGGCCGCACCATCCAGCGCTTCAAGGGCCTGGGCGAGATGAATCCCGACCAGCTCTGGGAGACCACGGTGAATCCCGAGACCCGCCGCCTGCTCCGGGTGCGGGTCGAGGACGCGGTCGCAGCGGACCAGATCTTCACCACGCTGATGGGCGACGTGGTGGAACCGCGCCGCGACTTCATCGAGGACAACGCGCTGCGGGTCAGCAACCTCGACGTATGAGCGCCGCGGGCGCCGGCGGCACCGCCGGCCTGTTCGGCCGCGTCGCGGTCGATCTGGTCCTCGCCGCCGGGCTGGCGCTCGGCACCATCGTCGCGGCCTCGCTGGCGTGGCAGCGCCTGGTGCCCGACGCGAGCCGGCTCGATGCCGTGGTCTTCGCCCTGGTCGCCAGCGGTGCGGGCCTCGGGATCGCCGCCGCCGTCACCCTGCTGCGGCGGCCGCCCTCGCGACGCGACGTGCAGGCCGCCCTGGGCGCAGCCGCGCGCGCGGGCTTCTGGGGCGCGGTCGCGGCCACCGCCTGCACCACCTTCCTGCTGACGCACGTGGTCCTCCTCGGCGCGAACGCCCTGGGTCTGGACGCGACGCCGGGCAACAATCCGCTCCTCAACGCCCTGGTCAGCGAGCACACCCTGCTCCTGGCGCTCTTCGTGATCGTCGTCGCGCCCGTGGTCGAGGAGACGCTGTTCCGCCGCGTGGTCTTCGGGCGCCTGTGGGCGGCCGGCTGGCCGCGCACCGGTGCCGCGCTGTCGGCGCTCGCCTTCGCCGTCGCGCACGAGCCGTGGCGCCCGGAACTCGCGCAGTGGCTGCTGCTGCTCGCGGTCTACGCGGGCATGGGCGTGCTGCTGTGCATGCTCTACCGCCGCACGCGCAGCCTGCTCGCACCGATCGCCGCGCACGGGCTCCACAACGCCCTGACCCTCCTCCTGGCGCTGGTCGCCCTGCCCGGCTGAGCCCACCGCGGAGCGCGAGCCCGCGCAGGCCCTCATGTACACTCGCCAGCCCACTGCGCGGGGAGCGCGGCCAGCTGCGTCGTCGATGAGAAAGACCCACCTTTACCTGCTCGCCCTGGCGATCGCCGCGCTCGCCCTCGCCGCCATCGGCTACAAGTGGCAGGTCCTGAAGTTCCCGCTGCAGCCGGCGTCCGAGGTCGAGGTCTGGACCCTGCAGGCGCGGGTGGCCTTCCAGCCCGCGCGCGGCCCGAACACGGTCACGCTGCAGGTCCCGGACCGCACCCCGGGCTGGTCGGTGATCGACGAGCGCTTCATCGCCCGCGACTATTCGCGCCTCGAGGAGGCGCGCGACGGCGGCCGCGAGGTGCAGTGGGCGCGGCGCCGCGCGGTCGGGCCGCAGACGCTCTACTACCGCGCCACGGTCGTGCGCGCCGACGACCTGCGTCCCGAGGACCTCGCGCTCGAGCCCGAGATCGAGCCGCCGCCTCCGCTGGAGGAGCCCTACGCGACCGCGGCGCAGACCGTGCTCGACCAGGTCCGCGAGGGCTCGGCCGGCATCGTGACCTACGCCCGCGCCCTGATCGCGCGCTTCAACGACCGCCCGACGGACGATGCCGCCCTGCTCTCCGAGCTCTTCAGCGACGACGAGAGCCGCGCCCGGTTCCTCTCGCAGCTGCTCGCTATCCGCCAGATCCCCTCGCGGGTGATCCACGGCATGCGCCTGGACGGCGTCGACGGGACGGTGCCGCAGATGCAGACCTGGCTGCTGGTGCACGACGGCACCGGCTGGGTCACGATCGACCCCCGCACCGGCGCCACCGGCTGGCCGCGCGACCTGTTCCTGTGGAGCGCGCGCAACGCGCCGCTCCTCACGATCGGCGGCGAACCGCGGCCGGGCGGCATCGAGTTCACGGTGAGCCGCAACCTCGCCGACGCCATGGCGGTCGCGGAACAGCGGCTGGAGGTGGCCAACGCCAACCTCGTGCGCTACTCGCTGCTCAGCCTGCCGCTGCAGTCCCAGCAGGTCTACCAGGTGCTGCTGATGGTGCCGCTGGGCGCCTTCATCATGCTGCTCCTGCGCAACATCGTCGGCGTGAAGACCTTCGGCACCTTCATGCCGGTGCTGGTCGCGCTCGCCTTCCGCGAGACCGGCCTGGTGGCCGGCATCGTGCTGTTCGTGGTGGTGGTCGGCGCGGGCCTGCTGGTGCGCTTCTACCTGGAGCGCCTGCGCCTGCTGCTGGTGCCGCGCCTCACCGCGATCCTCATCATGGTCGTCCTGCTGATGGCGGCCCTGAGCATCCTCACCAACCGACTGGGCATCGAGGTCGGCCTTTCGGTGGCCCTGTTCCCGATGGTGATCCTGGCGATGACCATCGAGCGCATGTCGGTGGCGTGGGACGAGCGCGGCGCCGGCACCGCGATCAAGGAAGGCGTGGGCACCCTCGTCGTCGCCGCGCTCGCCTATGTCGTGATGAGCTGGCCACCGCTGGAGCACATCGTGTTCGTGTTCCCCGAGGTGCTGCTGGTGCTGTTCGCCCTGACCCTGGTGCTGGGCCGCTACTCCGGCTACCGCCTCAGCGAGCTGGTCCGGTTCCGTGCGCTGGCGCGCGAGCCGGACCCCATCGTCCCGCCGCCCCAGCCGCCGGCGGCGCAGCAACCCGGCGACGCGGCGCGCGGCTGACGTGTTCAACCCCTTCTCCATCGCCCGGCGCCTGCGCCGCCTCGGCTTGATCGGCATCGGACAGCGCAACGCCGACTACGTGCTGATGTACAACCCGCGCAGGTTCTATCCGCGCGTGGACGACAAGCTGCTGACCAAGAAGCTTGCCATCAAGGCGGGATTGCCGGTCCCGGATCTCTACGCGGTCGTCCGCGAGGAGCACGAGATCCACGACCTGCACGCGACCCTGGCCGCGCGCGAGCAGTTCGTGGTGAAGCCCGCCCACGGTTCGGGCGGCGACGGCATCCTGGTCGTCACCGGCCGCCGCGGCGACAAGTACCGCCGGTCGAACGGGCATCTGATGCCGCGCGACGAGTTCGAGCATCACCTCTCGAACGGCCTCGCCGGGCTGTTCTCCCTGGGCGGCCAGCCCGACCACCTGCTGGTCGAGTACTGCGTGCAGTTCGATCCGGTGTTCGAGCAGGTCAGCTTCAAGGGCGTGCCCGACATCCGGATCATCGTGTTCCTCGGCTATCCGGTCATGGCCATGCTGCGCCTGCCGACGCGGCTGTCCGACGGCAAGGCCAACCTGCACCAGGGCGCGATCGGCGTCGGCATCGACATCCCCAGCGGAACCACCAAGCGCGGCGTGTGGGGTTCCGAGGTGGTGCGCGAGCACCCGGACACGGAGCAGAGCATCGTGGGCTTGGCGATCCCGCGCTGGGCCGAGCTGCTCAGCATGGCCGCGCGCTGCTACGAGCTGTCGGGCCTGGGCTACGTCGGCGTCGACTTCGTGCTCGACCGCGACCGCGGCCCGATGATCCTCGAACTCAACGCGCGCCCCGGCCTGTCGATCCAGATCGCCAACGGCAACGGGCTCCACCACCGCCTGCGCCGGGTGGAGGCGCTCGAACGCGCCGGCACCCTGAGCGCCGACCCCGACGAGCGCGTCGCCTTCGCCCGCGAGCACTTCCCGACGCTCGGATGACGGCTTACGGTTTCGTAACACAGCCTGCACAGGCAGCCGCTAAGCTCCTGTTCGGTATCGCCTGCCGCGTTTCCTCCGGTCGGCCAAGTCAGAGGTTCCGATGAAGCACGCCCTCTTTGCGGCCGCGCTCGCCGCGGCGCTCGTCGCCTGTGCCACCTCCCCCACCGGTCGCACCCAGCTGCGCCTGTTCTCCGGCAGCGAGATGAACCAGATGGGCATCGCCGCCTTCGACGAGATGAAGGCCAAGGACCCGCTCGCGAACAATCCGCAGCAGTCCCGCTACGTGCAGTGCGTGGTCGAGGCGCTCGTGCGCGTGCTGCCGCCCGACTGGCAGCAGCTGCCGTGGGAAGCCCAGGTCTTCCAGAACGAACAGGCCAACGCCTTCGCGCTGCCGGGCGGCAAGGTCGGCGTGAACACCGGCATGTTCCAGGTGGCCCGCAACCAGGACCAGCTCGCCGCCGTGATCGGCCACGAGATCGGGCACGTCGTCGCCCAGCATTCCAACGAGCGCGTCTCCCACACCGCCCTGGCGCAGACCGGCATGACCGCCGTGCAGGCCTACGCCGGTACGCGCGGGGCCACTCCGCAGAACACCCAGGCGCTGATGTCCGCCCTCGGCGCCGGCGTCCAGGTGGGTTACCTGCTCCCGTTCTCGCGCGTGCAGGAGACGGAGGCCGACGTGGTCGGCCAGCAGCTCATGGCCCGCGCGGGCTTCGACCCCGCCGCGGCCGCGGCGCTGTGGGAGAACATGATCGCCGCCTCCGGCCGTGCAGGCGTGCCGCAGCTGCTCTCGACCCACCCGGATCCGCAGAACCGCATCCGCGAACTCGCCGCGCGCGCCCCGTCGCTCGCCGCCGATTACCAACAGGCCCGCCAGGAAGGCAGGACACCCCGCTGCGGGTGACGGTGCTTGAGCCGCATCGTCGTTTGCGTTTAGTGTGCCCGCCCCCTTCGATCGCAGGCGTCCGCGCCTGCCTGCTGCCAGGTTCGCCATGAAGACCTCCCACCTGCTCCGCTCCCTGCTGATCGCCTCCGCCATCGCCGCCGCGCTTCCGGCCATCGCTCCGGCCTACGGGCAGAGTGCGGACCGCTTCGCCGACCGCAAGCGCGAGCGCGAGGAGCGTCGGCAGCAGCGGCAGGGCAACCAGCAGGCCCAGGCCGCGCTGTTCCCCGATGCGACCCGCGACGAGCCCCGGGCGCAGGCGACCTCCCGCTTCGCGCGCCAGCTCGACGCGATCCAGAAGCACATCGAGGAGGACGAGTTCGACGCCGCCGTCGAGGCCGCCGATGCCCTCGCCGCCGACACGCGCGCCAACGACTACGAGCGCGCCTTCGCACAGCAGGCCGCGGCGTCGGCCCTCCTGAGCAAGGGCGACTACGCGGCGGCGCAGCCCTACCTGCAGCGGGCCATCGACAGCGACGCGCTGCCGAACGACACGCACTACCAGCTGATGTACCAGCTCGCGCAGCTGCAGATGCAGGACGAGAACTACGCGCAGTCGCTGGCGACCATCGACCGCCTGATCGCGGAGACCCGCACCACCGATGCGGACTACCTGATCACCCGCGGCAACGTGCTGTACCGCCTCGAGCGCTACCCCGAGGCCATCGAGGTTCTGCAGGCCGCGACGAGCGGCGCCGAAAGCCCCAACAGCGGCGCCATCCAGCTGCTCATGGCCGCCTACGCCGAGACCGGGCAGACGCAGCAGGCGGTGGCCCTCGCCGAGCAGCTCCACCAGGCCAACCCCGAGGACAACCGGCTGCTGTTCAACCTCGCCGCCGTGTACAGCCAGGCCGACCAGGTGGACCAGGCCGCCGCGCTGCTGGACCAGGCGCGCCAGAGCGGTCGGCTGACCACGGCGAACGAGTACCGCCAGCTCTACGCCCTCTTCGCCAACATGGAGGGCCAGGAGGCCAAGGTCGTGGAGGTCATCCAGGACGGTCTCGCCAAGGGCATCCTCACCGAGAACGCGGAGGTCTACACCGCGCTCGGCCAGTCCTACTACTACAGCGACCAGGTGGGGCAGGCCATCGACGCCTATCTGAAGGCGGGTCCCCTCGCGGAGACCGGCGAGAGCTATCTCAATGCCGCCAAGCTCCTGGCGCAGGAGGATCGCTGGAACGAGGCGGTCGAGGCCGCCAACCAGGCCCGCGCTAAAGGCGTCCGGAACCCGGCCGATATCGACCAGATCATCCAGGCGGCATCGTCCCGCCGCTGATCCACACGTGACTTTAGCGCCATATACAGCGCGAAGAATTCGTATAAGCTTGACAGTTCCCGCCCGCTCCATGGGCGGGAAGCCATGGCGCGCTCCGCGCGCCGGACTTGAGTGAGTAGCCGGCCTCCGCATGACACGACAGACCAACTATTCCGAACCAGAGGTCGACAAGCTCAGCTGGGCCCGCGTCCTCGGCATCGCCTGCGCCATCTCGCTGCACATCGCGGGCTTCATGATGCTGATGGCACCCGCCGACAGCCAGTCCGAGGTGCGCGAGGAAGAGGACATCGTCCAGGTGACCTTCGTCGAACCGCCGCCTCCGCCTCCGCCTCCGCCGCCTCCGCCGCCGGAGCCCCCGAAGCAGGCGCCGCCGAAGGTCATCGAGAACGTCGTGCGTCCCACGCCGACGCCTCCGCCGCCGGAGCCCGCGCCGGTCATCTTCGACGACCCCGCGCCGATGGACGTCGCGGCCGAGCCGGCCCCGCCCGCGCCGCCCGCGCCGCCGGTCCAGGACTTCGCGCCGGGCCAGGACATCTCGTACAACCAGCAGATCCAGCCGCGCTACCCGCCCCAGGCGCTGCGACGCGGTGAGGAAGGCGAAGTCCTGTTGCGCGTGACCATCGACGCCACCGGCGCGGTGACCGACGTGGCAGTGGAGCGTTCCAGCCGCAGCCGCGATCTCGACCGCGCGGCGATCGAGGCGGTCCGCCGCTACCGATTCAATCCGGGCATGCAGAACGGCCAGCCGATCGGCGGCGTCGTCCTGGTTCCCATCAACTTCACTCTTGGCCGTTAATTTTCAGAAGGGTACCCGTATGCTGCAGGACACCACCAACGCCCAGGCTCCCGCGCAGGCGCCGGCTAGCAATCCGGACCTGAGCTCGGTCGCCACCCAGGCGCCCGCGCCGGTCAATCCGGCCAACACCTCGACCACCCTCGGCACGCCGACCAGCGATGCGGAGGCCATGCAGCAGTTCGGCTTCATCGAAGCCATGTCGCATGCGCACTGGGTCAACTGGACCATGCTGATCATCCTGATCATCATGTCCATCGGCTCCTGGTACCTCTTCGTCACCAAGCTGATCCGCAACAGCGTCATCAAGTCGCGCGCCGACAAGGTCACCCGCACCTTCTGGGAGACCCCGAACGCCGCCGACGCGATCCGCTTCATGGAAGAGCAGCCCAAGAACGAGCCGTTCTCCAAGATCGCGCTCGACGCCGCCCAGGCCGCCGCTCACCACCAGCGTTCGGAAGGCTCGCGCCTGACCGAGACCATGAGCCGCTCGGAGTTCATCGACCGTGCCCTGCGTCAGGCGGTGACCCGCGAGAGCTCCAAGCTCGAGAACGGCCAGACCTTCCTCGCGTCCACCGGTGCGACCGCGCCGTTCATCGGTCTGCTCGGTACGGTGTGGGGCATCCTGATGGCGCTCATCACCATCGGCCAGACCGGCAACGCGTCGATCGACGCGGTCGCGGGTCCGGTGGGTGAGGCGCTGTACATGACCGCGATCGGTCTGGGCGTGGCGATTCCGGCGGTGTTCTTCTTCAACTTCTTCACCCGCCAGAACTACGAGATCAACGCCAAGTTCGACGTCTTCGCGCACGACCTGCACGACTTCTTCGCCACCGGCGCCCGCGTCGGCGAGACCGCACCGCCGGCGACCAAGCGCTGATCCTGCTGTCGGTCAAGTACCGCACGTTCTGACGGAGACCGATCATGGCCTTCACCTCCAACAAGCCAGGCTCCACGATGGCGAACATCAACGTCACGCCGCTCGTCGACGTGATGCTGGTGCTCCTGATCATCTTCATGATCACGGCGCCCCTGATGTCGCATAAGGTCCAGGTCGAGCTTCCGACTGCCGTGATCACCAACAAGGTGGAGGCGCCGCCCACGCCGATCACCCTGGCGATCACCCAGGACGGCAGCGTGTACTACGACGACGAGCCGGTCTCGCAGGATCTGCTGGAAAGCCGTCTCTCGACGGCCGCCCAGCAGACCCCGCAGCCCCAGGTCGACGTGCGCGCGGACAACACCACCCGGTACAGCGTCATCTCCGGAGTCCTTCGCACGGTGCGCCTGCAGGGCATCCGCAAGGTCAACTTCGTCGCCACGCCGGAACGGTAAGTAGAGAGGATTCACCATGGCTTTTTCCTCGGGTGACAGCGGCGGCTCGATGGCGGACATCAACGTCACGCCGTTGATCGACGTCCTGCTGGTTCTTCTGATCATCTTCATCGTTACCGCCCCGGCGATGACCATGCGGGTGCCGATCGACCTGCCGCAGAAGTCGGTCAACCCGCCGCCTCCGTCGAACGATCCGCCGCCGCCGATCCGGCTGCGCGTGGACGCCAACGGGCAGGTCTTCGTGAACAACAATCCGGTCGCGACGCGTCAGGTGGAGGCCAACCTCCTCAACCTGCTGCCGCCGGCGATGCAGGATGGCCAGGCGGTCGAGCCGGCCGACCAGCCGACGCTCGAGCTCGACATCGATCGGGACGCCAGCTACGAGACCCTCACCACCGTCCTTGCCGCGGCCAAGAACATCGGCATGGAAAAGGTGGCCTTCCTCGACAACATGTAGAGGAAGGGGCATCGCAGCTCACGGAACGCCGCCTCCGGGCGGCGTTTCCGTTTCCGGAACACCGATGGCGGCTGGCGACGGCGTCGAAGGCTCCAGCGACGGACGGATTCGCCGGGCCGGGCGCGGACGAACCGGAAGCACGCGGCGACATTCGCGAGCCGGCCCAGCCCCAGCCCTAAGCCCTAAGCCCCAAGCCCAAGCCCTAAACTCCGAGCCCTCCTCTTCTTCCCCGGCCCGTCCGAAAGCGCTAGCCCGGCCCCCGAACCCCGTCGATGAGTTCGAGGTAGCGGCGCACGGTTGTGTCCAGGCCGAGGTAGAGGGCTTCCCCGACCAGGGCGTGCCCGATGGAGACCTCCGCCACGTCCGGCACGGCCTGGAGCAGGGCCGCAAGATTGGTCAGCGAGAGGTCGTGGCCGGCGTTCACCTGCAGGCCGACCGCCTGCGCCCGCAGCGCCGTCGCGCGGCACAGCGCCAGGGCTCTTGTCGCGTCGCCGCGGGCGTGGGCGTCGGCGAAGGGGCCGGTGTAGATCTCGATGCGGTGGGCGCCGATGGCGGCGACGTCGTCGACGCCATCGCTGCCGGCATCCATGAACAGGGAGACGCGGCAGCCGAGGGCCGCGAACTCGGACACCAGAGGCCGCAGACGTGCCGCGTCGCGCGCCATGTCGAAGCCGTGGTCGGAGGTCAGCTGGCCGTCCGCATCGGGAACCAGGGTCACCTGCTGCGGGCGCGCCTCTGCACACAGCGCGAGCAGGCCGGGATAGGCGCCACGTGGCGGCGCGAACGGATTGCCCTCGATGTTGAGTTCCACGCCGCGCTCGCGGGTCAGCGCCGCCAGCGCCCGCACGTCGTCCTCGCGGACGTGGCGGCGATCCGGGCGCGGATGCACGGTGATGCCGGCGCAGCCGGCGCCGATGACGGCGTCCGCGGCACGGAGCACCGAGGGCTCGTCGCCGCCGCGCGAATTGCGCAGCACGGCGATCTTGTTGAGGTTGACGCTGAGACGGGTCATCCGCGCAGGGTAGCAGCGGTGCGCACCGCGGCGGCCTTCAACGGCAGCGTTCGGCGACCTGGCGCCAGATCACCGGCTCCCAGTAGTCGTTGCGGGTGGAACCGCCGCGGCTGGGATCGAAGCGCGCGCCGAGCAGATAGGTCGTGCCGGCCTCGACGTCCACCTCCAGCGTCTTGTACCGGGCGCGCCCGCCGCGGCTCCGCAGCTGCTGGGTGAGCGTCGAGAGCTGCCGGACGTCGATGTTCTCGGCGACGGTGAGGGTGCGGCGGCCGGGCTCCACGCGGAAGCTGTCCGCGGTCGTCGGTCCGGGCGAGCGGCCGTCGACGGCGATCAGGATGGCGGGATAGATGTGGCGGCCACGGGGCGCCACGTCGAAGGTATTGATGCGCCCGCAGCGCGAATCGCCGCCGGAGGCGCCGCCGACGCTCAGGCGATAGGCCGGGAGTTCGACCCGCTCGGCCGCGCCGTGCAGGCGCAGCGCCGCACCGTCGCGGCGCACCTCGACATCCAGCGGGCCGCCGTCCGCACCGACCGCGTCCGCCAGCGCCTCCGCGTCCACGCCTCCGGCGAGCCGGTGCCCGTTGATCGCGAGCAGGCGATCGCCGGTGCGCAGGCCCATGCGCTCTGCCGCGCCGCCCGGTGTCACAGCGAGCACGGGCAGGCCGTCGCCAGTGCGTTCACGCACGTCGATCACCGCGCCGAGCTCGTAGCGGGTACGCGCCGGCTGTTCGATCAACAAGGGACCGTCGGCGTCGTCGGCGAGCGCATGGGCATCGGCGACCCGCAGCAGCGCCGCGTCGATCTCGCTGCGCAGCAGGGCGGCGGCCGGGCGCTCGTCCGCCACTGCGAGGGGGGCCAGGAGGACGGCGGCGAGCAGGAAGAGGCTGTGTCGAAGCATGGTGCGTCTCCTAGATGCGCACCGGCGCAGGAGGAACGGCGTCCGCGGCGGCGAGTGCGGCCTCGCGCGCACGCCACAGCGCCTCGAGCTCGGCGGGATCGGCGTCGCGCGCATAGGCCGCCTGGAGCGCGCGGTCGAGCTGGCGCAGCGCGGCGGGCGTCGGCACTGCCTGGGGCGGAGCGGTCGCCTCCGCGGACAGGTCGCCTGCCGCGGGCGCGGTCTGCTGCACGAGCGGCAGCACGACGGCGACGGCCAGCGCGCAGGCCGCCGCGCTTCCGACCCAGGCGAGGCGCCGTCGGCGTTGACGGCGCCTGTGGAGCCCGAGGATGCGCTCGGCGATGGGCGGGGCGGCCGGCGCCGGCAGCGACGCCAGGTAGGCGCGAAGACGCGCATCGGAAGGGGGCGTGTCGATGTCAGCCATCGTCGTCGTTTCCATCAAGATCCGAGCGCAGCTTCTGCAGCGCGCGTGAAAGCAGGGACTTCGACCAGCTCTCGCTGCGCCCGAAGCGCTCGGCGAGTTCGGAATGGGTCCAGCCTTCCATCTGCTGCAGCCAGACCAGCGCCCGCGCCTCCGGCGACAGGCGCGAGAGCAGGCCGAGCGCCTCCGCGAGATCGGCCGGCGTGCCGGCCGCCTCGCCCGGGTCCGCACCCGCGTCGTCCAGCGGGCGCAGGCGCCGCTCCGCGCGCAGGCGGTCGATCGCGGCGTTCGCCGCCATCCGCTTCAGCCACGGCCGCATGGGCGCGCCTTCGCGGAACCGGGGCATGGCCTGGAAGGCCTTCAGGAAGGTCTCCTGGGTCACGTCCTCGGCCGCCGCCGGCTGTGCCGTCAGCCGCAGCGCCAGCCCATAGACCGCGTCCGCATGGGCACGGTACAGGGCCGCGAACGCCTCGCCGTCGCCGCGTCGCGCGCGCCGGAGCAGGTCTGCTTCGTCGTGCGCTACGCCGTCCGCTTGCATCGGTTTCCACTACGGACGAACGGCCATCCGCGTCGCAGCCGGAGTGTGGCACGCCGTCGGCGCCCGTGTGGGCGGAACCGCCGTGCCCCGGTGCTCCCGCAGCCTACCGCGACGGCCACGGGCCCCGGTAGAGCGCGTGGAAGGCGTGCAGCGCGCGTGCGTCGCCGCGCAGCGCGACCACCGCGGTATGCGCGGCCGTCGGCGCGAGACGCAGGAAACGCCACGCCGCCATGCCGCCCGCCTCCGGGGGCAGGGCACGCACCTGCGGGTCTCCCTCCGCCGGCGCGAAGCGCCACTGCGCCAGGCGGTTGTCGAAGATGCCGGTGCCGGTCGCCTTGCAGGCGGCCTCCTTCGCGGTCCACAGGTGCAGGAAGAGGCGGGACGCGGCCTCGTCCGGGAGCGCCGCCACGGCGGCGGCCTCGTCCGCGGAGAACCAGCGGCGCGCCAGCGCCGCTGCACGCACCCGGCGGTCGTGGCGCTCGATGTCCACGCCCACCCGCCCTGCGCGGCTGACGGCGACCAGCGTGCCGCCTCCGGTGTCCGTGAGGTTGAAGTCGGGTGCGTCCGCATGGGCCAGGAAGGGCCGCCCACGCGGCTCGCGGCCGAACGCCAGCGCCTCCGGCGCGACGCCGAGGCAGGGCGCAAGCGTCCGGCGCAGCAACTGCCCGATGCGCTCGCGTCGGGGCAGCTCCGGCATCGCCGACTCGGGCCACCACCAGAGCTGGATGTCGCCCGCGTCCAGCGCGGGACGCGAGGCGTCCTCGGGCGCGAGCCGCGGCCAGGGGGGTTCCGGAGCCCTCACAGGCGGCGGATCAGGCCGATCAGGACGAGGAGGATCGCCGCGCCGATGAAGGCGTGGAGGATGGCGCCACCGATGCCGCCCGCCAGCGCAGGCACGCCAAGCCGCGGCAGCAGCCAGGAGGCGAGGAAGGCCCCGAGGATCCCGACGACGATGTTGCCGAGGATGCCCAGACCGGCGCCCCGGACCAGCAGCGCCGCGAGCCAGCCGGCGACGCCGCCGATCAGGAGGATGACGAGCAGGGTTTCGAGGGACATGCGCGGATCCTTCGTGAGGTCGGCGGAAACGGACGTGGCGGCCGGTCGCCCGTCGGCCGCGTCCGCCCCGGCGTCGGCAGGGCGCCGGGCAGTCCGCGGCATCCGGCGGAAGCCGGCGCCGCGACACTAGCACGCCGACCGCGCGGGGCGATGGAGGCGGGTCAGGGTTGCGGGCCCTCGCCGGCCGACGGGTCGGGCCGTGCGCCGGCGCCATCGCGATCGCCATTGCGGGCCGCCTGCGCCTGGGCGCGGAAGCGTTGCAGCGCGTCGGCGTCGAACATCGTCGAGGCGTCCCGGCTGCGGGCCGCGATGCGCCGGTCCGCCAGCATCAGCACCCCGACCACGATCAGGACGAGGGCGGCGAGCAGCCCGATCCACGCCAGGGCGATGGAGGTCGTGGTGAGGCCCACGGCGAGGCAGAGCAGGGCGAGCAGGAGCAGGATCCAGGGCATGGCGGTGCCGGCGGAGGGAGTCCGGCGAAGTCTAAGCGCCTGCGGGCGCCGGATGATGTGACGCGCGCCCGGTCGCCGACGGCCGACGCCGGCGCGCACGCCTCCGTGCACGCCCGCAGGGACGGCCGCCAATGGCCTACAGCAGCGGCGAGAGCAGCCGCGCCCCGGCCTCGGCCAGCCGCCAGCGGAGGGGCTGGTGCGGTCGCCGCCGCGGCAGCTCCGCGGCGGCCTGCTGGTCGGCCAGGACCAGCTCCGCCAGGCGGGCGGCGATGGTGCGGTCGCACCACAGGGTGCTGAGCTCGAAGTTGAGCCGGAAGCTGCGCGGGTCGAAGTTGGCGCTGCCGACCAGGGCGATCTCCTCGTCCACCAGCAGGGCCTTGGTGTGCAGCATGTTCGGGCCGAACTCGAAGATGCGCACGCCGGCGTCCAGCAGCTCGTCGTAGTACGAGCGCGCGCACCAGGTCACCAGCCGCGAGTCGCTCATGCGCGGGACCAGCAGGCGCACGTCCAGTCCGCGCAGCGCGGCCGACGTCAGCGCCATGCGCGCCGCCGCGGTGGGCACGAAGTAGGGCGTCACCAGCCACACGCGGCGGTCCGCCCGGGCGATGGCGTCGACGTGCAGGCGATGCAGGGGCTCCCACACCGTGTCCGGCCCGGAGGGCACCACCTGGGCGAGATGCGGCCCCGGCGGCAGCTCCGGCCAGTAGCCCTTGCCGTTGATGGCCTGGCGGGTCGCGTAGTGCCAGTCCTCGCAGAAGGCCTGCTGCAGCCAGTGCACGACGCGCCCCTCCATGCGTACGTGAAGGTCGTGGTAGGCCGTCGTGCTGAGGCGCTCGTTGCCGTCGTCGCAGATGTTGACCCCGCCGGTGAAGCCGATCCGGCCGTCGATCACGGCGATCTTGCGATGGGTCCGCAGGTTGATCCGCGGCCGGCGCCGGATGCGGCCGTGGCGCAGGGAGTGGAACCATGCGACCTCGCCGCCGGCCTCGCGCAGCGGCCGGAGGAAGCGCCGCCCGAGCCGCGCGGAACCCACGCCGTCGAGCAGCAGGCGCACGCGCACGCCCGCCCGCGCCCGGGCCACCAGTGCGTCGCGCACCAGCCGGCCGGTGTCGTCGGGTTCGAAGATGTAGTACTCCATGTGCACGTGGTGCTCGGCGCTCGCGATCGCCTCGAGCAGGTGGTCGAACTTGCTGCCGCCGCCCTGCAGGAAATCGACCTGCGTGCAGCTGCTGGGCGGGAACTCGCCCGAGGCGAAAGCCAGCCGCGGCAGGCCGTCGTGGGCGTCGAGCTGCGATTCCGGCAACCCGTGCTGGGTGGCGTTGCGGCTGCGCAGGCGGCGCTGGCGCTGCCTGCGGATGCGCTGCGGCCCGACCAGGTAGAACACCAGGAAGCCCAGCACCGGCAGCAGGGCCAGGGCGAAGATCCAGCTCAGGGTCGCGGCGGGATCGCGCTTCTGCAGCACGATCCAGACCACGATGCCGGCGATGTGGATCGCCCAGGCGATGGAGAGCAGTTGCCACCAGGGGACTGCGGCGAGCGCGTCGAGCATGCGGCCGAGTCTAGAGCGCGCCACGGACTTCGAGGTGAGCGCGGCGCGGATGCGGCCCGGGGGCGACCTCACCGGCCGTTCCCCCGGCCCTGCCCGCGCGGCCGCAGTCGCAGCGCCTGAGACGACGCCGTGCCAGCATCGCGCCATGCGCGAACCCCGTCCCGCCCCCGAACGCCTCAAGGGCCGAGGCGCCGGCTCCAACCGCGAGGGCCGGTTCGAATCGACCACGGTCGAGCATGTCGACGACGGCTGGTTCCGCGACGATGGCGAGGCGCCGCCGCATCCGCGCACCACGGTCACCGAAGAGCGCGCGCGCAGCATCATCAGCCGCAACCAGTCGCCCGACATCCCGTTCCAGCAGTCGGTCAACCCGTACCGGGGCTGCGAGCACGGCTGCGTGTACTGCTTCGCGCGGCCCTCGCACGCCTACCTGAACCTCTCGCCCGGGCTGGACTTCGAGACCCGCCTCTACGCCAAGACCAACGCGGTCGAGCGCCTGCGCGCCGAGCTGTCGGCGCGCGGCTACCGCTGTTCGCCGATCACGCTCGGCATCAACACCGACGGCTGGCAGCCGACCGAGCGCCGCCTCGGCCTGAGCCGCGACCTGCTGCAGCTGCTGCACGACACCCGGCATCCGGTCTCCATCGTCACCAAGAGCGCGCTGATCGAACGCGACATCGATCTTCTCGCCCCGATGGCCGCACAGGGCCTGGCCGAGGTCGCGCTCTCGGTGACCACCCTCGACAACCGCCTGGCCGCCGGCCTGGAGCCGCGCGCGTCGGCGCCGCACGCGCGCCTGCGCGCGATCCGCCGTCTGAGTGAGGCAGGCATTCCGGTCGGCGTGATCGTGGCGCCGGTGATCCCGGTGGTCACCGACCGCGAGCTCGAGGCCATCCTCGCGGCCGCGCGCGAGGCCGGCGCGACCTCCGCCGGCTACGTGCTGCTGCGTCTCCCGCACGAGGTCGCCGGCCTGTTCCGCGAATGGCTGGACCTGCACATGCCCGCGCGCGCGGCCCACGTCATGAGCGTCGTGCAGCAGATGCGCGGCGGAAAGGACTACGACAGCGCCTTCGGCACCCGCCTGCGCGGCCAGGGCCCCTTCGCCGACCTGCTGGCCCGACGCTTCCACGTCGCCCGCCGTCGGCTCGGCTTCCCCGGCTCCCCGCCCCTGGACTGCAGCCGGTTCGTGCCGCCGCGACCGGAGACGCCGCAGGGGGAGTTGTTCTAGGAGGAGGGGGCACAGGGCAGAGGGCTCAGGCTAGAGAGCAGAGGGCACTGGGCAGAGGGCACTGGGCACTGGGCACGAGGGCTCCCTCACTCTCCCAGGCCCCAGGCCCCAGGCCCTAACCCCAAGCCCCTAACCCCAAGCCCTAAGCCCTAAGCCCCAAGCCCAAGCCCTAGCCCTAGCCCTAACCCCCTCCCCCATACAACCGCTCCGCGCGCTGGAACAGCACCCAGCTGGTGGCGATGTACTTGTCGCCGCCCTCGGGGCGGTTGCCGCGGTGGGTGTGGGTGAAGGCGGCCGGGGCGATCAGCAGGCTGCCGGTGCGCGGCGCGATCTTCCGGGCCTGGTAGAGGAACTCCGTCTCGCCGGCGTCGAAGCCGTCGTTGAGGTAGATCGTCCACAGCAGGGTGCGGTGCAGGGTCTCGGCCTGCGGGTCGCGCGGATACAGCTCGCAGTGCCAGTACGGATATCCACCCTCGCCGGCGGTGTAGCGCTGCAGGTTGATCGCGCCCGGGCGGAAGATGTGCTGCACGATGGGCGCGAGCCGCGCGTCGTCGAGGCGGTCGAAGTCCTCGGCCTCCAGGCGTTTCGGCGCGCCGGTCTCGGGATCGGCGATCTGCAGCATCAGCGGCGCGATCAGGGCGTAGCGGTAGGTGCGGATGTAGCGCAGCAGCCCGCCGAGCATGGCCTGGTTGAGAGCGGCCTCGGCGTCCTGCCATTCGGGCCGGCCGCCGATGCTGATGTCGCTGCTGTGCTTGAGTTCGGTGTAGACGCCGCCGCCGACCGCGCCGGGCGCCTTGAGACTGCTCGCCTCGAAGCGCTCGATCAGCGCCGCGCACTGCGCGGGCGACAGCGCGTCGGGGTAGACCTCGATGAAGTCGCCGACGCGCGCGTCCACGGCCTCAGCCCACCGCCGCCGGCAAGGTCGCGGCGTCGTGCTCGAGGTGGTAGCGGGTGGCGGTCTCGACCTCGTTCCTGGAACCGAGGAACACCGGCACGCGCTGGTGCAGGCTGGTCGGCGTCACCTCGAGCATGCGCGCACGTCCGGTGGTCGCCGCACCGCCGGCCTGTTCCACGATAAAGGCCATGGGGTTGGCCTCGTACATGAGGCGCAGCTTGCCGGCCTTGTCCGGCTCGCGGCGGTCCCACGGATAGATGAAGATGCCGCCGCGGGTGAGGATGCGGTGCACGTCGGAGACCATGCTCGCGATCCAGCGCATGTTGAAGTCCTTGCCGCGCGGCCCGTCGCGGCCGGCGAGCAGGTCGGCGACGTAGTGCTGCATCGCCGGCTCCCAGAAGCGCTGGTTGGACATGTTGACCGCGAACTCGCGGGTGTCCTCGGGGATGGTGATGTCGCTGCGGGTCAGCAGGAAGCTGCCGATCTCGCGGTCGAGGGTGAAGGCGTGCACGCCGTGGCCGATGGTCAGCACCAGGGTGCAGCTCGGCCCGTAGATGCAGTAGCCCGCGGCGAGCTGCTCGCTGCCCGGCTGCAGGAAGGCCTCGGCCGAGACCGGGTCGACGCCGGGCTTGGCGCGCAGCACCGAGAAGATGGTGCCGATGGAGACGTTGACGTCGATGTTCGAGCTGCCGTCGAGCGGGTCGAACAGCAGCAGCAGGTCGCCGCGGGGATAGACGTCGGGGATGGGCTGCGGGTCGGCCATCTCCTCCGAGGCGCAGGCGGCGAGGTGGCCGCCCCAGGCGTTGGCCTGCAGCAGGATCTCGTTGGAGATGACGTCGAGCTTCTTCTGCGCCTCGCCCTGCACGTTGTCGCCGGTGCCGGCGTCGCCCAGCACACCGCCGAGGGCGCCCTTCGACACCTGTATGGCGATCATCTTGCAGGCGCGGGCGACGACCTCGATCAGCAGCCGCTGCTCGGCGCCGAATTCCGGATGGGCACGCTGCTGCTCGATCAGGAACTGGGTGAGCGTGATCGGCTTGTTCGACATCGGCGGCATCCGGAGGGGGAGGAAGCACCCATTCTAGGCCCGCGCGCGCGGGTCCTACACGTCGCCGCCGCTCGCCCAGCCCTCGCCGGAGCCGCGCTGCAGCACGCGGTCGCCCGGCAGCACCTCGCCGGCCGGCACCGCGGGCTGGTCGGCGAGCCGTGCGTAGATCGGCGTGAAGTCGGGAGCCGTCGCCGCCATCAGCTGCTCGAAGCCGTCGATGACGAAGTAGGTCTTCTGGTAGGTGTCGATGCGGTACTGCGTGCGCATCACCCGCTCCAGGTCGAAGCCGATGCGGTTGGGCGCGGCGGATTCCAGGCTGTGGATGGATTCGCCCTTGGAACTGACGATCCCGGCCCCGTAGATGCGCAGGCCGTCGGCCTGGCGGATCAGCCCGAACTCGACGGTGTACCAGTACAGCCGCGTGAGGTTGGTCAGCGCGTCGGGGCCGATGGCGTGCGCCTTCACGCCGCCGCGGCCGTAGGCCTGCATGTAGTCGGCGAACACCGGCTCCATCAGCAGCGGCACATGGCCGAAGAGGTCGTGGAAGAGGTCGGGCTCGGAGAGATAATCGAGCTCCTCGGGCTTGCGGATCCACCAGGTGACCGGGAAGCGGCGGTTGGCCAGGTGCTCGAAGAAGGTCAGCTCGGGCAGCAGGCCCTCGACGCCGACGATCTCCCAGCCGGTGGTCTCCGCCAGGGCCGCGTTGAGTTCGGAGAACTTCGGGATGCGGTCGGCGCTCATGCCCATCCGCGCCTGGTTGGCGAGGAACTCGTCGCAGGCGCGGCCCACCAGCAGCGCGTTCTGGCGCTCGAACAGGGTGGCCCAGACCCGGTGGTCGGTCTCGGTGTAGTCGTCCCAGGGCTGCTCCACGGTTCCGGTCGCATAGACCGGAACCACGCCCTTGTCGGTGACCTGATGCTCGACCCGCTTGGGATTGGCGGCCATGGCGTCGCTCCGTTGCTGGAACCGCCAGTCTAGGACGGGGCCCGCGCACGAACCTGCCTATTTCGCGCGTTGCGACCGCGGTAAACGCAATAATCTTGCGCCCTGGCACGCAAACCCGGGACGATCATGAAGAAGCCCACGCTGGATCGCACCGATCTCGCCCTGCTGCGCCTGCTTCAGGTGCACGGGCGCATCAGCAATGCCGAACTGGCCGAGCGCGCCCACCTCTCGGCGTCCGCCTGCCTGCGCCGCGTGCAGCGGCTGGAGGCGGCGGGCGTGATCGCCGGCTACGGCGCGCGCCTCGATCCGCAGCAGGTCGGGCTGGGCCTGCAGGCCTTCGTCCGCGTCCAGCTCGCGCGCCACGACGCCGCCGCCATCGCGGGGTTCACCGCGCGCATGGCCGAGGCCGACGAGGTCCTCGCTTGCCACGCCCTGACCGGCGACATGGACTACCTGCTCCACGTCGCGGTGGTCGATCTGGCCGATTTCTCGCGCTTCCTGCTCGACCGGCTGCTGGGCGTCGGCGACGTCGCCGACGTCAATTCGAGCTTCGTGCTGCGCACGGTCAAGCAGGCCCAGGGCCTGCCGCTGGCCCACCTGCAGGACTGAGGGCCCGTCAGCCGGGCGGGGCGCGGTCCGGCAGGTGCGCGGTCGTCGCGGGGGGCGCGTCCTCGGCCTCCTCCTCGTCCTCCCAGGAATAGCGCGGCCGCGGCGGCGCCGGGTCCAGCCGCCGCCAGAGCACCGCTGCCAGCAGGCCCATCAGGGCGCCGCAGAGGTGGGATTCCCAGCTGATCTCCGGGCCCTGCGGCAGCACCGTGAGCAGCATGCCGCCGTAGAGGAGGAAGCCGATCAGGGTGGCGGCGATGGCGCTGCGGTCGCGGCGCAGCAGGCCGAGGAAGAACACGCACCACAGCAGGCCGTGGGTCAGGCCGCTGGCCCCGAGGTGCCCGGCGTCGCGGCCGATCAGCCAGACCCCCAGGCCCGATCCCAGCCAGATCAGCGGCAGCGCCCGGCGGGCGGTGCGGGGGTAGGCGGCGAGCATCAGCGTGCCCAGGACCAGCAGGGACGGGGTGTTGGCGATCAGGTGCGTCCACGAGCCGTGCAGCAGCGGCGCGGTCAGGATGCCGACCAGCCCGGACAGGCTCCGCGGATGCACGGCGAAGGCGCCGAGCGCGCCGCCGCCGAGGAGGTGGACGAGCCACACCAGCACGACGAAGCCGAGGCTCGCGAGCGCGGCGCGACGGAAACGGCGGCGGTCGGCGGCGGCGACCTGGGCGGGATCGGGCTGTGCGCGGAACGGGTCCATCCCAGCGAGGTGGGGCCTCGCCCGGCCGAGGCAAGCGCGGTCGGCGTCAGCGCCGCACGTCGAGCTGTCCGGCGTCGACGAAGGCGGCCACGTCGCTCGCGCGCAGCAGCATGACGTCGCCCGGCAGGGTGTGCTTCAGCACGCCGGCACCGAGGCCGAACTCCAGCGCCTCCGCATCGCCGAGGCCGCTGCGCAGCCCGTGCAGCACGCCGGCGGCGAAGGCGTCCCCGCCGCCGATGCGGTCGACGATGCCCCGCACCTCCACCGTCCGGGTCGTGTGGCGGGTGCCCTCGCGCAGCGCCATCAGGCCCTGCAGCGCGTGGTGGTCCACGCTGTGCGTCGTGCGGACGGTGCAGGCCATGCGCGCGAGCCGCGGGAAGGCGGCGAAGGCCGCGTCCGCGGCCGCGGCGAAGCGCGCCGCCGGATCGGCCTCTTCGAAGCGCCGGCCGAGCAGCAGTGCGACGTCGCGGTGGTCGACGAAGGCGATGTCCGCCTGGTCCAGCACCTGGCGCAGCAGGCCTGCGGCGTCGCCGTCCCAGGCCTGCCACAGGCGCGCCCGGTAGTTGCCGTCGAAGGACACCCGCAGGCCGGCGTTCCGGGCCGCGCGCACGGCGGCGATGGCGGCCTGTGCGCTCGCCGGCCCCAGCGCCGGGGTCACGCCGGAGACGTGCAGGTGGTCGGCGCCGTCGAACACGCGCGGCCAGTCGAGCGCGTCCGGCGCCGTGGCGAAGGCCGAACCGGCGCGGTCGTAGACCACCTCGCTCGGGCGGTGGCCGGCGCCCGGCGCGAGGAAGTACAGCCCCATGCGGCCCGGCCTGCGCAGGACGGCCGAGACGTCGACGCCGTGCCGGCGCAGCTCGTCGAGCGCGGCCGCGCCCAGGGCGTTGTCGGGCAGCACGCTCGCCAGCCGGACCGCATGGCCCCAGCGCGAGAGGGCCACGGCGACGTTGGTCTCCGCGCCGCCCACGCAGACCTCCAGGCGCGGGGACTGCAGGAGCAGTTCCCGACCGGGCGCCGACAGGCGCAGCAGGACCTCGCCGAAGCACACCACAGCCGCCATGCCCACTCCTCGCGTTCGGGGATATCGGGGCGCGCCGACCGCCGCCTGTCACGGCGGGGGTTGTCCAGCGGTGTCAGCGCCTTCCCGCGCGGATCATAGCCCGCGCCGACGGGCTGGCGGGGCGGGCGCCGCGCCCGCCGCACGGCTTAGGAGCGGGGGAACTCGCGCTGGATCCAGCGGTCGAGCAGGCGCTTCTCGAAGCGCAGGGTATCGCTGCCGTCGAGGGTCGAGGCGCCGGTCAGGAAGCCCGGATCGCTGAGCCGGCGCTCGCCCTCGGCGAGCACGCTGCCGTCGGCCCCGGTCAGCCGGAAACTCAGGTCCACGCGCGGCGGGTAGATGTCGCGCACGTAGCGGATGCGGTCGGCCTGTGGCCCGCGCCAGGGCTCGTAGTTGCCGGCCCGGCGGATGTCGTGGAAGGTCACGTCCAGGCGCTGCCCCGGCGCCAGCCGCGGCGCCGCGCGGTCGCGGACGTGCTCGGCGAGCCGCTCGACCCAGTTGCCGCGCGCGGCCTCCCAGCGGTTGCCGCTGAGCCGGATCTCGGAGAAGGCCTCGGGGTCGTCCCAGCGCACCTGCACCGGCCCCTCCCCGGCGAGGCTGCGCGGGGCGTCCGCGTCGGTGACGCGCGTCGGCCCGCTGGCGCAGCCGGTCAGCAGGGCCAGGGCGAGGAGGGGCGTGAGCAGGGGCAGGCGGCGCATGACGGGTCTCCGCGGACTGTTCTGTGACTGCACTACGTTACGCGTGCGCGCGTCGCCGCGTCGCGACCGCATCGGGTTCAGGCCCCGCTCCGCCGCCCCGCCGGCGGCTGTCCCCTGGACAGGGCGTGGTTAAATGCGCCTCCCACGGGCGCGCGGCGCCAGAGCGAAAGTCCATGAGTACACGCCGCCGGGCGCGCGAGCCGGCCGAGGAAAGCGAAGTCGCCGGCTTCACCGGGCCGGCGACGATCAACGACATCGCACGCCTCGCCGGGGTCTCGAAGAAGACCGTCTCGCGCGTCATCAACGCCTCGCCGCTGGTGCGCGCCGAGACCCGCGAGAAGGTCGCCGGGCTGATGCGCCAGGTCGGCTACGTGCCGGATCCGCAGGCGCGCGGGCTGGCGTTCCGGCGGGCCTTCCTGATCGGGCTGGTCTACGACAACCCGAACGCGCAGTACATCGTCAACGTGCAGAACGGCGCCCTCGACGCGCTGCGGGGCTCGGGCTTCGAGCTGGTGGTGCATCCCTGCGAGAGCCGCAGCGACGACTTCATCGAGGGCGTGTGCCGGTTCGTGCAGCGGCAGAAGCTGCACGGGGCGATCCTGCTGCCGCCGGTCTCCGAGAACGAGGCGCTGGCCGAGGCGCTGGAGCGGCTGGACGTGCGCTACGTGCGGGTGGGTTCGGTGCCCTTCGGCGCCGCGGCGCGCACGGTCGTCAGCAACGACCGCGCGGCCGCCGTCGAGGTCGCGGAGTACCTGGTCGGCCTGGGCCACCGCGCGATCGGACTGATCGCGGGGCCGCACAGCCACCGCTCCGCGCACGAGCGCGCCGCGGGGTTCGGCGAGGTGCTGGCGCGCCACGGCATCGAACTGCCGCCGGAACGCGTGGTGGAGGGCGGCTACACCTTCGAGTCGGGCGTCGCCTGCGCCGGGCGCCTGCTGGCGCTGGCGTCCCGCCCCACGGCGATCTTCGCCTGCAACGACGAGATGGCCGCCGGCGCCTACACCGCCGCGTACCGGATGGGCCTGCGGGTCCCGGAGGACGTCTCCATCGTCGGCTTCGACGACAGCCCCCTGGCCGCGCGCCTGTGGCCGGCGCTCACCACGGTGCGCCTGCCGATCCGCGACATGGGGCGCCAGGCCGCCGCCCTGCTGCTCGATCCCGCCGCCGCCGCGCCGGCGCCGCTGACGCCGCACCTGGCGGTGCGCGACTCCTGCGGGCCGCCCGCGCGCTGACGCCGGCTGCGCCTGTGCGGCCGCGCGGTGTCCCCACGATTGCCGCGGTGCAGCGATGACACCGGTTACCAGTTGGCTATGCTCAGGCGCACGCTCCCCGTTCCCGGTGTCCGCATGCCCAAGCCGCTGGTCCTCCACGACGACCGCCTGTTCCCCGCCGATCCCGGCACCCGCGGCATCGCCCGCCGCCTGTACGCGGAGGTGCGCGACCTGCCGATCATCAGCCCGCACGGGCATACCGACCCGTCGTGGTTCTCGCGCAATGAGCCCTTCCCCAACCCGACCGAGCTGCTGCTGGCGCCGGACCACTACCTCTTCCGCATGCTCTACAGCCAGGGCATCGCGCTGGAGGACCTCGGCGTCGCCGCGCTGGCCGGGCCGTCGCAGGCCGACCCGCGCGCCGCCTGGCGGCTGTTCGCTGCCAACCAGCACCTGTTCCGCGGCACGCCGTCCTCGGGCTGGCTGGCGTGGGTGTTCTCGAAGGTGTTCGGGCTCGACGTGCGCCTCGACGCCGACACCGCCGACCTCTACTACGACACCATCGACGCCGCGCTGCGCACGCCGGAGTTCCGCCCGCGCGCGCTGTTCGAGCGCTACAACATCGAGGTGATCGCGACCACCGAGTCGCCGCTCGACTCGCTCGCGCACCACGAGGCCATCCGCGACAGCGACTGGTCGGGCCGCGTCGTCAGCGCCTACCGGCCCGATCCGGTGGTCGATCCCGAGCACGAGCAGTTCCCGCAGGCGCTGGCGCGCTTCGCCGAACTCACCGGGGAGGACACCCACTCCTGGTCCGGCTATCTCGCCGCGCACCGCAGGCGCCGCGCGGACTTCGCCGCGGTCGGCACCACCTCGAGCGACCACGGCCATCCCACCGCGCGGACCGCGGACCTCTCGCCCGCCGAGGCGGAGCGCCTGTTCGCACGCGTGGTCGCCGGCGGGGCGAGCGCCGAGGACGCCGAGCTGTTCCGCGCGCAGATGCTGACCGAGATGGCGCGCATGAGCCTGGACGACGGCTTCGTGCTGCAGATCCACCCGGGCGCGTTCCGCAACCACAACCCGGGCCTGTTCGCCCGCTTCGGCCGCGACAAGGGCGCCGACATCCCCACCGCCACCGAGTACGTGCGCGCGCTGCAGCCCCTGCTCGGGCGCTTCGGCAACGAGCCGGGGCTCACGATCATCGTGTTCACCCTCGACGAGACCAGCTACGCCCGCGAGCTGGCGCCGCTGGCGGGCCACTACCCGGCGCTGAAGCTGGGCCCGGCCTGGTGGTTCCACGATTCGCCCGAGGGCCTGATGCGCTTCCGCGAGCAGACCACGGAGACGGCCGGTTTCTACAACACCGTCGGCTTCAACGACGACACCCGCGCCTTCCTCTCGATCCCCGCCCGCCACGACACCGCGCGCCGCATCGACTGCGCCTGGCTTGCGCGCCTCGTCGCCGAGCACCGCCTCGACGAGGATGCCGCCGCCGAGGTCGCGGTGGATCTGGCCTACACCCTGCCGAAGAGGGCGTACAGGCTTTAGGGGCTTGGTAGGGCTTAGGGCCTGGGGCTTGGGGCTTGGGGCTTGGGGCTCGGGGCTCGGGGCTCGGGGCTCGGGGCTTGGGGCTTGGGGCTTAGGGCTCGGGGCTTAGGGCTCGGGGCTCGGGGCTCGGGGCTTAGGGCTTAGGGCTCGGGGCTCGGGGCTCGGGGCTCGGGGCTTAGGGCTTAGGGCTCGGGGCTCGGGGCTCGGGGCGGCGATGCCGGATGCTCCTCTGCCCTCTGCCCTCTGCCCTCTGCCCAGTGCCGGGCCCAGTGCCCTCGCCCAGTACCGCTCGCCTCACCCCACCCCGGGCGGCTGCACCGGTGCTTCCTTCTTCGGCCTCAGGACGCTCAGGAGCATGGCGCCGCCGACCAGGGCCGCGACCACGCCGAGGGCGATGCCGATGGGGATCTTGTACACGTCCATGATCAGCATCTTGCTGCCGATGAAGATCAGCACCAGGGCCAGGCCGTGGCCGAGCAGGTGGAACTTCTCGGCCATGCCGGCCAGCAGGAAGTAGAGCGCGCGCAGGCCCAGCACCGCGAACACGTTCGAGGTCAGCACGATGAACGGGTCGGTGGTGATGGCGAAGATCGCCGGGATCGAGTCCACCGCGAAGATCACGTCGGTCACCGCGATCAGCGCCATCACCACGAACAGCGGGGTGAAGCGGCGCACGCCGTTCTCGGTGACGCGCAGCGCGTTGCCGTGGAAGCGGTCGGTCAGCCGGAGGTGGCGGCGCATCCACTTCAGCGCCGGGTTGTCGTTGAGGTCCGGCGGGTCGCCGGCGGAGAACAGCATCTTGGCGCCGGTCAGCAGCAGGAACACGCCGAAGACGTAGAGGATCCAGTGGAACTGCGCGATCAGCGCCGCGCCGATCAGGATCAGGATGCCGCGCAGGACGATGGCCCCGATGATGCCGATGATCAGCGCACGCTGCTGCTGTTCGGCCGGGACCGCGAAGTACCCGAAGATCATCAGGAACACGAAGATGTTGTCCACCGCGAGCGCCTTCTCCACCAGGTAGCCGGTGAAGAACTCCATCGCGATCCGGTGCGCGTCCGGCGCCGGCAGGGTCTCGTGCAGGTACCACCAGAGCCCGAGGTTGAACAGCAGCGCCAGCGCGATCCAGGCGATGCTCCACAGCAGCGCCTCGCGCGTGGAGACCCTGTGCGCGCCGTTGCGCTGGAGGACGAGGAAGTCGACCGCGAGGGCGACGAGGATGAGGACGGTGAAGACCGTCCACATCAGGGGGGTGCCGATGGTGTGCATGGGGGTGAGAGCCTGCCGGAATGGAGAACGCCCCCGGCGGGCCGGGGGCGTTCGGGAATTCCGGACACACCTCCGCCGTCGCCGGCGAAGGTCTCGCCCACGCACGGCGGCGACGTCCTGCGTCTGCCGCCTGCGCTCACCGGACCGGGGTCGGACGACCCGTCTTGACGATCACGGCGACGCTGGAGCTACTCCCCTTCAGGGAGCGGCTACTTTGAGCGGGAGAGGGGGCGGGAGTCAATGGTGGGGGGGGTGAAGCGGGTGGAGCGGGAAGGGGGAATCGGGAATGGGGACCTGAAGGTCATCTCGGTCTGGACCGCTTTCCCTGCGCGTCTCATGAAGGAGGTGGACCCGCCGACGCCCGCTGACCCTTCCATTCCCGATTCCCTATTCCCCCTTCCCGCTCCACCCATCGCCATCCCCTTCCCGCTCCACCCAGCCGGTATCATCCCCCGATGACCGCATCCGCTTCCCCGCTTCCCACCGTCCGCCTCAAGATCGAGCGCCGTTCCAACCATCCCTGGATCTTCCAGAAGATGGTCGAGAAGCCGGCGGAGAAGCCGCGGCCGGGGAGTGTCGTCGACATCGTGGACCGGGACGGCACCTGGGTCGGGCGCGGGTTCTACAACGGGCACTCGCGCATCGCCCTGCGCGTGCTCACCGAGCGCAGGGACGAGGCCATCGACGCCGACTGGTTCGCGCGCCGGATCGCCGACGCGGTGCGCCTGCGCCGCGAGCTGCTGCGCCTGGACGAGGTCTCGGACGGCTGGCGCGTGGTCCATTCCGAAGGCGACGGCATCTCGGGCCTGGTGGTGGACCGCTACGGCGACCTGCTGGTGGTCGAGTTCTTCTCGGCCGGCGCGTTCCGGCACCGCGAATGGATCTACGCCGCCCTGCGCGCGGAGTTCCCGGGCTGCCGCTTCTACAGCTTCGCCGAGGAGCACATCCAGAAGCAGGAGAGCTTCGACTTTCGCGCGCCGGAGCCGCCGGAACCCGCGCTCATCACCGAGCACGGCGTGCGCTTCCGCGCCAGCCCCGGCAGCGGGCACAAGACCGGCTTCTTCGCCGACCAGCGCGACAACCGCGAGTTCCTGACCCGCTTCACCCGCGACGCCCGCGTGCTCGACCTGTGCTGCAACTCGGGCGGCTTCGCCATCTACGCCAAGGCGCGCGGCGGCGCGGCCGACGTCACCGGCATCGACCTGGACGAGGAGATCCTCGCCATCGCGAAGAAGAACGCCCAGTTCAACGATGCGCGGGTGCGCTTCGTGCAGTCGGACATCTTCCCGTGGCTGCGCGAGGCGGCCGCGCGCGGGGAGAGCTGGGACGTGGTGGTGCTCGACCCGGCCAAGATGACCCGCGACCGCGAGCAGGTCATCCCCGCGCTCAAGAAGTACCTCGACATGAACAAGCTCGCGCTGTCGGTGGTGAAGCCCGGCGGCGTGTTCGCGACCTTCTCCTGCACCGGGCTGGTGAGCGAGGAGCAGTTCCTCGACATGCTGCGCCGCGCGGCGTTCTACGCCGGCCGCACCGTGCAGGTGCTCAAGGTCGCCGGTGCCGGCGGCGACCACCCGTTCATGGCGCACGTGCAGGAGTCGCGCTACCTCAAGGCGGTGTTCTGCCGCGTCGAGTGAGGCGGCCTCAGCCGGCGGCCTCCGCGCCCTCGGCGGCGACCAGCCGGTTGCGGCCGGCGGCCTTGGCCAGGTAGAGCGCGCGGTCGGCCTCGGCCAGCATCGCGTGCAGGGACTCGCGGTGCCCGGCGCACAGGCCGATGCTCACGGTCAGCGCGATCGTCCCGCCCTCGAAGGGCACCGCCAGTTCCTCGACGTGGCGGCGCAGCCCGTCCAGCAGGACAGCGGCGCTCGCCGCGTCGCGGTCGGGCAGCAGCAGGCAGAACTCCTCGCCGCCCAGGCGCGCCGCGAGGTCCTGCGGCCCGGCGTGCTGGGCGACCGCGCCGGCCACCGCCTTCAGCGCGACGTCGCCGCCGTCGTGGCCGACGCTGTCGTTGACCTTCTTGAAGAAGTCGATGTCGAGCATCGCCACCGCCAGCGGACGGTCGGCCTCGCGGGTCTGCAGGAACAGCGCCTGCCCGCGCTCGAACAGCGAGCGGCGGTTGGCCAGGCCGGTGAGGAAGTCGCGCGTGGCGAGGTCCTGCAGGGAGCCGATCAGTTCGAGGTTGTCGACGTTCTGCGAGATCCGGCAGAAGAACTCCTCGCGGCTGAAGGGCTTGTGCAGGAAGTCGTTGGCGCCGCTCTTCAGGAACTCCGCGACCAGCGAGGCGCGGTCGATGGAGGAGACGCCGATCACCGCCACCGCGTCGCGCGAGCGGCTGGTGCGCAGCCGGCGGGTGAACTCCACGCCGGTCATGCCGGGCATCTCGTGGTCGCAGACGACCAGGCGGATCGCGGGTTCGGCGGCCATGATCCGCAGCGCCTCGGCGCCGCCGGACGCCTCGACCACGCGGAAGCCGTACATGCGCAGCATGGCCGCGCTGTGCTCGCGCGCCGAGCGCGCGTCGTCCACCACCAGCGCGGCGATGCGGCGGTTGCGCTCCAGCCGGCGCACCAGCCACACCAGGTAGTCCACCGCGCCCGGCGTGTCCTTGAGCACGTAGTCGACGATGGGCCGGGTCACCACGCGCTGGCGCACCTCGGCGTCGAACACGCCGGTCACCACCGCCATCGGCAGGCCGTGGCCGACGAACAGCGAGACGATGTCCTCCGCCTCGCCGTCGGCGAGCACCAGCCCGGTGAGGGCGAGGAAGAAGGTGTCGCCGCGGGCCAGCGCCGCCCGCGCCTCGGCCAGGGTCGCGCAGGCCACGACCTCGAGGTCCAGCTTCTCCCGGATCGCGGTCGAGACCATCTGCCGGAAGATCTTGGAGTTCTCGACGAGGAGAACCTTGGCCGCCGGAGACGTGGCGTCGGGAGCGCTGCGGGTCATCGGTGCGACGGGCTCGCTGGGGGAACGGCGACCCCCGCCCCGGATGCGCGTCGCCGCCCGCACCCCGCCGGAGCGGCGGTGTGCCGGCCCTATCGGCCGGCGGCGCCCGAACTTGAGCGCCGCGGCGTGCGGGACGTCAGTCCTCGCGCCCGGTCGGCGCCGGCGCGCCCTCGAAGCCCTCCTCGTCCGGGAACAGCTCGTCGAGGTAGTCCGGCAGCGACGGGTCGGTCTGGCCGCTGGGCTGCACGCGGTCGCGCAGGCCCGGGATGTGGCGGATCACGCGGCCCGGCACCGGGTTGGCGCGGTCGTTGATCATGTAGTTGCGCCGCTGCAGCCAGCCCTCGCGGGTGAGGATGTAGTCGTCCTCGACGCCCTGGGTCAGCTCGTCCACCGCGAAGAGCTGCACCCGCAGGTCGACCAGCGACAGGCCGATCAGCGCGAAGCGCGCCTTGTCGCTCTCGACGAACTGGTAGGGCGTGGCCAGGCCGTCGCCGGCCGCCCCGAACGCGTCGCGCACCGTGCGCGGGCCGAGGAAGGGCAGCACCAGGTAGCGCGAGCGGTCCCAGCCCCAGACCGCGAGGGTCTGGCCCAGGTCTTCCTCGTAGCGCGGGATGCCGAAGTGCGTCGCCGGGTCGAACAGGCCGCCCACGCCGAGCGTGACGTTGACCAGGAAGCGCCCGGCGGCGGCCCCGGCCGGCCCCGGATGGCCCTGCAGCAGCAGGTGCACCGCGGTCAGCGGCTGGAACAGGTTGCCGAAGAAGTTGCGCACGCCGTTGCGCACCGGCTCCGGGACCACGCGCACGTAGGCCACCGCCAGCGGCCGCGCGACCGCGCGGTCCACGCCCTTGTTGAAGTTGTGGACGCGGCGGTTGAAGCCTTCCCAGGGGTCGATGTCGAAGCGGCCCTCGACCACCGCCTCCTCGATCTCGACCAGCAGCAGCGCATCGTCGTCGAGCGGCGGCGCGGGATCCGGCTGCGCCAGCACGCCCTCGACCGCCGGCGCCGGCGTGGGAACCTCGGAGGGACGCGGAAGCTGCGCGGCCGCGGGCAGGGCGAGCGCCGCGAGCAGCAGGCCCAGGGCGAGGGGGGGGAGGCGGAGGAAGGGCACGGACTCGATCCAGGTCAGCGCAGGTCGGGGGACAGCCGGTAGGCGGCGCACAGCTCGGCGTAGCCGGCCGGAGCGCCCAGGACGGGAAGAGCGGCCCCGCCGTCCTGCGGGGCCTGCGAAGCGAGATGCGCGACCAGCGCCAGGCCGACCGTATCCAGGGCGGTGACGCCGCCGAGGTCGATCGCCGCGTAGCCGCCGCGCGGCAGCGACGGCCACAGCGCGGGCACGTGGTGCCGGTCGAGGCGGCCCGCGAGGTGCAGCGTGCCGCCCTCGAGGCGGGCGCCGGCGTCAGTCGACGACGTCGGCATCGACCTGCACCGCGCCGGCGCGCAGCTCCTCGGTGAGCTGCGCCAGGCTCTTGGTGCGCAGGGCGGCGTCGAACTGCGAGCGGAAGGTCTGCACGAAGCTCACGCCCTCGACGATCACGTCGAACACCTTCCACTGGCCGCCGTCCTGGCGCATCAGGTAGTCCACCGGGATCGGCGCGCCGCCGCGGCGGTCGATCTGGCTGGTGACGCGGGTGACCGCGCCGTTGCGCAGCTCGCTCTCGCCGGTCACGCGGATGCGGGTGCCGGCGTCCACCTCGATCAGCGAATTGCCGTAGCGGTGCATGAGGTTGCCGGCCAGCGCGTCGGCGAAGGCGGCGACCTCGGCGTCCGAGGCGTTGCGGCCGTTGCGGCCCAGCACCAGGCGCGCGGCGTAGACCTTGTCGAAGATCTGGTCGAACTCGCTCTTGATGAAGGCCTGCAGCGCGGCGGGATTGGCGCGGAACTCGTCGCGGCGCGTGGCGAGGGTGCCGAGCATGCGCGAGCTGTTCTCCTGGACCAGCTGCGAGGCGCTGCCGGTCTGGGCGGCGGCCGCGGCGGGCTGCTGCTGGGCGACGGCGGGGGCCGCCGCGAAGGCGACCGCGAGCGCGGCCGCGACGAGGGTGCGGGACAGGATGGTCATGTCAGTTCTCCGGCGCGAACGGGGCGGAGGCGGATTCGGCGTCGTCGCCGCCTCCGAAGATGTACTTGCCGATCAGCTCTTCGAGCACGACGGCGCTCTGGGTGTAGATGATCTCGCCGCCCTCGCCCAGCGGCTCCGGGTCGCCGCCCGGGCCGAGGCCGATGTAGCGCTCGCCGAGCAGGCCGGCGGTCAGGATGCGGGCATCGGTGTCGGCCGGCAGCTCGGCGCCGTAGGCGGGATCGAGCGACAGCGTCACCAGGGCGTCGAAGCGCTCGGGGTCGAGCTCGATCGACTTGACCTGGCCGATGGCCACGCCGCCGATCTTCACCGGCGCGCGCACGCGCAGCTCGCCCACGTTGGCGAAGCGGGCGACCACCTCGTAGCCGCCGCCGCCGCCGCCCACCCGGCCGTTGGTGGAGGCGAAGGCCAGCACCAGCAGGGTGGCGAGCGCCAGCAGCAGGAAGGCACCGACGGCGAGTTCGAGTCTGGAATTGGATGGCGTCATGGGAGGACCGGAAGCCTGCGGATCAGTTGTTGAACAGCAGTGCACTGAGGATGAAGTTGAACACCAGCACCAGCAGCGAGGCGTTCACCACGGCACGGGTGGTGGCGACCGAGGTGCCCTCGATGGTCGGCTCCGCGTGGTAGCCCACGTAGGCGGCCACGAGGGCGGTCGTGCCGCCGAACACCGCCGCCTTGAGGAAGGCCACGGCGAAGTCGCTCCAGAAGTCGACGCTGTTCGACAGCGCGGACCAGAAGTAGCCGGCGTCCACGCCGAGCACGTGCACCGCTTCGAGGTAGCCCGCCGCGACCGCGAACGCGCAGAAGAAGCCGGTGAGCAGCGGCACCGTGATCACCGCCGCCCAGAAGCGCGGCGCGACCACCCGCGCGACCGGATCGACCGCCATCAGGTCCAGCGCCTGGATCTGGTCGGTCGCCCGCATCAGGCCCAGTTCCGCCGCGATCGACGAGCCGGCGCGGCCGACGAACAGCAGGGCGGTAAGCACCGGCCCGAGCTCGCGGTACAGCGACAGCCCGAGCAGGGTGCCCAGCGAGTTGCTCGCGCCGAAGGTCGACAGCGTGCGGAAGCCCTGCAGGGTCATCACCAGGCCGACGAAGGCGCCGCCGACCGCGATGATGGGCAGGGAGCGCGCGCCGACGGCGTAGATCTGCCGCAGCAGTTCGCGCAGGAAGTCTGCGCCCGGCGCGCTCGCGCGCAGCACCGAGAAGGCGAACAGGCCGGTCGCGCCGATCTCGCGGAGCGCGTTCATGCCGCCGCTCCCGCGGTCCGGCCGGCGCCGATCTCGAACGGGATCGGGCCGTCGGGCTCGCCGCGCAGGAACTGGCGGACCAGCGGATCCTCGCTGGCCTCCAGCTCGGCGGGGGTGCCGGAGAACACCACCCCGGCGTTGGCGACCACGAGCACGCGGTCGGCGATCGGCAGGGTCTCGTGGACGTGGTGGGTCACGATGATGCTGGTCAGGCCGAGGGTGTCGTTGAGCCGGCGGATCAGGCTCACGATGACGCCGGCGGCGATCGGGTCGAGCCCGGTCAGCGGCTCGTCGTAGAGCATGAGCGGCGGATCCAGGGCCAGCGCGCGGGCCAGGGCGACGCGGCGCGCCATGCCCCCGGACAGCTCGCGCGGATACAGGTCGGCGGCGGCGCGCAGGCCCACGGCGTTGAGCTTGAGATCGACCACGCGCGCCAGCAGCTCCGGCGGCAGCGCCGCGTGCGCGCGCAGCGGCAGGGCCACGTTCTCGGCCACGGTCAGGTCGGTGAGCAGGCCGTTGCCCTGCAGCAGCACGCCGATGCCGCGGCGCAGTTCGAGCAGCTCGCGGCGGCGGCCGTAGGGGACCGGCCTGCCGAAGACCTCGGCCTGCCCCGCGACCGGGCGCAGCTCGCCGGTGATCGCCGAGAGCAGAGTGGACTTGCCGACGCCCGAGGGGCCGAGGATGGCCGTGACGGTCCCCGCGCTCGCGTCGAGATCGACGCCGCGCAGGATCGTGCGGGCACCGCGCGCGAGGGTCGCTCCGCGCAGGCGCACGCTGTCGGACACCGGAAGGCTCGTCGGGGACATCTGGCCGTGGGTCTGCTCGGGCGCCGGGACCGGCGCGGAAATGAAAAGCGCCCCCGCACGCGGCGGGGGCGCCTCATTGTCGCAGAGGCCCCTGGGCTTTTACAAACATCCGTGAATGTTTGTAAGTGGGGTTCAGCCTCGACGGCCGGGAACGGTCTCCGGCCGGTGGACGCTAGCGCGCCAGCAGGCGGCGGCCCTTCTTCTCGGCCTTCGACGCCAGCCTGCCGGCGTGGTCGGCCATGTCCTCGCCGCGCTCCACCAGCGCCTTCACGGTGTCCGCCGTGATGCGCTTGACGTCGGCGTTGAGCGAGGCCAGCGAGCGCCCGCCGCCGTCGAACACGCCGCTGCGGCGCAGGGCGTAGACCGCGCCCGCGGCGGCGGCCGCGCTCACCGCGACGATGGCCGCGGTCTGCAGGGTCTTCCTGGACACGCCGGCGCGCGTACCGGTGCCCGAGGCCCTGGTCACCGCCTTGCCGCCGGACGCGTCGCCGTTGCCGCGGGATGCCGCCGTCCGCCCGGCGCGCTTGGCGGCCGGGCGCGCGCTGCGCTTGCTGGTGGCGCGGCTGCGGGCCGCGCTGCTGCCCGTGTCGTTGTCGGCCATTCGACGTCTCCTGTCTGGGGAACGGGTCGCGGGCGCCGGTGGCGGCGAACGCCGGGCGCCCATGCAGCCGACACCATGGCGCGGGCCGCGCGAACGCAGGGTGAGGCGCCGGCGCTCAGCCCTGCTCGTGCGCCATCGGCAGCTCGAAGGCGAACACCGAACCGCCGTCCTGGCGGTCCTCGTACCAGAGCTCGCCGCCCATGTGGATCACGTCCTGCTTCGCCAGGGCCAGGCCCAGCCCGCCTGCGGGCTCGGCCTCCGCGCCGTGCGCGGCGAGGCGCACGAAGCGGCGGAACAGGCGCTTCTGGTCCTCCGCAGACACGCCGGGCCCGCGGTCCAGCACGCTCACGCGGACGGTGCCGGGCGAACCGCGCCCGCAGAGGATGAGGATCTCGCCGTCCTGCGGCGAGAACTTGATGGCGTTGGAGAGCAGGTTGTCGAGCACCTGGACCACCGCGTCCGGGTCGCCCTGCGCGCGTACCTCCTCGAGGATCTCGACCCGCACCCGGATGCCGCGCGACTGCGTCTGCACCGCGAGCCGCTCCAGCGCCCGCGCGATCAGCGTCGCCGGCTCCAGCGACACGCTCTCGAAACGGCGCAGCAGCTCGCCCTCGGCGCGCCGTTCGAGATAGCGGCGGATGAAGGCCAGCGCGTCCTCGGCCGAGCTCAGGATGATGCGCACCAGCTTCTCGGGGCTCGGCGGCCCGGAGCCGCCGCGCTGCAGAAGCTGCGCGCTGAAGTGGATCGAGGAGAGCGGGTTCTTGAGGTCGTGGGCGACGATGGCCGCGAGTTCCTCGCGCTCGCGCGCGACCCGCTGGAGGTGGTCGCGCACCAGCTTGAGTTCGAGATGGTTGCGGACGCGGGCGAGCAGTTCCTCCGCCACGAAGGGCTTGGTGAGGTAGTCCACCACGCCCGCCTCGAACGCGCGGATCAGGTGTTCGCGCTCGTGCGCGGCGGTCAGGAAGATGGTCGGCACGTGCGCGGTGGCGGGGTCGTCGCGCAGCGCGCGCAGCACGGCGAAGCCGTCCATGCCCGGCATCATCATGTCGAGCAGGACCAGGTCGGGCGGGGCCAGCGCGGCGCGCTGCAGCGCCTGTTCGCCCGAGAGCGCCGGCACCACCTCGAAGCCGGCGTGCGCGAGCACGGTGCCCACCAGGCGCAGGTTGGGCTCCTGGTCGTCGACGACGAGCACCACCGGATCGCGGCCGGCGAGCAGGGCGAGGGCGCGGGGTTCCGCGGGACGGTGCGACATGGGTGTGCTGGCCTCCGAGCGTGTCATGCCCTTCGAGATGAGATGCGTCCGCCGCTGGCGGCCCGTCCGGAGGGAAGCCCGCGGGGGCGCGCCGACACGGCGTCGCGCGCCCTGCCCGGGCCGGCCTGCGCTGCGGTGCGGGCCTCGTCCCGTCGCCGCGGCGCTCGGTCCGGGCGGCGTGCGGGGTCCCGCATTGCGTCGCCTGGCGCGCGGACTGTCAACCCGCCTCCCGTCCGCGCACGCCGGCGATCTGCGCCTCGAGCTGGTGCAGCAGCGCCTCCATGCGCACGAGGTCGAAGCTGTCGGCAGCGTCGTGCAGCCGCTGCGCGTAGTCCGCCAGCGCCGGGCAGCCGAGCCGGTGCGCGATGCCCGCCAGTTCCTCGGACAGGCTGCGCGTCTCGCGGACCGCGAGGGTCCCGCGCAGGCGCGGCCACACGCTGTCGGCGATCTCGTCCAGGCGCGCGCGGATCGCGGCGCGCTCGGCGTCGTCGGGCGCGGGGTCGGCGGCGCCCGGCATCGCCGGTACCGCCGCGGCCGGTGCCGGCGGTGGCGCCGCGCCGCCGCGCTTGGGGAGCAGGGGCTCCATGGCGTCGAACAGATCCTGGCGGGTGAAGGGCTTGCGCACGTGGCCGTCGTAGTCGCGCAGGCGGCCCTGCTCGTCCTGCCCGAGCCCGGACGCGGTCACCGCGACCACGCGGATGTCGGCCAGCGCGGGGTCGGCGCGCATGTGCGCCAGCGCGGTGTCGCCGTCCATGCCGGGCATGCGCACGTCCATGAGCACGATGTCCGGCCGCCGCGCGCGCATGGCCTCCAGCGCGCTGGCGCCGTCGGTGGCGTAGGCGATCTCGTGGCCGGCGTCCTCGAGGTAGGCGCCGATCAGCTCGCGGTTGAGCTCCAGGTCGTCCACCACCAGCACCCGGGCTGGCGCGAGGTGCGCGAAGTCCGGGCCGGCGTCCGCCGGCGCCGGCGTGGGCGGCGCCTCGTGCACCGGCAGGTCGGGCAGTTCGACGATGAAGCAGGAGCCGGCGCCGGGCACGCTGCGCAGGCCGATCTCGCCGCCGAGCAGGCCCACCAGCCTCTGGGTGATCGCCAGCCCGAGGCCGGCGCCCTCGCGCGGCGCGCCGTCGGCCTCGCCGCGCACGAAGGCCTCGAAGATGCGCGCGCGCTCCTCCTGGCGGATGCCGATGCCGGTGTCCTCCACCTCGAGCCGCAGGCAGGCGCGCCGCGGATCGTCGCCGGGCGTCGTCGAGGCACGCACCGTGACGGTGCCGTGCTCGGTGTACTTCACCGCGTTGCCGAGCAGGTTGGCGAGGATCTGGCGCAGGCGCGTGGGGTCGATCTCCAGGCTGCGCGCCATGTCCGGCGCCAGCTCGGCGCGCAGGCCCAGGCGCTTGTCGGCGGCCATCTGGGTGAACATCGACAGCGAGGACTCGACGAGGTCGCGCACGTCGGTGGGCTGCGGGTGCAGGGTCATGCGGCCGGACTCGATGCGCGCCAGGTCGAGCATGTCGTTGATCAGCGCGAGCAGGCCGCGGCCGCTGGTGAGGATGGCGCGCACGTACTGCCGTTCGCGCTCGCCGCGCACGGCGCCGGCGAGCAGCTCGGCGAAGCCGAAGATCGCGTTCATCGGCGTGCGCAGCTCGTGGCTCATGCTCGCGAGGAACTCCGACTTCTGCCGGTTGGCCTCGCGCGCGGCGTGCGCTTCCCATTCGATGCGCCGCAGGTGGTCGCGGGCGCGCACGCTGCGCCGGAGCATGGTCAGCCCCAGGAGCATGCCCACGAGCGCGGCCACGTTGGTGGCCAGCACGCCGATGCCGGTCTGCTCCTGCAGGGTCTGCATGTCGCGCCGCTCGGCCGCCAGCCGCGCCAGCTCGAAGTCGAGCAGCTCGGCGAACAGCGTCCGCAGCGCCTGCACCGCGTAGTCCTCGCCGGGCGGGCGCAGCGGCGCGTCGGCACCGCCGGCCAGCGTGCTGTCAACCGCGCGGATGCGCGCCGCCACCGTCTGCCTCAGCTGCTCCAGGCGGCGGTACTGCTCGGGGTCGTCGGACAGCAGCGGTTCGAGCGCCGCGAGGGCGGCCACGAGTTCGGCGCGCTTGGCGTAGTAGGGCCCGAGCTCGACGCCGTCGATCAGGTGGGCGTACAGGTACGAGGCGAGGTCGTTGCGCAGCATCCAGGCGCGCTGGATCTGGATGACGTTGGCCTCGGAGGCGGCGATGCGCGCGGTGGCCTCGCGCAGCTCGAACGCGGTGCGCACCGACCACGCGGAACTCGCGACCAGGGCCAGGAGGGCGACCACCACGATCACGTAGTAGTGGAGGTGGTCGCCGCGTGCCGTCGGTGGAGGAAGCTCTCGGGAGTCCATGCGCGCGCGGTGGAGGGCGGGCGTGAAGAGTAAACGCCGGCCGACCCGGCGGCGACGCATGCGGAAAGGCCGCGGGACGGACCCGCGGCCTTTCGCAGTGGTGCGGCTGCCGGAAGACCGGATCAGCGCTGCTGCATGCGCTCCGCTTCCGCCTCGGCCTGGGCGCGGCGCGCCTCGGCGTCGGCCTTGGCCTTCTCGAGCTGGGCGTCCGCCTCGGCGCGGGCGGCGTCGCGCTCGGCGCCGGCCGGCAGGGTGTTGGCGCGCTCGGTGGCCACGCGGTGCTGCGCCTCGGCCTCGGCCACGGCGATGTCGTACTGCGCCTGCGCCTCGGTCTCGGCGACGTCGCCGCGGTCGGTGCCCGTCATGGTGCCGGTGCCGGTGCCGGTGGTCCCGGTCGTCCCGGCGGTGCCAGTGGTGCCGGTCGTCCGCGCATTGTTGCCGATGCCGGTGTTGGACTGCGCCGCGTCCTGGCGGGCCTCGGCCACGTCCTGGCGGGCCTCCTGGCGCGCTTCGGCGACGTCCTGCTGCGCCTCGCGCTGGGCCTCGGCGACGTCGGCCTCGGTGGACTGCTGGTTGCAGGCCGTCAGGGCGAACGCCGCGGCGATCGAAAGGCTGAGCAGAAGCTTGTTGTTGGTCATGGTCGTGCTCCGGGGTGAAGTGGGTGGGGTCGGATCTTCTGGAAGGGGGGCGAAGGGGGCGTCGCGGCTAGACGCTGCGGCCGCGGATCAGCGAGATCACGAAGAGGATCAGGAAGATGACGAAGAGCACCTTCGCGATGGTGGCGGCGGTGCCGGCCACGCCGAAGAAGCCGAACGCGCCGGCGATCAGCGCGATGATGAGGAAGATGATTGCGTAGCTGAGCATGGGAACTCCTTGGTCTCGATCTTGGGTGGGAATCGATCGCACGCCTCGGCGCCGACAGCACTGGAACGTGGACGAGAGCCTGCCAAGTGCAAAGTGCAAGCGGGATGACGATCGGCCCTTGCGGACCGTGCAATCTGCACGGCCTTTCGCTGGCGTTCAGTCCAGTCCGTAGGCCTTGCGCTTGCGGTACAGCGTCGAGGTGTCGATGCCGAGTTCGCGCGCCGCGGCGTCCAGCGTCGGCGCCCGCGCGAGCACCGCGCGGATGTGCCGCCGCTCCAGTGCGGCGAGGGTCATCGGCGGGCTGACCTCGGGCTGCGCCACGGGCCCGGGCTCGGGCGCGAGCGCGAGGTGCTGGGGCGCGATGCGCTCGTCGCCGCAGAGGATCACCGCGCGCTCGACCACGTTCTGCAGTTCGCGCACGTTGCCCGGCCAGGCGTAGGCCTGCAGGCGCCGCAGCGCCGCGTTGCCGAAGCTGCGCGCCGGGCGCCGGTAGGCGGCGGCGTAGCGGCGGAGGAAATGCGTGGCGAGCGGCTCGATGTCCTCGGCGCGCTCGGCGAGCGGCGGCAGGGACAGGCTGATCGCGTTGAGGCGGTAGTAGAGGTCGCGGCGCAGGCGCCCGGTCGCGACCAGCTCCTCCAGGTCGGTCGTGGTCGCGGCGAGGATGCGCGCCTCGCTGCGGCGCGGCGTCGCGTCGCCCATGCGGGTGTAGGTGCGGTCCTGGAGCAGGCGCAGCAGTTGCGGCTGCAGTGCCATCGGCAAGGCCGCGATCTCGTCCAGGAACAGCGTGCCGCCCTGTGCCTGGCTGATCTGCCCGGACACCGCGGGCGTGCTGCCGTCGAGGCTGCCGAGCACGCCGAAGAGTTCCGGCTCCAGCCGCTCCGGCCCCAGCGAGGGCAGGTGCACGGTCACCAGCGGGCCGTGGCGCCCGCTCCAGGCGTGGATGGCGCGGGCGATCACGCCCTTGCCGGTGCCGGACCCGCCGCGCAGCAGCACGCTGGCGTCGGTGGGCGCGACCGCGCGCGCGCTGTCCAGCAGCGGCTGCATGCGCCAGCTCCGGCTGGTCAGCAGGTCGTCGCCCGTGCCGCGGTCGCGTTCGAGCGCGGCCACCCGCGAGTGCAGCCGGCGGGTGCGCACCTGGCGCGCGACCGCGATGCGCAGCTGGTCCGGCAGGCAGGGCTTCACCAGGTAGTCGTCGGCCCCGGCGCGCAGCGCCTCGAGCGCGGCGCCGGTGTCGCCGGTGGCGGTCACCATGATGACCGCGAGATCCGGCGCCAGCCGCTTGAGTTCCGGGAGCACGTCCAGGCCGCTCTCGCTGCCGATCGCGCGGTCCAGCAGGCACACGTCGTAGCTCTCCGCCGCGGCCCGCGCCAGCGCCTCCGCCCGGCTGCCCGCGGCATCGACGCGGTGCCCGGCCTCCTCCAGGCACAGCCTGAAGGAGTCCACGATGCTCCGGTCGTCGTCGACCAGCAGCACCCGACCCTGCGGCGGCGGAAGGGAAGGCGGCATGCGGACACCCGTTGCAGCGTCCCGCCACAATGCAAATTGCGCGGTGAGACGGGGATGAAGTCGTGCAGGGCGCAGTGGGGTGAAGCGGGAGGGGTGGAGCGGGAATCGGGAATCGGGACTTGGGACTTGTGACCGCGTGGCGGCTATCCCACCACCGGCCGGGGGCCCGAATCTCGAATCGAGCCCCAGGTCCCCATTCCCGATTCCCCATTCCCGCTCTTCCTTCTTCCCCCTCCCATTCCCGCGCACCAAGCCCTCCGGCACCATATCCCGATGCCCGCCCCCGACTTCCGCCTGTACCACGGCAACGATCTGGACGTGCTCGCGGGCGTGCTGGCGGCGGAGCTGGCGCGGCCGCAGGCGGGGCAGGACGTGCTGGCGCCGGAGACGGTGCTGATCCCGCAGCCGAGCATGCGCCGCTGGCTGCAGAAGACCCTCGCCGAGACCCACGGCGTGGCCGCCAACCTGCGCTTCCTGACGCCCGGCGAGTTCGTCGCCGAGCTGCTCGCCGCCAACCTGCCGGCGCCCGGCGACGAGGGGCTCGCCGACGCGGCGGTGCTGCGCTGGCGGCTGTGGGCGCTGCTGGCGGAGCCGGCGCTGCTCGCCGAGCCGGTGTTCGCGCCGCTGCGCGGCGTGCTGACGGGCCCGGACGCCCGCCCCGATGCCGCCGCGGCCTGGTCGCTGGCGGGCGAGCTGGCCACGGCCTTCGAGAGGTACCAGGCCTGGCGCCGCGACTGGCTGCTGGCCTGGGACCGCGGCGCCGCCCGCGACGACTGGCAGGCCGAACTCTGGCGGCGCGCGAGCCGCGGGCAGCCGCATCGCGCGCAGCGCATCGAGGCCTACCTGCGCCGCTTCGGCGGCGCCGAAGGCGCGGCGCCCGCGGGCGTGCCGGCGCGGGTGTTCGCCTTCGCCTGCCAGAACGTCTCCCCCGACGTGCTGCGGACGATCGCCAGCGCCGCGCGCGCGGCGCCGCTGCACTTCTTCTTCGTCTCGCCGGTGGAGGGCTGGTGGGGCGACCTGCGGACCGCGGGCGAGCGGCTCGCGGCCGCGCTCGCCGGGGAGGCGCCGGACGCCGCCTTCGAGGACGAGGAGAACCCGCTGCTGCGCGCCAACGGCGCCGCCGGCCGCGATTTCGTGCGCGTGCTGTTCGACCCGGACGTGGTGCATCCGAGCTGGGAGCAGCCCATCTACGTCGCGCCCGTCGGCGACGGCCTGCTGCAGCGCCTGCAGCGCGACCTGCTCGCGCGCCGCGCGCCCGGCAGCGGCGAGGCGCCGCGACCCTTCGATCCGGCCGACCGCAGCCTGCAGGTCCACGCCTGCCACACCCGCCTGCGCGAGGTGCAGGTGCTGCACGAACAACTGCGCGCCCTGCTGGAGGCCGACCCGACCCTCGAACCGCGCGACATCGCCGTGCTCGCGCCCGACATCGACGCCTATGCGCCGCACGTGCACGCGGTGTTCGGCGCGGCCCCGGCGGCGCTCGCCATGCCCTACGCGGTGGCCGACGGCAGCGCGCTGGCGGCGCGGCCGCTGGTTGACTGGTTCCTGCGCCTGCTGGCCCTGCCGCAGTCGCGCTTCGGCGCCAACGAGGTGCTGGCCCTGCTCGGCCTGCCCGCGGTCGCGCAGCGGCTCGGGATGGAACCGGCCGACGCGCCGCGCCTGGCCGACTGGCTGCGGGAGCTCGGTGCGCGCTGGGGCCTCGACGCGGCACACCGCCGCGAGTTCGCCCCGACGGACGAGGCCGGGGATCCGGCCGACGCCGAGGCCTACACCTGGATCTGGGCGCTGGACCGCGCCCTGCTCGGCCACGCCGCCGGGACCGACGCCGACATCGCCGGTGTGGTGGCGTGGCCGCGTCTCGAAGGCGACGCGCTGCGCGTGCTCGACGGCCTGCTGCACGGCCTGCGCGCGCTCGCCCGGCTGCGCGCCGCGTTGCGCCGCGAGGCGCGCCCCGCGCAGTGGCGCGCCCTGCTCGCACGCGCGCTCGACGAGCTGGTCGCCGCGCAGCCGGAGGACCCCGGCGACGTCCGCGCGCTCGAACTGCTGCGCGCGCAGCTTGCGCGTTTCGAGGCCGAGGCCGTGCGCGCCGACACCGAACGCCCGCTGCCGGCCGAGGTGGTGCGCGCCTGGTTCCGCGCCGCGCTCGGCGACGCCGACCTGCGCCAGCCGTTCCTGAGCGGCGGCGTGACCTTCGGGCGCATGGTGCCGATGCGCCTGATCCCCTTCCGTGTGATCTGCCTGCTGGGGCTGGACGACGGCGCCTTCCCGCGCGGCGACCCCGCCGGCGGGCTCAACCGCCTCGCCGCCGAGCTGGGCACGCGGGCGCGCCGGGTCGGCGACCGCTCGCTGCGCGACGACGACCGCTACCTGTTCCTGCAGTTGTTCGCCGCCGCCGCGGACGTGTTCTACCTGAGCTACCTGGGCACCGACCCGCGCGACGGCACGGCGCTGCCGCCGTCGGTGGTGGTGGCCGAGCTGCTCGACGCGGCCGCGGCCCATCTCGAACCCGAGCCCGGCGCCCCGCCGCCGCGGTCGCGCCTGGTGGTGGGCCACCCGCTGCAGCCGTTCGCGCCGCAGGCCTTCGGCGCGCCCCGCGATGCGCGCGAGCCGGCGGCCGACGCGGCGCGGCGGCTCGCCTACGATCCGCGCTGGCGTCCCGGGCCGGACCTGGCGGATGCGGCGCGCACCGGCCTGCCGTCGTTCGCCACCGGACCCGTCGCGGCGGCGCCGGCGCCCGGCGTCCTCGAGCGCGACGCGCTGCTGCGCGTGCTGCGCCATCCGCCCCGCGCCTTCCTGCGCGAGACCCTCGACCTGCGCCTGCCGCAACCCGAGGACCTGCTGCCCGAGAGCGAGCCCTTCGACGCCGACGGCCTGCGCGACTATGCGGTCGGGCAGCGCGTGTTCGCCGCGCTGCGCGCGGAGGCGGGCGATGCCGACGCCCTGCGCCGGCGCCTGCTGGGCGAGGGCCTGATCGCGCCCGGGGCGCCCGGCGCGCGCGAGGTCGAGACGCGCCACGCCGCCCTGGCCGCGGCCGCCGCCGCCGCGCGCGCCTTCGCGCCGGGACCGGGCGAGCGCCGCCGCATCGCCCTGGACATCGGCGGACGCCGCCTCGTCGCGGTGCTGGACGACGTGCACCCGCAGGGCCTGCTGCAGTTCCATCCCAACCGCCCCAGCGGCCGCGCGCGGATCGGTCTCGATCTCGACCGGCTGCTGTGGAGCGCGGCCGGCGAGCGCCGCCCGCTGCTGCGCCTGGTGCCCGGCGAGGCGCCGCGGGAACTCGCGCCGCTGGCCGAGGACCGCGCGCGGGCGGCCCTGGCGGACCTGCTCGCCCTGCACGACCTCGCGCGCGCCGAGCCGCTGCCGCTGATGCCGCGCGCGGCCTGCGCCTACGTCGAATGCCTGCGCGCCGGCAAGGAGGCCGACGCCGCCCTGCGCGCCGCCCGCGCGCAGTGGTGCGGGCAGAACGGGCGCCCGGGCGAGGGCGAGGACGACTGGGTGCGGCTGGCCCTGCGCGGGCGCGATCCCTTCGCCGCGGACGCGGATGCCGCGCTCTGCGCCCGCTTCGGCGCGCTGGCGCAGCGGCTGTTCGATGCCCTCGACGGCGGGGCCGCGGCATGAGCCGGCCCGCGGACATCGACCTGGGCCTGCGCATCCCGGTCGAGGGCGTGCAGCTGATCGAGGCGAGCGCGGGCACCGGCAAGACCTTCACCCTCGCCACCCTGCACGCGCGGCTGGTCATCGAGTCCGGCCTGCCGGTGACCCAGGTGTTGGCGGTGACCTTCACCGAGGCGGCGACCAAGGAGCTGCGCGACCGCCTGCGCGAGCGCCTGCTGCTCGCCGCGCGGCTGGCCGAGGGCGACGCCGCGGACGAGCGCGACGAGAGCCAGCGGCTGACCGCGCTGCTGGTCGCCGCGGCGCTGGCGCGCGAGGGCGCGGAGCGCCTGCGCGGGCGGCTGCGTGCGGCCGCCCAGGCCATGGACCTGGCGCCCATCCACACCATCCACGGCTTCTGCCGGCGGGTGCTGGCCGAGCACGCGCTCGAGGCGGGCGAGGTGCTGGGCGAGGTCGAGCTGCTCGAGAACGAGCGCGCGCTGCGCGAGGAGGTCGCCACCGACCTGTGGCGCGCCTTCTCCGTCGATGCCCCGACGCATGCGCTGCTGCGCGCGCAGTGGCCGGGGCCCGCTGCGCTGGCGCGCGACCTGCGCACCCTGGTCGCCGCGGAACGGCTGCTGCCGGCGCCGGTGCCGGGCGACGCCGCGGCCGCGCGCCGCCGCCTGGAGGCGCAGTGCGCGGACCTGGCCGCGGCCTTCGCCATGCACGGCGCCGACGCGCGCGCCGCGCTGGAGGCGGCCTGCGCCGGCAGGCAGCTCGCCGGCAACCGGTTCAGGGCCGAGTGGATCGCGCCGGTGTGGGACGCGCTGGCCGCCTGGGCGCCCCTGCATCCGCCGGAGGCCGATTTCCCCGAGCAGTTCGCGCGTTTCGCCCAGCACGAACTGGCCGCCCGGACCGCCAAGGGCAAGGCGACGCCGGCGTCGCCGCTGTTCGCCGCCATCGGGCGCTGGTGCGAGGCGCGCGCCGATTTCGACGACGCCTGCGAGCAGGCACGCATCGCGCTCCTGCACCGCCTGCGCGACCGCGCGCGCGCGCGGCTGGCCGAACTCAAGCGCCTGCGCGCGCAGCGCGGCTTCGACGATCTGGTCGGCGACGTCGCGGCCGCGCTGGCGGGCGAGACGGGGCCGCGGCTCGCCGCGGCCCTGCGCGCGCGCTGGCCGGTGGCCCTGGTCGACGAGTTCCAGGACACCGATCCCGCGCAGTGGTCGATCTTCCGCCGCATCTACGCCGACGCGCCGCCGCCGGCCGACGCCGGGGTCTCCGCGCTGTTCCTGATCGGCGACCCCAAGCAGGCCATCTACCGCTTCCGCGGCGGCGACGTGCACACCTACCTCGCCGCGGCCGCGCGCGCCGACGCGCGGCATGCGCTGGAGCGCAACTTCCGTTCGCGGCCGTCGGTGCTGGCGACGGTCGAGGCGCTGTTCCGCGCCGGCGGCGACGAGGCCTTCGCGCAGCCGGGGATCGCCTTCGCCTCCGTCGCGCCCGGCGGCCGCGTGGCCGATGCCGATGCGCTCGACGGCGAGGTCCCGGCGCCCGCGCTGGACGTCGCCCTGCTCGACGCGCCGGAGGCCGCGCTGGCGGCCGAGGAGGCGCGCGCGGTCGCGGCCACCGCCTGCGTGGCCGCGGTCCGCGCGCTGCTCGAAGGCGGCACGCGCATCCGCGAGGGCGCGACGCTGCGCCCGGTGCGGCCGGCCGACATCGCGGTGCTGGTCGAGAAGCACGCCGATGCGGTGCGCATCCGCGCCCGTCTCGCGGCGGCGGGCGTCCCCTGCGTGGCGGCCGGGCGCGACAGCCTCTACGCCAGCGCCGAGGCGACGCAGATGCTGTGCCTGCTGGAGGCGCTGGCCGACGTCACCGACGACAGCCGCCTGCGCGCCCTGCTGGCGACGCCCTGGTTCGGCCTGGACGCCGCCGCCATCGCCGCACTGGATGCCGAGGCGGCGGTGCATCGGCAGTGGCAGGACCGGGTGCTGGACTGGCGCGAGACGCTGGAGCGCCGCGGCATCCTCGCCCTGGTCAACGCGCTCTGCGCCGAGGCGGCACCGCGGCTGCTGCGCCTGGTCGACGGCGAGCGGCGCCTGTCCAACCTGCTGCAGCTGGCCGAGGCCCTGCAGGAAGCGCAGCCGGCGGGCACCGGCGTCATGGCCCTGCGCGAGGCCCTGCAGCGGCGCATCCACGAGGCCGACCCCGACAACCGCACCGAGCTGCTGCGTCTGGACTCCGACGCGGCGCGCGTGTCGATCATGACCGTGCACGCGTCCAAGGGCCTGGAGTTCCCCTTCGTGTTTCTTCCCTTCGTGGCGACCGGCGGCGCCGGCCGCGGCGGCCCGACGCTGGCCGCGGTGGCGCACGAGGACGGCCTGCGCACCACCACCCTGCGCTGCGGCGACGCCGCCTGGACGCGCGCCTGCGCCGCCGAGGCCGCGGAGGAGCGGGCCGAGTCGCTCCGCCTGCTCTACGTCGCGCTGACCCGGGCGCGCCATGCCACCTGGCTGTGCTGGGGCGCGGTCAACAACGTCCAGCACACCGCGCTGGCATGGCTGCTGCACCGCGACGCCGCCGGCGGACGTTCGGCGCCGGACGCGGCGGCCATCGCGACCCGCCTGCGCGCACTCGCCGCCGCCACGCCGGGCATGCGCGTGCGGCCCGCCGTGGACGCGGTGCCGGCCGGCCGCCTGCGCCTGGAGGCGCCGCCCGCG
>NZ_JBHSGG010000038.1:0-2125 GCF_042654365.1 Coralloluteibacterium thermophilum
TCTGCAGGATGAAGCCCGGCAGACCGATCAGCAGGTCGCCGTAGTCCGCGATGCCGCCCACCGCCAGCCCGTAGGCGCCGCTCGCCTCCGAGCCGTAGCCCACCGCCGTCGCGAACGTTCCCGTCGCCGCGCTGAAGCTGCCCAGCGCGCTCGATCCGTCGGTCGCCGCCGTACTGCTGTAGCCCAGCGCCGTCGCCTGCGTGCCCTCGGCCACGGCGTTCGCGCCGGTCGCCGTGCTGAACGCGCCCAGCGCCTGCGCGCCCGCGCCCAGCGCGCTCGCGCCCACCGCGTCCGCCGTGGTGTAGCTGTCCAGCAGCACCTCGCCCGTCGTCTCGTCCTCGACGTACAGGTGCCCGCCCACCGCCGTCGCGCTGTCCTCCGAGGNCGCCCGTCGCCGCGGCGTTGTAGCCCGAGGCCGTGCTCGCGTCGCCGGTGGCGAAGGCGTTCACGCCGGTCGCCGTCGCGCCCGCGCCTTCCGCGAAGGCGTATGCGCCGGTCGCGGTGCTGTCGTCGCCCACCGCCTCGCTCGCTGCACCGGTCGCCGTCGCGTTCTCGCCGTGGGCGCTCGACCGCGCACCCGTCGCCGTCGCGTTGTCCGCCACGGCGCTGGCGTTGAAGCCGGTCGCCGTGCTGTGCTCGCCCAGCGCGAACGCGCCGCTGCCCAGCGCCGTCGCACCCTGCGCCAGCGCCAGCGCGCTCGAACCCACCGCGGTCGCGTAGTCGCCCTCGGCCAGGGCGTCGGCGCCTGCCGCAACCGACGCCTCGCCGTCGGCAAGGGCCTCGCCCTCGCCTGTCGCGGTGAAGTGGCGCGCGGTCTCCTCGGCCGTCTCCGCGACCGCATCGAGCTGGGCCTTGTTCACCGCGTCGGTGTCCTCGGTGCCGGCGGCCACGTTGACGATCTGGCGTTCCGCACCCGCCGCGCCCACCGACACCGTGTTCGCCCGGTCCGCCTCCGACCCCGCGCCCAGCGCCACGCTGTTGATCGCCGAGGCGTACGCCCCGTAGCCCAGCGCCGTCGCGTTCGCCGCGTCCGCCCACGACAGCCCGCCCACCGCCGTCGCCTGGTCGTCCGTCGCGCCCGCGCCCTGGCCCACCGCCGTCGAGGCGACGCCCGTCGCCTCCGTCGGGATCAGCCCCGCGTAGGAGCCGCCCACCGCCACGCCGCCTTCGCCCGTGGCCGTCGCGCTCTCGCCCACCGCCACCGCGCTCGCGCCCAAGGCGTTCGCCAGCGAGCCCACCGCCGTCGCCAGGCTCCCCGACGCCACCGTCTCCGTGCCCGCCGCGAACGCGCCCAGCCCGCTCGACTGCGCCGCATAGCCGATCGCCGAGGAGAACTGGCCGCTCGCGTCGCTGTAGCCGCCCACCGCCGTCGCGTACGCCTCGCTGGCACTGCTGTTCAGCCCCACCGCCACCGCCTGGTTGCCGCCCGCGTCGGCGCCGTAGCCCGCCGCCGTCGCGTAGGCGCCGGCCGCCGCGCCCGTGCCGGTCGCGGTGCCGCCTTCCTCCGCGCTGCTGTTGGCGCCCACCGCGGTGGCCTCGTCGGCGTACGCCTGCGCGCCCGCGCCCAGTGCCGTGCTCTCGGCGCCGAACGCGGCGCTGCCCGCGCCGTAGGCGGCGCTGCCGGCGCCCTCGGCGATCGCGCTCACGCCCGTGGCCGTGCTCGCCTCGCCGGTCGCCCAGGCGCCGGCGCCGGTCGCGGTCGCCGCATCCGCCATCGCGCTGGCGTTGAAGCCGGTCGCCGTGCTGTGCTCGCCCAGCGCGAACGCGCCGCTGCCCAGCGCCGTCGCGCCCTGCGCCAGCGCCAGCGCGCTCGAACCCACCGCGGTCGCGTAGTCGCCCTCGGCCAGGGCGTCGGCGCCTGCCGCAACCGACGCCTCGCCGTCGGCGAGGGCCTCGCCCTCGCCTGTCGCGGTGAAGTGGCGCGCGGTCTCCTCGGCCACCGCACCCACCGCATCGAGCTGGGCCTTGTTCACCGCGTCGGTGTCCTCGGTGCCGGCCGCCACGTTGACGATCTGACGTTCCGCACCCGCCGCGCCCACCGATACCGTGTCCGCGCGGTCCGCAACCGAGTTCGCACCCAGCGCCACGCTGTTGGCCGCGCCCGCATCCGCCAGGAAGCCGACCG
>NZ_JBHSGG010000039.1:0-11237 GCF_042654365.1 Coralloluteibacterium thermophilum
GGACGAGCAGCACGAGATTCGCGAGGAGTGGCCGGACGAGTACGACGACGAGGGCAACCTGATCCGCGAAGCCGGCAGCGAGGTCACGCAAGAGTATCGGCCAGCCGGAGACCGCTACAGCCTCCGCCCAAGCGAACTAGCATGGTTCGTGATAGCTGGGCAAGGCGCACGAATGGCGGAGATCGAAAGGCGACTGGAAGCACTGGACGCTGCTCGCGAGTAGCCGATTTCCTACTCACGCGCGCGGCGCTGGCTCACTGTCGGTGGGCCGGCCGGCCGGCACTCTGTCGTTGCCCCGGACGCCCAGGCCATACACCGCGGCGACCGCATCGCAAGGGAGCGGGCGCACAAGGTCAGCTTCTGGAAGAGCCGGCGCCGGGGCGCTGCTGCGGCTCATCTCTGCACNCGGCCGCGTTCGTGGGGTGATGCCTGGCCTGTCCCGCCGGAGAGGCGCCGGCGGTCGGCCCCGGCTCAGTGGTCGGAAGGCCGTGGCCTGTCCCGGCGGGGAGGGCCAGTGTGCGACGACCGTGCCGGCGCAGTGGGGCGCGTCGGCGCAGGAGAGGATCTCGAAGCGGCTGCCGCCCGCGCAGGCGGTCGTTCGGCCAGGCCGGGGTAGGGCCGGCGGACGGTGACCCGGGTCGCGCAGTCCGGAGCGGCGTTGTCGGCAAGAACCTCGAGCCGGCTGCCGCCGGCATGGTCGAGCCTGTATCCGTGGGCGCCGCCGGGCCCTTCCGGCGGCAGCGGGACATGGGGCGAGGGTGGGTAGCGGGCCGCCTCATGGGCGCCGAGCCCCCGGGCCAGCGCATGGATGTCCAGGCAGGGGCTGCCGGCGATACGCAGGACGATGAGCCCCGCGTTGTCCACGCCAACCCCCTGCCGGATGCGCAGGTCGAGTTCCTCGACGACGTGGCCGTCGGCATCGACGAAGCCCGGCAGCCGCAGGTCCTGCGGGGCGGTGGCGGCATCGGGCGGCAGCGCCACCAGTGGCCCCAGCGCCGCGGAGACGCTGGCCTCGCCCACGGCGACGGCGCGCAGTGCATGGGCGACCTCCGCCACGCGCGGTGGCGCATCGGGCGGCGATGCGTCCGCCTGCGCCGTCAGCGCCAGCGTCGCCAGGGCGAGCAGTGCGGTGGGGCGGGTCGAGGGAAGCCGTGACGCGCGCATGCAGGGACCGGAGCGGGCCGGGGGCGGGACGGCCGCCGTCGCAGGATGGACGAGGCCGCGCCTGGATTCCATCGATGGCCGCGCGCTTCCGGCCCGCCCAGGACGCGGCGCCGCCGCGGTCTCAGCGGAGCGAGTAGCCGAACTGCTGGGTGAACTGCTCGGCGAACTCGTCGTAGTCGAAGCGCTGGTTCTGGGTGCCGGGGTGCTCGACCTTGAGCGCGCCCATCAGGTTGCCCATGCGGCCGATGGTCAGCCAGTCGTAGCCCTTCATGATCCCGAAGATCAGGCCGGCGCGGAACGCGTCGCCGCAGCCGGTCGGGTCGGTGACCCGGCGCTCGTGGGCCGGCGGGATGTCGTGCACCTTGCCCTCCGCGTGGATCACCGCGCCCTTGGGGCCGCGGGTGGCGATGTAGGCCTTCACGCGCTGGGCGATCTCGGCCTCGCTCCAGCCGGTGCGCTCCTGCAGCAGGTTGGACTCGTAGTCGTTGACGGTGACGTAGTCGGCCTGCTCGATGAAGGCGCGCAGCTCCTCGCCGTTGAACAGCGGCATGGCCTGGCCGGGGTCGAAGATGAAGGGGATGCCGGCCTCGGCGAACTCGCGGGCGTTCTGGATCATGCCCTCGCGGCCGTCCGGGCTGACGATGCCGAACTCGATGCCCGGCACGTCCCTCACGTGGTTCTCGTAGGACCGCATCATCGCGCCCGGATGGAAGGCGGTGATCTGGTTGTTGTCCAGGTCGGTGGTGATGAAGGCCTGCGGGGTGAACAGGTCCTCGATCTCCTTGACCTGGTCCAGGCGGATGCCGTGCTCCACGAAGTGCTGGCGGTAGGGGCCGAAGTCCTGGCCGACGGTCGCCATCGGCACGGGCTCGCCGCCGAGCAGCTTGAGGTTGTAGGCGATGTTGCCCGCGCAGCCGCCGAACTCGCGCCGCATCCGCGGCACCAGGAACGACACGTTCAGGATGTGGACCTTGTCCGGAAGGATGTGGTTCTTGAAGTGGTCCGGGAACACCATGATGGTGTCGTAGGCGAGGGACCCGCAGATCAGGGCGGCGGACATGGGCACGGGGCTCCGGGAAGACGCAAAGCCCGCCATGGTAGTGGAGTTGGCGGACGGAGTGGCAGCGGGGGGGGGCCGCGCGCCGGAGCCGCGCACGGGCGCGCGGAGGCCGTTCCGGGCCGGGCGGTGGATTTTCCCGGCGGCTTTCCCGGTCCCGCCCTTGATTTAACGAGGTTTTTCCTTGCTGCCCGCGGGGGCGGTTGCTAGGCTTGCCGACTTCTTTCGCACCCGCTCCACATCGGGGGTGCGCGCCGCTCCTCCTCTCCCGAAACCACCTGATGTTCAAGAAGCTCCGCGGGCTGTTCTCCAACGACCTGGCCATCGATCTCGGCACGGCCAATACCCTCATCTACGTGCGCGGGCAGGGCATCGTCCTCAACGAGCCGTCCGTGGTCGCGGTGCGCCAGGACCGGGGCGGCGGCAGCCAGCGCCAGGTGGCGGCGGTGGGCCTGGAGGCCAAGCGCATGCTGGGCCGCACGCCCGGCAACATCACCACGGTGCGGCCGATGAAGGACGGCGTCATCGCCGACTTCACCTACACCGAGGAGATGCTCAAGCACTTCATCAAGAAGGTGCACCGCTCGCGCTTCCTCAAGCCGAGCCCGCGCGTGGTGATCTGCGTGCCCTGCGGTTCGACCCAGGTCGAGCAGCGCGCGATCAAGGAGTCGGCCGAGGAGGCCGGCGCGCGCGACGTCTACCTGATCGAGGAGCCGATGGCGGCCGCGATCGGCGCCGGCATCGCGGTCAGCGAGGCCCAGGGCTCGATGGTGATCGACATCGGCGGCGGTACGTCCGAGGTGGCGGTCATCTCGCTCAACGGCGTGGTCTACTCGCAGTCGGTGCGCATCGGCGGCGACCGTTTCGACGAGGCGATCATCGCCTACGTCCGCCGCACCTACGGCACCCTGATCGGCGAGGCCACGGCCGAGCGCATCAAGCTCGAGATCGGCTGCGCCTACAAGCAGGACGACAATCCGACGATGGAGGTCTCCGGCCGCAACCTCGCCGAGGGCGTGCCGCGCATGATCACCATCTCGGCCAACGAGGTGCTCGAGGCCCTGCACGAGCCGCTGTCCGGCATCGTCGCCGCGGTGAAGCAGGCGCTGGAGCAGACCCCGCCGGAACTCTGCGCGGACGTCGCCGAGCGCGGCATCGTGGTTACCGGCGGCGGCGCCCTGCTGCGCGACATCGACCGCCTGTTCTCCGAGGAGACCGGCCTGCACGTGCACATCGCCGAGGACCCGCTGACCTGCGTCGCGCGCGGCGGCGGCCGGTCGCTGGACATGATGGACACCCTCGGCAGCGACTTCTTCGTCCCGGAGTAGCATGCCGGGCCGGGCCCGCGCCCTGATCCGCCGCCGGCGACCGCGCCGGCCGTTCCACAGCCCCGCCACAGATCGTGCCCACGGCCAATTCCGCCCGCCTCGCCGACGCCAGCGGCACGCTCAAGCTGCTCGCATACCTGGCGGCGGCGGTGGTGCTGATGGCCGCCGACCATCGTGGCGGCTGGCTGCACGAGGCGCGGCGCCAGGCCGCCGTGCTGGCCGAGCCGGTCTGGTGGCTGGCGGCGCTGCCCGGCCGCGCGTTCACCAGCGCCCACGACACCCTGAACACCCACGGCGACCTGCGGGAGGAGAACGCGCGCCTGCGCCGCGACCTGCAGATCGCCAACGCCCGGCTGAGCCGCATGCAGGCGGTCGGCCAGGAGAACGCGCGCCTGCGCGAGCTGCTGAACGGCACCCGCGGCTACCGCCTCAACGTGCAGCTCGCCAGCATCGTCGACATCGACCTCGACCCCTACCGCCGCCGCGTGGTGCTCGACCTCGGGCGCAGCGCCGGCCTGGAGCCGGGGCAGGCGCTGATCGATGCCGGCGGCCTGGTCGGCCAGCTGATCGAGGTCGGCCCGCGCCGCTCCACCGCCCTGCTGGTGACCGATCCCGACCACGCGGTGCCGGTGCAGGTGGTGCGCTCGGGGCTGCGGCTGGTGGTCGACGGGACCGCCGCGCCGGACCGCCTCGAGGCGCGCAACGTCCCGCAGAGCGGCGACATCCAGGTGGGCGACGAACTGGTCACCTCGGGCATCGGCGGGCGTTTCCCGGCCGGGTTCCCGGTCGGCACCGTGACCGGCCTGCGCCATGACGACAGCCGCTCCTTCGTGATCGCCGAGGTCCGCCCGGCCGCACGCATCGCCCGCAGCGGCGAGGTGCTGGTGGTGTCCAACCTGCCGGCCGAGCCGGAGGTCGGGCCGCCCGATCCGCGCCTGCGGGTCGTCCCCGACGCGGAGAGCCCGGCGGTCGCGCGCGAGGGCGAGCCCCTTTCGGGTGGGGAGGGCGCGCGATGAGCCGCAACCGCTCCGGCTGGCTGCTGCCGCTGAGCCTCCTGCTCGCCCTGGTCCTCGGGCTGATGCCGCTGCCTGAGGTCATCACGCCGCTGCGGCCCTACTGGCTGGGCCTGGTGGCCTGCTACTGGCTGATCGAGACGCCGGAGCGCACCGGGCTCGGTTTCGCGTTCCTGGTCGGGCTGGCCGGCGATCTCGTCTACGGCACCCTCCTCGGCGAGCAGGCGCTGCGCCTGGTGATGCTGGCCTTCATCGTGCAGCGCTTCCGCGCGCGCCTGCGCTTCTTCCCGCTGTGGCAGCAGGCGCTGGCCGTGGGCGGCCTGCTCCTCAACGACCGGGTGATCGCGGCCGCCGTGCGGTTGGCCTCGGGCGAGGGGCTGCCGCCGTGGCCGTTCTGGATCTCGCCGCTGGTCGGCACGGCGCTGTGGCCCTGGCTGTTCCTCGCGCTGGACGACCTGCGCCTGCGCCTGCGCAAGACGCCGTCGAAGGGCTGAGCCATGGCCCGCGCGCGCCGCTCCCGCCCCACGCTCAAGAACCACCGGCTGGAGGCCGAGCAGTTCCGGCGCCGCGCGCTGCTGGCCTTCCTCGGCATCTTCGCGGGTACGGTGCTGCTGGCCGCGGGCTACTTCCAGCTGCAGGTGGTGCGCCACGACGAGTACGCGACCCGTTCGGAGTCCAACCGCATCAAGCCGCGTCCGGTGGTGCCGGCGCGCGGGCTGATCTACGACCGCGCGGGCCGCCTGCTGGCCGACAACGTGCCGGCGTGGCGGCTGGAGATCACGCCCGAGCAGGTGCCGGACATGCAGGCCCTGCTGGACGACCTGCGCACCGTGGTGGCGGTGGACGACGGCGACATCGCGCGCTTCGAGAACGAGCGCCGCGCCAACCCGCGCTTCCGCCCGCTGCCGCTCAAGCTGCGCCTGTCCGAGGCCGAGGTCGCGCGGCTGGCGGTGGACCGGCACCGCTTCCCCGGCGTGGAGGTCGTGCCCTACCTGACCCGCCGCTACCCCTACGGCCCGCTGATGGCGCACGTGGTCGGCTACGTCGGCCGGCTCGACGCGGACGACCTGCGCAACCTCGGCGACGCACGCTTCTCGGCGCTCAGCCACATCGGCAAGACCGGCGTCGAGCGCTACTACGAGGAGCGCCTGCGCGGCGAGATCGGCTACGAGTACGTCGAGACCAACGCCGGCGGACGGGTGCTGCGCACCATCCGGCGCACGCCCGCGGTGCCGGGTGCCGACCTGCACCTCTCGGTCGACGTCGAGCTGCAGCAGGCGATGGTCGACGCCTTCGAGGGGCAGCACGGCGCGGCGGTGGCGGTCGATCCGCGCACCGGCGAGATCCTCGGCATGGTCAGCCTGCCGAGCTACGACACCAACCTGTTCGTGGGCGGCATCTCGTTCGCCGACTTCAAGGCGCTCAACGAGGACGTCTCGCGGCCGCTGTTCAACCGCGTGGTGCTGGGCGGCTTCGCGCCGGGCTCGACCATCAAGCCGTTCATGGGCCTGGCGGGGCTGGAGTACGGCCTGCGCCGGCCGCAGGACACGACCTTCTCCAGCGGCGCCTTCCGCCTGCCCAACGTCTCGCGCGAGTACCGCGACTGGCGCCGCGGCGGCCACGGCCACGTGAACCTCACCGAGTCGCTGGCGCAGTCGGTCAACACCTACTACTTCAAGCTCGCGGTGGACCTCGGCATCGACCGCATCGAGACCTTCATGTCGGAGGTCGGCTTCGGCCAGCGCACCGGCATCGACCTCAGCGGCGAGGCGGTGGGCGTGCTGCCCTCCCGCGGCTGGAAGCGCGGGCGCATGGGGCAGGAGTGGTATCCCGGCGACACCGTCAACGTCGGCATCGGCCAGGGCTTCTGGGTGGTGACGCCGCTGCAGCTCGCGCAGGGCATCGCCATGCTCGCCGACAACGGCACCCGCCGTCGCCTGCACCTGCTGCGCGCCAGCCGCGCGGGCTTCGACGCCCCGCTGGTCGAGGAGCCGCAGGCGCCGCCCGTCGTCGTGTCCGCCAGCCCTGCCAACATCGACGCGGTGCGCGACGGCCTGGTCGCGGTGATGCACGGCCCGACCGGCACCGCCCGCGCCGCGGCGCAGGGCGCGCCCTACCGCATGGCCGGGAAGACCGGCACCGCGCAGCTGGTGACCCGTCGCGGCACCGCCTCGCTCGACCCGCGCTCGCTGCCCTACCACCTGCGCCACCAGGCGCTGTTCGTGGGCTACGCGCCCGCGGAGGACCCGACCATCGCCATCGCGGTGGTGGTGGAGCAGGGCGGTTCGGGCTCGGGCGCCGCGGCCCCGGTGGCGCGGCGCATCTTCGACGCCTGGGTGCTGCGCGGCGAGGGCCGCGACGCGGACGCGATCCCGCTCGCGCAGCGTGCCGGCGGCGCCGCGCGATGAGCGCGGTGTTCGTGCAGCCCGTCCGGCTGGTGGCCCGCGCCGTCGGCAACCTGGACCTGTTCCTGCTGGTCGTCCTGCTCGCCCTCATGGGGATCGGGCTGGCCGTGCTCCACAGCGCGGGCGCCGACGGCGGCGCGCTGATGCGCTCGCAGGCGGCCCGCTTCGGGGTCGGCCTGGTGATCCTGGCGGTGCTCTCGCGGATATCGCCAGTGCGGCTGCGGACCTGGACGCCCTGGCTGTTCGCCGGCAGCCTGCTGCTGCTGATGGCCGTGCCGATCGTCGGCACCGGCGGCAGCGGGCGGCGCTGGCTCTATCTCGGCGCCTTCTACCTGCAGCCCAGCGAGCTGATGAAGCTCACCGTGCCGATGATGGTCGCCTGGGTGCTGCACCGCGCGGCGCTGCCGCCGCGGCTGCCCACGCTCGTGCAGTGCGCGGCCGTGATCGGGGTGCCGGTGGTGCTGATCGTGATGCAGCCGGACCTCGGCACCGGGCTGCTGATCGGCCTCTCCGGCGCCTTCGCCGTCTATCTCGCCGGGCTGAGCTGGTGGTACATGGGCGCCGGCGCGCTGGCCGCCGCCGCCGCCGGGGTGCTCATGTGGATGTTCGGGCTGCGCGAGTACCAGAAGAACCGCCTGCTCACCTTCGTGGACCCGGAGCGGGATCCCCTGGGCACGGGCTGGAACATCCTGCAGTCGAAGATCGCGGTCGGCTCCGGCGGCCCCACCGGCAAGGGCTGGGGGCAGAGCACACAGGCGCACCTGGACTTCCTGCCCGAGCAGACCACGGACTTCGCCTTCGCGGTCCTGGCCGAGGAGTTCGGCTGGATCGGCGTCTGCCTCGTGCTGCTGCTGTTCGTCGTGGTGCTGGCGCGCTGCCTGTGGATCGCCAGCCAGGCGCGCGACAGCTACGCGCGGCTGCTGGCCGGCGCGCTCGCGATGACCGCGCTGATGTACGTGCTCGTCAACGGCGGGATGGTCGCCGGCCTGCTGCCCGTGGTGGGCGCGCCGATGCCGCTGGTGTCCTACGGCGGGACGTCGGCGGTCTCCATCCTCGCGGGCTTCGGCATCATCATGTCGGTCCATGCGCACAAGCGCTTCATCGGAGGCTGACGCGGCCATGTCCCCGGGACGCCCGAGCGCCACGACGCCCCGTCGCGTCCGGAGCCCGCTGCCGTGAACGCCCTGCTGCACTGGTCCGGCGACCTGTTCCGCCGCGCGTTCGGCAACATCGACCTGCCCCTCGGCGCGACACTGGTCGCCCTCCTCGCGATCGGGCTGGTGGTGCTGCACAGCGCCGGCGGCGACAGCGTCGCCCTGGTGGTGCCGCAGGCGCTGCGCTTCGGCGTCGGTCTCGCCGCGCTGGTGGTGATCTCCAGGATCCCGCCGGGCCGGCTGCGGCTGTGGACGCCGTACCTGTTCGCGGGCTCGCTGCTGCTGCTGATGCTGGTGCCCGTCCTGGGCACCGGGCGCAGCGGGCGGCACTGGCTCAACCTCGGCGTGTTCTACCTGCAACCGGCCGAGCTGATGAAGCTGACCGTGCCGATGATGGTGGCCTGGATACTCCACCGCCAGGTGCTGCCGCCGCGCTTCCCGGCCCTGGTCGCCTGCGCGGCGGTGATCGGCGTGCCCACGGCGCTGATCGTCGCGCAGCCGGACCTCGGTACGGGGCTGCTGATCGGGCTGTCCGGCGCCTTCGCGGTGTTCCTCGCCGGCCTGAGCTGGTGGTACATCGGCGCCGCCGCCCTGGCCGCCGCGGTCGCCGCACCGCTGGCCTGGCTCTTCGGCCTGCAGGAGTACCAGAAGAACCGCATCCTCACCTTCCTCGACGCCGAGGCCGACCCGCTGGGCACGGGCTGGAACATCCTGCAGTCGAAGATCGCGGTGGGCTCGGGCGGCCTCACCGGCAAGGGCTGGGGCCAGGGCACGCAGTCCCACCTCAACTTCCTGCCGGAGCACACCACCGACTTCATCTTCGCGGTGCTGTCGGAGGAGTTCGGCTGGGTCGGCGTCTGCGTGACCCTGGCGCTCTACCTGTTCGTCCTCGCCCGCTGTCTCTGGATCGCCGCGGAAGCGCGCGAGAGCTACGGGCGCCTGGTCGCGGGCGCGCTCGCGCTGACCTTCTCCGTCTACGTGCTGGTCAACGGCGGCATGGTCGCGGGGCTGCTGCCGGTGGTCGGCGTGCCGATGCCGCTGCTGTCCTACGGCGGCACCTCGGCGGTGTCCCTGCTCGCCGGGTTCGGCATCGTGATGTCGGTGGCCGCGCACAAGCGCTTCATCGGAGCCTGAACGCGCGCGGTTTTTCTGCGTCGCCTGCACGGGCGCGCGGCGTGCGCATGGTAGATTGGCCGCGCTTCGCAACGGGTCCTCGACGATGCTTCAACGCCTGTGTCTCGGTCTGCTGGCGGCGGTCGCCGCCGCAGCGGTCGCTCCAGCCCATGCCCAGACGCCGCAGCCGCCGGCGGCGGAGCGCGAGGCCTTCATCGAGCAGGTCGTGCGCGAGCACGGCGTGCCGGCCGAAACGGTCCGCGACGCGCTCGACCGCGCGCGCTACCAGCAGGGCATCGTGGCGGCGATGAGCCGTCCGGCCGAGGCGCGGCCCTGGCGCGACTACCGGCCCAACTTCATCACCGACGGGCGCATCCGCGACGGCCGGCGCTTCCTCGCCGAGCACCGCGAGGCGCTCGCGCAGGTCGAGGCCGAGTACGGCGTGCCGGCCGAGGTGGTGGTCTCGATCATCGGCGTGGAGACCAACTGGGGCGGCTTCACCGGGCGCCACAAGGTGCTCGACGCGCTCTACACCCTGGCCTTCTTCTATCCGGTATCCGGCGACCCGGCGCGGGCCCAGTACGAGGCCGACCGCCAGACCTACTTCCGCCGCGAGCTGGGCAACCTGTTCCGCCTGGTGCGCGAGGAGAACCTCGACCTGCACGGCCTCACCGGCAGCTACGCCGGCGCCATGGGCTGGGGCCAGTTCATGCCGTCGAGCTACCTCGCCTACGCGGTCGACGGCGACGGCGACGGGCGCCGCGACCTGTTCAACTCGCTGCCGGACATCCTGGCCTCGGTCGCCAACTACTTCGCCGCGCACGGCTGGCAGCGCGGCGAGCCGGTGGCGGTGCGCGCCGAGCGCGCGCCCGGCGCACCGGAGTGGCGCCCGGAAACCTGGCGCCGCGGGACCACCTTCGACGAGCTGGCCAGCGCCTTCGAGCAGGCCGCCGCGTGGGGCTACCGCCCGCAGGAGCCCGGCGTCGAGCGCACGCCGCGCGCGACCCTGGTGACGCTCGAGGGCGCGCAGGGCATGGAGTACTGGCTCGGTTTCCAGAACTTCTACGTGATCACCCGCTACAACCACTCGCCGCTGTACGGCATGGCCGTCTACCAGCTCGCGCGGGAGATCGCCGGCGGACCCGTGAGCGGTCCCGGCACGGGTACCGCCGCGCCGTGATGCCGGGCGGCAGCTTCGTCCGGGTCGCCCTGGTCGTGCTGCTGGCGCTCGCGCTGGCGGCCTGCGGCGGGCGCAAGACCCGACCGGGCTCGGTGCCCCAGCCGCTGGGCGAGGGCGCGCCGGCGCGGGTGACGCCGCTCGCCGCAGGCGAGGATCCCTGCGCCGTGGTGCTCCAGCACGACGAGCGCTGGTACACCCCGGGCGGCCTGTACGCGCCGCACATCCGCGACGGCCGGCCCAGCGTGCAGCTCGACGTCGCGAACCTGCCGGAGCCGGTGCCGCAGCTCGAGCCGTTGTCGCGCTACGGCAACCGCTCGCCCTACACCGTGCTCGGCAAGAGCTACACGGTGATGGACGAGCGCGCCCGTTCGCGCTACCGCGAACGCGGCATCGCGTCGTGGTACGGCACCAAGTTCCACGGCCGCCAGACCTCCAGCCTCGAGCCCTACGACATGTGCCAGTTCAGCGCCGCGCACAAGTCGCTGCCGCTGCCGAGCTACGCGCTGGTGACCAACCTGGAGAACGGCAAGGACGTCATCGTCCGCGTCAACGACCGCGGCCCCTTCCACGAGGGCCGCGTGATCGACCTCAGCTACGCCGCGGCGCTGCGGATCGGCGTCTACGCGCGCGGCACCGCGCAGGTCGAGGTGCAGGCCATCGACCCGAACGACCGGCGCTGGCAGCGCTTCCTCGCCGCCCGCGGGGTGGGTGCGCCCGCCGCATCGCCTCGCCGAGCGCCGGCAGCAGCGCCCTCGGCCGCCACGCCGCCGGTCCAGGCGCCGCCCACCGCGGTCGCCGCGGCTCCGGCGCTGCCGCCGCCGGC
>NZ_JBHSGG010000040.1:0-101448 GCF_042654365.1 Coralloluteibacterium thermophilum
CCCTCGGCGCCACAGGCCGCATGGCTGCTGGCTATGAGGGGTTCTTCAGGGCCGACTACCGCGAAGCGCGTGCAGGTTAATCGAGTCACTTTCGCGAGCTGCAACACTGTCATATCATTGAATGCGTCGCCTGCACTCCGGGCATAATCGGCAAGGGCTATCAGTGACGCATTTAACGGTCAAGATCCCGGGCATCCTTGATCTTTCTGGTGCACTTAGATTGTCCATTGAGCTATCGCAGATCAAGGACGTTTCTTCTATACGCGCAGATTTCAAGGGGGTCGGATTAGTTGAGCCATTTGCAATGCTAATGGTGTCGAGCGAGCTGCAAAGGGCGGCCGTTAGAAGCCAGGTAAATAGATTCGAATGCGTCAATCACGAGTCGATGAGCTATGCGAGCCGAATGGGCTTTTTTGAGGCCTTTGGTTACCCATCCACTCATAGGCCAGGGAAGAAGGATGGAGGGTCGCGGCATTTGCCCGTAAATATTCTTGACTGTAACTCGCTCCGGGAGGAAGCAAGTAGCGAGTACACAGAGGTTGGCAACATCGTTGAAGCCAGAAGTAAGCACCTCGCCACATTGCTGTGCGGGACTGATAACGGCGATGTATTTGAAACGCTTTCTTATTCTCTTCGGGAAATAATTCGGAATGTTGTTGAGCATAGTGAGTCAAAGCAACTCGGGATATGCGCTCAGTACTGGCCGACAAAGCACAAAGTTGAGGTCGCAATTCTCGACCGAGGAGTAGGTCTCCGAAAGACCCTGTCCAGGAATCCTCACTTGGACGTCAACAATGATCGCTCAGCTTTGAATTACGCGCTAATGCCGGCAGTTTCCGGCAGAGCATTCAAGGGGGCGCGGAAACAACGCGGTCCATGGGCAAATTCCGGCTTCGGCCTGTACATGACGAGTCGAATATGTAGAAATGGCGGGAATTTCTTCATAGCAAGTGGCGACTACGGCATGCTCCTTACCAAGGCTAAAGACGGAAAATCCTATTTCCCATGCTCTTACGGAGGCACCGCTGTTCGTCTAGTAATTCGTACAGACCAGATAACATCTCTTGCCGATTCACTTAGGCGATACAGGGATGAAGGATTCTCGTTCCAGAAGAATTATCGAGAGCTTGTGCAGATCAATCCATCCGCTGCTTCTTTAATGCTTTCAGAGGACTTCGACGTTTCGCTTTGGGATAAGTTCTTGGCAGCACTTAGGCGCAATGCATAGAGCCTAAATTGAACTGTTCCCTGCCTCAGCGGTTTAGCTTCCCAGCGTTTCATGTGCCGGAACCAAACTTTTCCTTCTACGCATAGCCACGTTTTGCCAGCTGACGGGACGCTGTTTTAGCTTGAGTACCAGGCCACGAAGATCGCTGCGCTTAACTACCTTGCCATGTCGATACCCCTTTCCAAGCGCCGATAACGGGGCTTGCGGAAACTCCAGCTTCGGCGGCAGCTCCACCTCGGTCACAGCCGAGCTGCACACAAACTGACTTAGTTGCCGCCGGTAGGTTCGACCGCACCAACAGCTCGTTTACAACGACCACATCGATGTCAGTTTCGGCATCTTGCAATGCTCGTACGTCGGCCTCTGCAGCGTACCCGTCCTGCAAGGCACTGCTTAGCCCGACAACAACCATGGCGCCATTCGACTTCAGTTGACACAGGATCGGCGCGATGTACTTTTTATCTCCAACCAGTATCTCAACAGTGCGCTCGCATTCGATCTCCGTGTCCTCCCCCAGCAATCTTGAAAGATCTTTGAACAGCAGGTCCGTAGATACCTTCAAACGATCGGTCTCGGCTTCTGGGACGATGCCGGTCAGCAGGTAGTCAATCAGTTCGACGCCGACGTGGCGGTCGAGTGAGCGATGCTCAATGCGGTTGCCGAAAGCGCGTAGACAGCGATAGCAGGAGGAGTCGCACTTCTCCGGGCAATCGTCCAGCAGCTTGCGAGCGCGCCTGAGTAGATTCTCCGCCTTGGCCGGAATGGCGCTGGAGAAGCCGGCGCCACCCGGGAGCGTGTCGTACAGGAAGATTTCCGCGCACAGTGCCGAACTCGCGTCCGCCGACATCGCCGGCCGGAACTCGGCCAGGATCTCGCCCGGCTCGATCCCGAGCAGGTCCGTTGCTGCCCGAGCCAGCGCCTCGCTGACGGTCCGCAAGGCGACGTGACTCGCGTAGGTGCCCGGCGTCAGGTTCATCGGCGCATCGACTCGCAGAGAGAACAGGGCGATATCGGTAACGAACTTCGCGCCAAGGACGACGTGCTCGATGCCGCGGCCGCGGCAGTTCTCCTCGCCTGGGTCGGTAGGGAAGGGCTTGTGGTGCGGGCCACCGACAGTCGAGCGCGGCTCGGTCATGGCCTCGATGCGACCGCATTGGGTGCAGTATCGGTAGCCCTTGCCCTCGGGTCCGACGTTGGATACCAATAGGTGATCCCGGAACGGCACACTCTTGAACCGCGAATTGACCTCGAACCACTCTTGGTCGTCGCCGGGTGTCTTCGTGGTCAGTTTGGCTCGGGTGGCGTAGCTGACTTCCGGCACGCGATCGGGCGAGGTTTCCTCCTCGACGTCGATGGGATGGGCGAAGCCTACCGGTCGCATCCATTCGCCTTTAAACTCGAAGCTGTCCCGGGTGCCGCACGCCGGGCACCGGTTGGTGGTGCACGACGTGTCGCTGTTGGCTTCCGTCCGGGCGAACCGGCAAATCGAGCACTCAAAGTAGCGCTCTCGGTTCTCCCATGCGGCGGCACGCTCTTGCCAGGAACGCGAGTAGATCGCACCCGAGACGTAGCACTTCCCGCCTACCCACACCTGCTTGCCGGGGGCGTACTGCGACAGTGCCACGGGCAGGCCTTGGGAAGGGGCGAATTCGTCGCGATGCCGGAACTTTCTGGATCGCTCCCGATTGAAGATGTGGAAGGTTGCCACGTCCGTGGGGAACGCGTAGCGGGGCAGGACTCCTTCGTAGAGCAGACGATCGAGCAGCTTGTCGCTATCGGCATGGGGCGGCTTCCCTTGTTCGACATCCGGATCCTGTTCTTCCGCGCCGGCGCCCTTGCCATCGCTTTTTTTCTTGTTCTGCGCCGTTACACGATCATTCGTGATCGCCTTGTCGATCTCAGTGATGCAATCTTCGATCATACTGGAGACAAGCGCGTCTATGCCTTCAGGTGTGAGGTGCTTGGGGAGCCATTTCGCGACACGTCCCTTGAGCTCGGCTTCGTGTTCGTCGAGCCAGGCCGCCAGGTCGTTGCGGTTGAGTACGCCCGAGCCATCGCGAAACGGACCGACCTTGCCCAGGACAGAGAACAGGTCGTGCGGTTGCCCGAGATCGAACTCGGGCAGGCGGTCTTGGTGGTAGCACTGCAACAGGAAGGCGCGGATATGCCGCTTGGCGATGTCTCGGTTGTCGAGCGAGAGGAGGGGGTCGACCACCTTTCCCGAGATCATTTCCTCGGGATGCGAGAAGTAGTGCTCGTCGTGGCTGTCGACACTGCCAAAGGCGACCACGGTGGCCACGGCCGTGCCGCGGCGGCCGGCACGACCGGCACGTTGCTGGTAGTTCGCGCGGCCGGGGGGCATGTTGCGCAGCGCCACGCCGGACAAGGCGCCGATGTCGATGCCGACCTCCATCGTCGTCGTGCTCGACAGGATGTCGATGGCGACCGGGGCATCGTCCTGTTCCTTCCAGGCGATGTTGATGTCCTGGAACAGCAATTCGTTGCGCTCGGCCTTGGAGAAAGCCTCCTCCTGGTCAGACGAGTTCAACTGCGCGGTATGCTCGGCCGCTATCAGCGCCAACGGGCGTTTAGAGGCATCGTCCAGGACTTCTTCGGTGGCTCGGCGGTAGTAAGCCTTGCGGGCGCGAAACACCGGGTCGATGAAGGGGTCGATGATTGCGGTCTCCTCCTCACCGCAGTCGACGCAGGCAGCCGTGTTCGCGACCGGGCGATGCACGGAAGCGCAGTTCTTGCAGCGAACCCAGTCACCGCCGAGTTCGAGGTAGAGATTCTTCGCCTGCAACCGGTACATCGATCCCAGCTTCTCGGTGAACTCGCCAAGGAGCGCCGGCAACCAACGCTCGGCGAATACCGTCTTGGCCGCCTTGTCCGGCAGCAGTTTCTCGATGGCCTTGAACTTTCCGTTCTGCCCGAGCACATCGGTCCGCCACATGTCGGCGTCCATTCCCTGGAACCAAATATGGCATTTCCGGCTCTTCTTGCGCCAGCACCGCAGCCAGAATCCCACCAGCGATAATTTTTCGACGTCGGTCGTCGCGAATCCGGTAATATCGGGAAGCTTCTTCAGCAACTCTTCCTTCTTTCTGCCCGGCCGTACCGTCAACGATCCAAGCGCGATTGCATCCAGCCCGATGTAGCGATCCTGGATGACGCTGAGCAGTTCTTCCATCAATGCATCGGGCGCTTTAGCGTAGTGGTGCTCGTTATAGAGTTCGATCAAGGTCTCTTCGTCGATCGTTCCGCCGCTGCCGATAGCGGCGCCGATCTTGATGTAGGGGTCGAAGGACTCGCCGGACTTCAACTCTGGGCGCAGCCGTACCGAGAGGCAGCGGGCGGCGAGCAGCGTTGCGAAATAAGCGTCTTGAAGGCTGACCTGCCGGGCCAGTGCCGGCGATTGCTGTAACCGCTGCATGCCCCAGACCAGCAACGGCCGCAGTGCGTCGCGCATCGAATAGGTTTGTAGGTTCGGCGCCAGGCGTGCGGCGACCTGCCGCGAGTCTGAGAATGCCAGCACCTTGCGTCCACGCAGCGGCGCGAAATTGTCGTCGCTCTTCGGCCCGGGCGGTTGGATGTCGATCTGCCGGGCGACGAGGGTCTGGAAGGGCTGGTCGCCCTTGGTCATGTGGTCTTGCACCGAGGACTTGCCGCCGCCGGCTCGGCCGCGACAAATGCCACAGGGGATGAACTGTCCCAGCGTGCCTTGGTTGCCATCTTCATCCTCGTCGGCCAAGTCCTTGGCGCTGAGCAACCTGCGATAGACGATTCTGGATCTGTTCCCGCTGTCGAAAGCATTAAGCCGGCCGGTTTCCACGTCGTACGTAACCGGCACGACGGTGCCTTCCTTGAGTGGCGTCTGCAACAGTAGGTCCAATGCTTCCAGTTGCTCGGCCTCACCGTCGATGAGCGCAATGTTCGCGCCAGGCTCCGGCCAGAGGGATTGCGGCTCCTCGACGTTATCGGTGTAGGCGCGAGCGTATGGGGCGCCGCAGTGGCGGCAGGTGTAGAACTCCAGGCACGTCGCGCCACAGGCGCAGTGCTTAACAGGTTGGCTGTACATCTTGCCGCAGTAGGGGTTCCTTTCCTCGGGAGCGACCTCCGTGCAATCAGGATCCATGCAGACCCACAACCCGGGCAACCCTCGGAAGAACCCGTGCACGCGGCAGGGTAGCAGCCCGTTGCCGCCCGTGGACTTGGCCATGCTGCCCAAGGTCAGAAGGTTGGAGAATGCTTGTGCCGCCAAGTCATGATCGATACCCGGAAACACCTGCGCCGACAGGGCGGCAAGACGCTTGGCGTTACCCATGGTCTCGTTGACGACCCACTGCAACGGACCGAACGCCTCCAGTGCGGCATACAGATCCTGGTCGACGGATCCCGTGGGAGTCACGTTGCGAAATGCCAGGAATGAGGCGATGAGACTGGCCCGTTCCTTCGGATCCTCAGTTTCCTGAAAGCGAGCGACGTCAATAACGGCCAGCGCCTTAGCTTCGGCCAGCGTTCCCGTCGTGGCTTCGGCGCCCAGCAGCTTGTTACCTTCGACTGGCTTGAACGTCTCCTCGGCGCAGCCGCTGAGCTGTGCCCCGAAGGTCTTGGCGTATTGACTGTTGCTGAAGCTCGCTGTGGCGCATATCGCCTGGATGCGGTCAGAAGACACGCCGAGGCGGTCGGTCAGTCGGCGGATCAACAAGCCGACCTCGGCCCCGCCCGCGCCGCGATACAAGTGCGCCTCGTCGAGGATTATTAGGAACTTCTCGCTTGGATTGCGTTTCAGCCAAGCCTTAGTTGCATCGAAGATCGAGCGCTCGATCGGGCGCATCAGCATGTACTCGAGCATCGAGTAATTGGTGACCAGCAGGTCCGGTGGCGCGGCTTGGACCTCGTGGCGCGTAATCAACTCGCTATCGTCGGGAAGTGCAACCGCACGGACGAATTCGCCAGTGCTGCGGTCCTGCCATCGCGTACCTGGCGCGCCGAGCCAAGTCGACAGGCTAGGCTTGGCCGGCCACTTGCCTTTGGCCTTCAACTGCCGCATCAGATCCCGGGCGCGATCAGCCTCATCTCCCGTTTCCCCCGCCTTCTGCTCGATCCTGACGTAGAACTCTTCGAGCGACTTCAGCCGTCGGTCGTCTTTACCCTTCTCGCGCACGCCCGCATAGGGGGTGCGGCTGGTATAGCGAGCAAATCGTGGAATGCGACCAGCCCAACCGACGAATGCCTGGGTCACGCGAGGGTCGCTGAACATCGAGCGCAGGCGCCCGAGCTGGTCGTTAACTAAGGCATTCATCGGATAAAGCAGCAGAGCTCGGACTGCTGAATCAGTGAAGGCCTCGGGCTTGGAACTGGCCTCGATCGCCAGCTTCGATAGGACTGGCATCAGGAAGGACTCGGTCTTGCCCGAGCCGGTGCCGGTCATGATCAGCAGGTTCTTGCCCCTAACGGTGGCTTCCTCAATCGCTTCGGCCTGGTGGGAATACGGTGGATTGTGCAGCAATGGTGCATGACCTTGCACACCGGAAGACAGCGCCTCAAGCAGACCTACGGCCGAAGCAGGCAAGCCATCGATTTGTGCGAACGTGCGGTCTGAAACGTAGCGCGGCGTTGATTCCAAGAATGGCACCTGATGGATTGTGCCCGGATGATCGAGCAGGCGCTTGCGTGCCCGGACCAATGCCTCGGTGCCGATGTGGTAAGTCGCCTCGATGTACTCAACCAGTGCTTGGTGGAGTCTCGAAACGGATTGCTGGATAGTCGCGGACATCCCTTGCTCCCCCTTTAGTCGATTTTCTGGAACCACATATACGACTGCACCAGATCATCCGTGCCGTGATCGCAGTGACGGTCAATCGCGTAGGCAAACAAGGCGCCGCCAGCAGGCAACTTTTCGCCATGAATCCTGAGCTTGCGTTCGATCCACAACGGCAATGGCGAAAAAAACTCGTAACGGTCACGATCGTCATCGATCGGCGTTACGCGGTACGTCTGCGGTTGGCCAGCATGGGCGTCGAGTGCGCTCTGAATCCGCCAGCCGTGATCACAGCCACGAAACTTGCCGCCACGCCAAGGCAAGTCCAGGAAGCGAACCGGGAGGCCTTGTTCGAGCTCGACGAAAAGCCAGATCGGCGCCCCGAAGGCCTGCGGGCGGCGGCCGACATGGAAACCCGAGCGGCCCTCGGGTGGACCCAGCCGCGAAGCGAAATGCTCCCCCGGGGTAGCGGGGCCATACACTTGGAGCCCCTCCAACGTTCCGCGGTTGTCGGCCTCGCGCAAACGGCGGATAACATCTTCCAAGAATGTTTCTGCGGTATGTTTATGCGGGGGGCGTGTCCACGCGACGTTCGAGATTTCGAGGTATCCGGCTGCACGCAACTGTGCCGAAATGGCATCGCCATCCTCGTCGATACGGAGGTAGCGCAACTCACGTTGGCGAACCACCCGGGTACGCAGCGCTGCCGGCAGGGAAGCCTGATCTTCCGGCTCGATGCCCAGCAACAGGATGGATCCCTCACGAACGACGAATGCCGGCGGGGCGCAGTAGAGCCAGTCTTCGGCAATCACGCCGGGCAAGGACATCGATCCTCCCAACTCGAGTAGGTCGCCAATGACGACGAGGCTGTCGAGCACGTCTCGCACGCGCAGTTTGATCGCCTCGGGGGCGCCGAAGCCGGTGAACGCATCGACTGCGCAACCGATAAGTGCCTCCCTTGGACTGGGACAGGTGGTCACAGCGATCCGGCGCAGGACACTCGCGAGGAGGGCCGTGGGCAATTCGTCGGAGGACGCCTCTGCATCGGCTAGCCCAAGCTGACTCGCTGTGGCGGCAAGTAGTGTCTCCCGCGTCAGTGATTTTAGTTCCAGTCCCACGACTTGCCCTCCAACAATTTCTGCAGGTAACGAACGCTTCGTGCGAGTTCGCCATGGGCGACAAGTGACTGTATGTCCACGGCGACGTCACGGGAGGATGCAATGAAACTATCGGGATCGGTCAAGTATCGAAGCATTCGCTCGACGAGGAGATGGTCAGTACAAAGCCGGTATCTGGTGGTAATCCCGAGCAGCCATGAAACGACCTGTGCTGGCAACATGTCCAGCACTTCCCGGTGCGACACGCGTAGTTGGGCAGGGAAGTTCATCCACTCCCTGCGGTTCGTTATGGCATCACCCAGCGTGGCGATGGCATCGTCGTTCCACGGCGGGTCGCCGATCCGGCGTTCGGCGTCCATCCACGCCGGGCCGCAGACGAAACGGACGAGTGCATCCCGCATCGCGCGCACCACCTTGCCCTTTCTCGCCGCGCCCAAGGGGCCGACGACACGGGCACGCGACCACAAACCTAGTAGGGCGACATCATCGCGCAAGCGTTCGGCGGATGATGCGAAACCATTGAGCCGGGGTGCCAAGGCCAGCTCGGCGAAATCACGCATCGTTCCCTGGCCCGGTTGGCTGACGATGACCGCGTCTAGCCGGTCACGGCCGGCCACGATGAAAAGCGCGCCCGGTGCGGGGACGTCGATGCCGTCAACGCAGTCGTCGTAGTCCAGCGCCTGCGCGGCGCAGGGCTGGTCCAGCGGTGCCATCTGGCACAGCGCATGGGCGCCCACTGCAGCTTCGTCGACCAGCCTGATCGTGGTGGTCTGCCGTGACTGGCGCAGCGTCCAACGTACTGGTCGGCTTGCGCGCTCCAGCGACAGCGTGAAAGTGCCGATTTCTTCGGCGCGGATGACCAGGCGGCAGGCATTGCTGCCCCCGAGGTTCTCCTGGATCTCAGTCGGTAATCGGCGCCACAGGTGGGTCAATGTCGCCGGCACGACCGTCCTATCGAATGGTCTTGGATCTGAGTCGCAGCCTTCGATCTCCAGGAACAATTGAGCTTCACGACCGGCGGGGCCATAGACCTCGAGTTGAAGCTCGTCTCGCTCGAGACTCTCCAACGTCGCATCGATTGGCGTCGCGACCACGATCAGGCCGCCGCGTCGCTGGACGGTTTCGTCCAGGCTCACCGGGTTCCGGACCTCCAGGATCACCTCACCGCGGGAGGCGCCAAGCAATCCGGCTTGCCCCGCGCCGTCCTTCACTTCGACCACCAGGCGGTGCTCCCCCGGTGGCAAGGGAGGCAACTGCACCCAAGAGGGGCCTTGCACTCCCGTCCGGGAAATCCGCAGCGGAGGAATGCCGTCGAGCGCGACGTCCACGGCCGCCACGTCGTGATCGACATCGATGCCGAAGCATGGTGTATCGGTCGTGAGCCATTCGCTTCGTCCCTCGCAGTCCCACGATACTGCGGGCAATCCAGCGGGCCAGATTCTGACCGTAGAGGCGAACGACAGGCCTAGTGTCTTCAGCGCGTGCCGGAGGTCTTCAGACACATGGGGGGGCAGCGACAACTGAATGCCCGTAAGGCCGTCGCATCGCAGGTCGGCGGGCCGGAGAGCCGGGTGGGGCCGAAAAACGTGGCCCGTGCGTGCCATCACGATGTACTTCTGGCCTGGTCGGACGTGGTGGCTGCGAACTTCACGTGCGAGGCCGTCGGTGCCGATGCGGCAGACCCAGAGGGGGCCCTTGCCCAACGTGGCTTCCAAGCGCACCAACTGATCGAAGATCGGGAGGGCGTCCTTGAACCGTAGGACCATGCCGTCGCCTGGCCATCGTTGAAGTCCATGGGGTTTTGAGGGAGTGTTGAGGATCTGGGCCGGGTGCCACTGGCCCGATCCGCCTTCGATCCGAACCTTCGTCTTTTGCAGATGCCTAGCGACTTCCGGGGACCCGGCAGCTAGCGGGGCAAAGGAAGGGACTTGGATGCCCACATGCCAAGCGTCGCTCTTTCGGCTCAGTAGCAGTGTCGGGCGCAGGTTGAGTTGGGGTTGGGCAACTGTTCGGGCTCGATCCTGCGGTGAGCGGCCCGAAAATCGTTGGCGCTTAGCGCCATGGATCCAGCGAATGTCGGAGCGGGCTTCCTGAAGCCACTCGCGGGCTTCTTGCGTCATCTCGAGGTCACCGACAATGCGCCGGGTTGCCTCGGGCGAGAGAGGAGGATCTTCCGTTCCAGCGCCCAGCAGGGCCAAGGCGATGCGGCCGACCATCTCCTCCTGCTCGCAGAATTCCCGGAAGCGCGACGAGGGATGGGGGGTCCGATGGTGGATCAGGCGGCCGACGACGAGCGGGTCGCTGTCCGCGGCGATCTGGTAGCGGTTGTGGTGGATCGATCGGGCGAACTGGTATTGCAAGTCCTTGGGCAGGATGGCGTGGGTGATAGGCCAGGCGATGATGCGAAACTGCTCGGCCCACGTGCCCGATGGCCGGACACCGTTGTAGGTACTGGCGAAGCGCCGGAACCACATGCGGATCCGGCTTCGACTCTTATTAGTATCTACGGCGCGCCAAGCCGGTAATCGTTCGTTGAATGTCTGCCAGTACTCGGCGCCGGCATAGTCATATCCGACTTCGGTGGCAAATACGACCCAAGCGAGCCAGGAAGCTTGGTTGGTCATGCCGTATGCGAGTTGTTTCGACAGGCTATTGGCGAGCGCCGACATGTCGATTGCCAATCCGTGCTCCAGCGCGAAGATGTGCTGGTTCTCCGTGCGTTCGGAGGAAATCTCGCTAAATCGGGCTTCCAGATCCTGTTGGAGAGTGGGTAGATGCACTGCTAAGACGGCGCTCCCTTCCGATAATTCGAATCTGCGATTGAAATGGACGCGCCCGAGGTTTGTGAAACTAGGTCGGCCAGATCCTGTTGGGTCCATTGCCGAAAGGTGGTATCACGAGTGGCGCGAGGGATCAGCCAGCGACGGCAAGCTAGGGTGCCAACCTCTTTGGCCGTTTTCAGATCCCCTAGATCCAGTTCGGTGGCCTCACCTTTTAGAAACTCCACCGCGTTGCTCGCCATTTCGCAAATAAAGACCTCGCGCTTGACGCCGTGCATCATCAGGTTTGGGCGCTCGCCAATCATTGCGAGTGCTGCTCGCGTCGCGCGCATCTTCCAGTTCGGCCCTTTTCCGAACTCGTTGCCGTCTGCGTATCGGTGATCCTTAGTGCGAAGGTAGGCCCGAAGTTCAAGAAATAAGTCGTCGGGAATGTGAAAGTGACCGTACCCGCTCGAGTATCCAATTGGCTTCAGGTATTTTTTTCCGTCTAACTTGATGCGGTTGTAGACTGATGACCGCCCCATTGATGAGGTCGTTGTGATGGCGGCTAAGCGCGCCTGTTTTACCCGTTTAGATATAACGCCTTCACGAGATCCGTAGGCTCTCAGGAAGTCCTCATAGAGGTCTCTGGTGCGCAACAGGGATGCTACGACCTTGCCGCCGAGGATTTTATTGTAGGGCGGCACCGCCCCTAGGACGTACGCGTCCATCGTATGGATCAAATGGGTTCCGCGCTGCTCGCCTGTCCAGCCGATGTATTCGTCTCGGGAGCGCAGGTTGAAGACAGGGTCGCCGATGGCGAGGATTCCCATTAGGCGCTTCTGACTCTCATCCCAGACCAGGTAGCGAAGGCGTCGGCCGAATCCGGGGGAGACTGGCACCGACCAGGTGAGGGAGGCGAGCTTGAATAGATCAGACTGTAAGGTGCCGCTATAGACGCGCTCCAAGCGTGGTTGAACCCTAAGAGGGTCGATTTCATGCCCTACTGCGAAGTGCTGGGCAAGTTTTGGGAACTTTGATTCTAGAAAGCTCCTCTGTTTCGAGGAGCGCTCTGTACGTTGCAATTGATGCGCTGCACGGATCGCTTCTTTGTTGTCGGCTATTAGGTGCAGGTCGCCTTGTTCATCATGTTTGAAACCGACCCGTTGGAGGTGCTGACGAATCTTGCGCTTAAGGAGCGCTTCCCGGGTCATGACTTTGATCACGTTGCTGGTTTTCATTGGTATCTTATCGACTGGCTTCGGTGCGTAGCGGGAACTCTCGGCGCTGAGTGCACTCGTGGCCTTGAATTTTAAGTCTGAACGCAGGCGGTTCTCTTGGTCGTCATGAGCGGTTGAAACTCTGGATCTGTCGCATGAACATAGCACCCCTTCATCCCCCGACTCATCAGCGTCTTGTACGTATTCCGCACGATCCGCTCCACGCGCTCGCGGGTGGCCTCGGGGTCTTGCTTCATCAGGGTCTTGTAACCGCGGATGGAGCGGTCCATGCGCGAGCGTGATTCGGGAAACACCGTCGGCTTGCCGTCGATCCACCGCAGGTCCGGCCCGATGATCACGCCGACGTAGTCCAGCTCCAGCCCCTGGCAGGTGTGGATGCAGCCGACTTCCTCCACCGAATCCGGCGCCACGATCCAGAGGCTGCCGTCCTTGTCGAGGTTCCACTGCGCGCGGTAGCCGTGTTCGGGGATCTCGATGTCCCAGGCGTCCGGGTTCCTCTTGCTCTTCCAGTCCCAGCAGTAGCCGGCGACCACGCGGGCCTTGTTGTTGACCTTGTTCTTCTCGCGGATGAGGTCGTGCAGTTCGACCGGCGAGTCGACGATGCGGAAGTCGAAGGCGTCGCGGTCGAAGTCGGTATTGGCGGTTTCGCGGATGCCGAGGAAATTGTCCAGCCACGCGATGTAGCCGTCGGAACCGGCGCAGCGGAACTGCGAGGCGAGTTCCAGGCGTGTGACTTCGGCGCCCATGGCCTGCGCCCAGCGCTCCAGCTCGGCGATGCGGCCGATGTCGGACAGCGTCACGATCTGGTCGTCGTCGGCGAAGAACACCGTGCAGTGCGCGCTGCGGATCAGTTCCATGATCTGGTTCTGGCCCAGGTTCGACATGTAGCCGCTCTTTTCGTTGAGGCGGTGCGCCTCGTCCACCACCAGGGTGTGGAAGGTGTTGGGCGGGGTGTCGTGGAAACCGCCGGAGCCGGCGAACAGGTTGCCGATCTCTACCTTGCGCAGGTGCCCGGCCAGCTTCTGCGCATACACGGCGCGCGGCGCGGCGTTCTTGGAGACGTACTTGGTGAGCTGGCCGCGCCTGGTGAGTTCCACCAAAAGGTTCACCGCCACCACCGATTTTCCCGTCCCCGGCCCACCCTTGACGATCACCACCTGCCTGCGGGTGTCGCTGGCCTGCTCGGCCTTGGCGAGGCAGGTCTCGTAGACCACCTTCTGGTCGTCCACCAGCACGAACTCGCGGTTGCCCTTGAGCATCTTCGCCAGACTGTCGGCCAGCATCTTCGACGGGCGGATGCGGCCTTCGGCGATCTCGTACAGCAGCCTGCCGCGGTCGCCCTTGCGCACGTGCTGCTTGATGAAGGCGCGCAGCTTCTCCAGCTCGTCCGCGCCATCGAGGAAGACCGGCGCCTTCTCCAGATAGTGCGCGTAGCGCGGATCGCGGATGACGCCGTCATCGCGGTAGTTGTGCAGGTAGGCGCAGGGCCTGAGTTCGGTGCCGGATTCGTACACCGCCTCGTTGAAGCCGTTGAGCAGCGCTGCGTAGGACCACGCCTGGTAGCTGGGGTGGGGGCCTTCCACCTCGGCCCTGCCGCCGCGGTTGGCGACGATGATTCCGTCCTTCTCGCTGATGCGGGAGTTGGACCACTGCTTCAGTTCGACGATGACCAGGTGCGGGGTGTCGTCGTTGGCGGCGCCGGAAAGCACGAAGTCGATGCGCTTGGCGGTCTGCGCGATGCCGAACTCGATGCCCACACCGGTGTCGTCGGGAATGTCGCGGTCGCGCAGCACGCGCGCCATGGCGGCCAGCGAATTGCGCCAGGCCTTGAACTCGCCCTGCGATGCGTACCGCCCGGTCTTCTGGAGGAACGCGCGTTGCACCACGTCCTCGATCTGCGCGTGGTCGTTGTCGTGCAGGAAGCGTTCCTTGGTCGCCTGGTAGACGATCACGCGTTTTCCCCTGTTCCCCCTGCCGCCAAGCCTACAACGTCGCGTGCTTCGCGCTCATGCTGCGGTGCCCGGCGATCCGTGCATCCACGGCTCAGGAGAGGAAGTCCAGCAGCAGTTTCTGCTTGGCTTCCGGCAGCGTGCGGAAGATGACCAGCAGGCGGTCCTCGCTGTCGGTGAGGCGCCGGTACAGGGCAGAGGGTTCGCCGACGCCGAGCTGGATCTGCCCGCGCCCGGTGGCGAGCCACTCGAAGCTGACGTCGAAATCCAGTGCGAGTTCGATGATGCGGGAGAGCTCAGGCAGTGCGAGGCCGCAGAGCCATTTGCGGGCCGCCTCGCGCGAGACGGCATAGCGGTCGGCGAGGGCGCCCGTCCTTCCGCGGCCCTGCACGAAGAGGGCGCGGTCCAGCGTCTGGTGCAGGCGATCTGCGAACTCTGCATAGGGGGCTGTCATCGGGCTCCTTGTTCTCGTTGCGTCCTGCACATCGTCCGGCATATCCGGCTGCGCGCCGAATTGTTGCGCAACGGGCACCGGACACAGATAACCGGCAGTTGTTGACATCCGCAATTTCACGTTGCAGCCTGCGACACAGGACCGATGTGGTCCCGGTGCCAGCAGCGCGCCCGGGCAGGGCCGGGTCGGTCGATGGGGTGATCGTCTCTTCAACGCACGGAGGTGAGCGATGGACGGTACGTCGGATCGTGGGGACACGTTGGGTTATCTCCTCCCCGAGGACAGCCAGTTCCGGCTGAAGAAACTGCAGCAGCACATGGCGTTCCTGTCGCATCTGGCGCAACCGCGCACGGCGGACGAGGAACGCGAGTGGGCGCCCGAGGTGAGCATGGGCGAGGTGGCGATCTGCCTGGAGCTGTTGGCCGAGCAGGTGTCCATCGTGCTGGACGAGGTGGCGTGGCCGGCGCGGCTGCAGGGCGCGCAGGAGAGGGCGGAGCGCGATGCGGAGCACGCCGGCGACGACGATGCCGCGGCGATTGCAGCCGCGATGGAGGCACCTGACGCCGGCGGCGGCCGCTTCACCTTCGGCGTCACGCTGGAGCAGGTGGACACGCTGGCTCGCCTGGTCCAGGCCATCTCCGCGCACGGCGATGTCCTGGCAGTGGGCCACGCGGGCGAACTGGCCGCAGGCACGCTGCCGCAGCTGGGGCAGGCCATCTGCGATGCCGCCGAGGCGCTGCGCCGTGTCCTGGACGAGGTCGAAGAACAGCGGCTGGGGAAGGCGCCGGGGCGGAACACACAGGTCGAGGAAGAGCGGGGCGAGTACCGCGTCGGGGCGACGCCTTCGGCGGCCGCGGTGCTCGCGGGGTCGCCCGTCGCTCGCGCATCGGCCGTGGGACCCGGTGCAACGGCCGTGGGCGCATGGCGCGTCCACCGTCGCGCGCGACGGCCGCCTCTCCGCGGCCTCTCCCCCATCCCGGCCTTCCCCCGCATGGCGGGGGAGGGGGCCTGAAGCGGCCTGCCTCGGCCTGCTGCTGGCCCTGGTGGCGCCGGCGCGGGCGGACATGCCGGAGGTCGCGTATCCGGCGCTGCCGGAACGGGCCGATGCGGTGGAGGACTTCGTACCGACGGTTGGCGGGTGGAGGCGCGTCATGCCGGCGATTTCGACCGCGACGGGCGGCCCGATGTCCTCCTGCTGCTGCGCATGGACGACCCGCGCAACGTGGTGGCCAATGCGGGCTTCGGGCCGCCGCGGTTCGACACCAACCCGCGCATGCTGGTGGCGGCGCTTGCCGAGGCCGGCGGCGGCCATCGTCGCATCCTGGCCGATCACACCTTGGTCCCGAGGCCGACGTCGCCGGCCACGGCGGATGTCCTCGACGAGATGGGCGGCGTCGGCATTCGTGAGAACGGCACGCTGTTCGTCGACCTGCACCGGTTCGCGTCCGCCGGCGGGTGGGAGATGGGCAACACGGGCTTCACCTTCCGCTACCAGGACGGCTGTTTCCGCCTGATCGGCTACGACGCAAGGAGCGTCGATCGCGCCAGCGGTGCGATGCGCGAGATCAGCTTCAACTATCTGAGCCGGCGCGCCTGGACCAGCGTCGCCAACATCGCGGAGGACGACGCTCCCGACCGCCGGTGGCGAAGCCTGCCGCGCGCGCCCTTGCGTTGCCTGGAGGAGGTGAGCGACGGGCTCGTGTTCCGGCCGGAAATCGGCGACGCGGAGTGAGCGATCCGGCCGGAAGCGAGGCCGCTCGCCCGGCCTCGGCCGACGCCGTTCGCGCCGCGTCGTCCAGCCGACGCGTACCTGCTATCTGCTCCGTCGCACCATCGCGACGACGGTCCGTTCGAGCTCCTCCTGGGCCTGCGCGACGGTGATGTCGCCGGCGACGGCGGCGTCGGAGACCGTTGCCGCGCCATCGCTGCGATCTCTAGATCGCTGCTTCCCTGGCGAAGTCCTTGAACGCCTGGAAACCTCGCGATACCAACCGGTTGCTGGGGTAGTACAGATAATGGCCAGCACGAGGGGGGAGCCAGGACTCCAGTGCCGTCACCAGTCGGCCGGATTCGATTTCCTCGGCTACCTGGTCATACAGCAGATAACCAACACACAGGCCTCTGAGTACGAGCGTCGCCGCTACATCCATGTCGTTGACGGTCGTGCTTCCGTTCACTTCGATGGAGAGGTCCTCGTTGCCGCGCCGGAATATCCATCGATAAGGGCGTCGACTGGTCGGAAAGCGGAATTTCACGCATTCGTGCGCTAGCAGCTCACGCGGATGAGATGGTCGCGGATGATCTTGCCAGTACTCCGGGGTCGCCACCACGACGAAGCGCGCCTTGGGACCGATCGGAATCGCAACCATTCGATCATCCACGATTGCGCCAAGCCGTACTCCAGCATCGAAATTCTCTTCGGACAGGTCCGTCAGGCTGTCGTCTGCCCACAATTCGACCTTCATTTCGGGATAGCGATCGACGAAGCCGTGCACCATCTGCGCCACGTACAGGCGTGCAGCCAGTCGGGACGAGACGATGCGTAACGTGCCTGCAGGCCGGTCGCGGAGATCCGCGATGTTCTTGACGGCTCGATCCATGTTCGAGAGCGCAGGTGCCAGCTCTTCATAGAGCCTTGCCCCGGCTTCCGTCAGCGACATGGTGCGCGTGCTGCGGTTGATGAGCTTCAGCCCCAGCCGATCTTCCAACTGCTTGAGCGACAAGCTCACAGCAGGTGGCGAGACATCAAGCTCCACGCTTGCGGCGCGGAAACTCCCTGCCCGGACGATGGACACGAACGTCTGGAGCTCGGTCAATGAAGGTTTCATTGTTAAAAACGACTTACCAATGAAATAAGAGTAAGTCCGGTTGGAGCAACAGTCAACGGGTCCTAATATCGTTTTCCCTGCCGCGATGCATGCGCGATGTGGAAGGGGCGATATCACCAATAGAGTTGAGGTATGCCATTAGTCATGAGCAGTCGGCCTAAAAGGATCCATATTATCTGGGCTCACCCGCGACGCGACTCCCTGACCGGACGGGTTGTCGATGCAATCATGTCCGAGGCGAAGCACAAGGGAGTGGATATTGTCGAGCTGGACCTGTACCGGGAGGGGTTCGATCCGGTGCTGGGCCCTGAGGATGAGCCCGACTTCAGCAATCCTCACAAACAGTATTCCAGGGAAGTCACCGCGCTGGCCGAGTCATTGCTGGGCTCCGACGTGGCCATCATTGTTTTCCCTGTCTGGTGGTATTCGCTGCCTGCGATGCTCAAGGGGTACATCGATCGCGTGTGGAATTATGGTCTCGTTTATGGAGATGGAAAGAAACTCCCGTTCTCCGCAATTCGCTGGGTGGCGCTTGTCGGCGGTGGTCAGACGCGCTTCGTTCGCGAAGGCAAGGACCGCTACATGGAAGACCTACTCAACAATGGCATCGCCATATACTGCGGCATCGAGGATTCCACAGTGACATTTCTCTACAACACCCTTGCCTACGAAGAAGATGCAGACCTGAGCCTCCATCACCAGGTCTTGATCGATCAAGCGCGCTCAGTCGTGCGTGAGGAGCTGAGCGGACGCGTGGGCGGAATCTAGGCATCAGTCGCGACGCCCTCATCCCTGCGTTCGTCCGTCTGCCGAGAATGAACGATGTGGCACGGTCCGCTCTGTGGCGGCCAGCATGCGGACGCGCAGGTCCGCGGCGCTGGTCGCTGCCGAGGTCGGGCCGCACAGGTACAGGAAGCCATCGCGCAAGGCACCCGGCGCGGACCACGGCGCGCCGGGTGGCTCTCTATCGCCTGCGGGCGAGACGCGCGTGCAGCCACGAATCCAGAGCCAGCGGCCCGCCGCCGCGGAGTGCGATGAAGAGGGCCAGGAAGGCCATGAGGAAGGGGAACTCGATGCCCCGGTCGATCCACGCCCACGTGGGCCCCAGCACGAAGCAGATGCCGACCATCTGCAGCGTCACGAGCAGGGCGATGGGCCGCGTGGCGAGGCCGAGGGCCAGCATCAGGCCACCCAGCCCTTCGAGCCAGGCGACGCCCATCGCCCAGAGCGGCGCCATCGGCAAGTGCAGCACGTTCTCGATGAGGTGGATCGAGCCCGCCATGGGATCCGCCATCGAGCCGTGGCCGGTTCCGGTCAGCTTGGGCAGGCCGTGGGTGACGAGGAGGATGCCGAACACCGCGCGAAGGGCCATGTAGCCGGCCTCCACTGCGCGATGTTCGAGGACGGCGGGGAGGCCCGGGCCGGCCCCGCCAAGGGGCCGGTGTGTGGCATCGGCGCTCATGCCGGAGCTCCCCGCTGGATGCGCCGCTGCAGTGCGTGGGCCAGCCAGCCTGCCAGGGTGCCGAGGCCGGTCGCCATGGCCAGGAGGAGCCAGGTGCCGGCCGTGGGCGGCAGGTGCGACGCGAAGAAGGCGACGAGGCCGAGGAAGCAGGCGAGGATGTTGTTCGCGTAGGGCAGCGTGCCCAGCGACAGCGCGACGATGGTGATGCAGAACACCACGGCGCCGGGCGCCCAGGCGCCCAGCACCGGGCCCGCGACCGCCAGCGCATGCGCCGCGACCATGCCGAGGCCGACGCCCATCAGCACGCAGGCCAGGTTGAGTACGCCGTGCCGCAGGCTGAGCCCGCGGGTGAAGTAGGCGATCCAGCCGACGAACATCGCCCAGATGGGGACGTCCAGCAGCATCACTGCTGCGGTGGCGGCCAGGGACGCCACCATCGCCTCGCCGAGCACGATCCGCGTGTAGCGCGCGACTTCAGAAGGCATGGCCGGCCTCCCTGGTCGCTGCGGATGCCGATGCGGGGCCGAGAAGATCGTGCAGCCCGATCCGGCGCAGGAACTCCGCCCGGATACGGTCCGCCACCGCGCTGACCACCTCGCACCCGTCCTGGCACGGATCGACGTGCACGCGGAAGGGGCGCGTGCCGGCGGGTTGCTGCACGACCCGGACGATGGCCTCGGCGACGCTGTGCGGGTCCGCGCTGGGCGGCTCGCACGCCGCGAGGCCCTGCAGGATCCGGTCGCCCAGGCCCTGGCAGGCGCCCCGCTCGTAGGCGTCCTGCACTGCGGCGTCGCCGGGGTGCCCGGCGTGCGCGAAGTGGTTGGTTCCCGTGGTGAAGGCACCCGGTACGACGATCGATGTCTCGATGCCCCACGGTGCGAGTTCGCCCGCGTAGCTCACCGCCAGCGCGTCCATCGCGGCCTTCGCCGCGAAGTAGGGTGCGAGATACGGCGGCGTGCCGCCGCGGTGGCTGGTGCTGCCGACCCACACCAGCAGCCCGCGTCCCCGGGCGCGCATCGACGGCAGCACTGCGCGGTTCACCCGCTGCGTGCCGATCACGTTGGTTTCGTACAGGTCTGCGTACTGGTGGGGCAGGAACGCCTCTGCAGGGCCGAATGCCATGTGGCCTACGTTGTGCACCACGACATCGATGTGGCCGTGGGCCGCCTGTACGTGGCCGATCGCGGTCTCGACGGAGGCATCCGACAGGATGTCGAGTTCGAGCGCATGCAGCGCCACGCCGTGCGTGGCCGCATGGGTCTCGAGGGCGCGTACCTGCGGCGCGTTCCGGCCCGCGGTGTCGCGCATGCTCGCGTAGACCGTGTGGCCGGCGCGCGCCAGGGCGCGGGCGGTCATGGCGCCGAAGCCGCTGGATGCGCCGGTGATGAGGATGACGTGGCTCATGTTCTCGCTCCGGGAGGTCAGGCGAAGCCGCCGTTGACGCGCACGACCTGGGCGTTGACCCAGCCGCCGTCGGGGCCGCACAGAAAGGCCACCGCGTTCGCCACGTCCGCCGGCTCGCCGAGACGTTCGAGCGGCGAGAGCTGCGCGCTGTGCTGGATCTGCTCCGCGGTCTTGCCGGCGAAGAACAGTTCGGTCGCGACCGGGCCGGGCGCCACTGCGTTGACCGTGATGCCGCGCCCGCGGAGCTCGTTCGCGAAGACGCGGACCAGCCCTTCGACGCCTGCCTTGCTGGCGATGTAGGGGCCGTAGGCCGGGAAGTTTCGGGCCAGGACGCTCGTCGACAGGGCGATGAAGCGCCCGCCGCTGCCGAGCGCGGTGCCGGCATGGCCCATCATCAGGAAGGTGCTTCGCAGGTTGACGGCGACGGCGCGGTCGAACGCCTCGATGCTCTCCGGCGCGATCGGCGCCAGAGGCATGACCCCGGCGTTGTGGACGACCACGCGGAGCTGCCCGAAGCGCTCGCGGATCTCGCCGAACAGGCGCTCGACCTCGGCCGGATCGGAGACGTCCGCGCGCAGCGGGAATGCCTCCGCTCCCCGGTGGTGGAGGGCGGCGACGACGCCCTCCGCAGCCGCGGCGTCGGTGGCGTAGTTGACGATGACGAGGAAACCGTCGTCGGCGAGCCGCTCCGCGATCGCGCGGCCGATGCCGCGGGATGCGCCGGTGACGAGGGCGACGGGTGACGTGGGTGACATGGGCCTCTCCTGGCGCGCCATGGGACGTGGCGCTTCGAGGCGCATTCTTTTGGTTGCGCTCGGTGGGATAAATCGTCAGATTCCGACAACATTTTTCAGCCGGATTGAATAATCGTGGATCGGCTCGACGCGCTGCGCCTGTTCACCCGGATCGTCGAGCGGGGCAGCTTCAGCCGCGCTGCGGCGGAACTCGGCATTCCCCGCGCGACGGCGACCTATTCGATCAAGGCGCTCGAGGCGCGCCTGCATGCGCGCCTGCTCGAGCGGACCACGCGCCAGGTCCGGCCGACGCTCGACGGGCAGGCCTTCTACTCGCGCTGCGTCGAGATCCTCGATGCGCTGGAAGAGGCCGAAGGGGCGTTGCACCACACCGGGGCGAGCCCGCGCGGGCGCCTGCGGGTCGACCTCCACGGCACGCATGCGACGCACGTGGTGCTGCCCCATCTCGATGCCTTCCACCGGCGCTATCCGGAGATCCAGCTCGCGATCAGCAGCGGCGACAGGCTCGTCGATCTGGTCAGGGAAGGGATCGACTGCGTCATCCGGGCCGGGACGCCCCGCGATTCGTCGCTCGTGGCACGCCGGCTCGCGCTGATGCCGGAGGCGATCTGCGCCAGCCCCGACTACCTCGCCCGCCGTGGCGTGCCGCGCGTGCCGGACGACCTGCACGATCACGAGGCGGTCGGCTTCTTCTCCAGCAACCACGACATCGACTATCCGTTCGAACTCGTGGTGGACGGCGTACTGCGGACCTTCGAGCTGCCCTGCTGGGTCGCCGTCAGCGATGCCGAAAGCTACGTCGCCTGTGCGCTGCATGGGTGCGGCCTCATCCAGCTGCCGCGCTTCCACGTGGAGGAGGCGCTGCGCGAAGGGCGGCTCGTGGAAGTGCTTGCCGGTTGGCGCAGCCCGGGCGTGCCGCTGTCGGCGATGTATCCGCAGCACCGGCAGCTCGCGCCGCGCGTCCGGGTCTTCATCGACTGGGTCGCGCAGCTGTACGAGGCGCGTTTCGGAGGCGGCGACGCCGGGGCGGAGACACCCGACGCCTAGCCGGTGTCGGGACTCAGGAGGGAGGCGCCCGCCCGCCGGGCGCGGCCCGCGCGGGCGGTGCGGCCGTCAGTGGATCTCCAGCGCGGCGATGCGCCCGTCGCGCAGGGTGAAGACGTGGTCCAGCATCGCGGGACTCCCGGGGAAGTCGCCGGTGACCTGCGCGCGCACGGTGAGGATGTCGCCGTCCTGGCGCAGCTCGCGCGGCTCGGCGCGGAAGGCGTACTTCCGCCGTGCGGCGCGGCGCCAGGCGAGGATGGCGTCGCCGCCGCGGTGGGTCTCGCCCTCGTCGCGGACCTCCGCATCGGGGGTGAAGCAGGCGGCGACGGCAGTCGCATCGCTGTCGTCGTCGATGGCGAAGAAGGTGGCGATCGGGTCGGGAAGCTGGAGCGTCATCGGGGAGGATCCTCGTGTTGCGGGACCCGGATCGTCGGGACAAGCTGGCCGCTCCACAAGAACGCACGAAGAAGTAAGTGACTGAGCCGGAACGCAGGAGCCACACGCCCGACACTGCCGCCAGCGGCATCGAGCGCGCGCTCGCGCTGGTGGGCGGCCGCTGGAAGCTGGTGATCCTGTTCCACCTGTTCGGCGGCCGGGTGCAGCGCTATTCCGACCTGGAGCGGCTGATCCCCGGCATCTCGCAGAAGATGCTCGCGCAACAGTTGCGCCAGCTCGAAGCCGACGGCCTCGTCCAGCGCACCGTGTACCCGCAGGTGCCGCCGAAGGTGGAGTACCGGCTCACCGAGTGGGGCCAGGCACTGTGCCCGGCGCTGGATGCGCTGCTCTCCTGGGGCGAGCGGCAGCCGGGCGGGCCGCGGGCGAGCCATGGCCGCGCGGTCCGGTCCGACACGTAGGCGATGCCGAGGCCGCGCGCGCGGCGTCCGGGGATCCGACGGCTCAGGCCGCCATCGGCGGCAGGCGCGGGCTGGGTGGGTCGTCGTCGTGGTCGACGCCCAGCGGGTCGTTGGCGGCACCCGCCTCGGCCGCGACCTGCGGCCAGTCGGCCGGCGTCAGCGCGGGCAGGCCGAAGGCGATGCGCGCCTTGTCGCACTGCGGGCTCGCCTCGCCGAACTCCCAGGAGGCGGGAACCTCCCGGCACACGCTGGGGCGGACGGGGTGGATGGTGCAGCGCGAATAGCGGCCGATGTCCGCGTCCAGCGCCACGCAGCGCGGCTTGCTGGCCCAGGTGCCCTTCATCACCACGCGGTGTGCGTCCAGCACTTCGGTGAGTGCGGGCGGGACCGTGCCCCCCAGTTCGGGCGCCGCTTCGGACCAGTGGAAACCGACACGGAACATGGCGCAGCAGGCGCCGCAGGTCAGGCAGGGATGCATGGCGATGGCACCGGGCTGTGCGCGGCAGGGACGGAGGTGGCGGCGGATTCTGCCCGAAACGGGGCCGGCCGGGCAGGTGGGTGCGGCACCCCGCGGGGGCGCGGGACAGCAGGCGTCCGGGCTGCCTGCCGGTCCGTCGCGGCTCCGGCTTGGGGTGGCCCCCGCCGCGGGTGGGGAAGGCCGTGCGCGTCTCACCGCCTGAGACGCGCGCATGGCAGCCTGCGGCGCCCGTTCCGGTTCCCGCCATGTCCCGCCGCACCGGCAGCGCCGACCTTCCGCTCCATGGCGGCCGCGTGCCGCCCTGGCTCGCGGACCGCATGACCCGGCTGGGCGCGGTGATGGTCCAGGCCATCGTGCACGACTACGGCCGCGACGAGCTGCTGCGACGCCTCGCGCATCCGTTCTGGTTCCAGTCCTTCGGTGCGGTCATGGGCATGGACTGGCACTCCTCCGGCATCACCACCAGCGTGATCGGCGCGCTCAAGCGCGGGCTCGCGCCGTTGTCGGGCGAGCTGGGCATCCACGTCTGCGGCGGGCGGGGCCGGCATTCGCGGGCCACGCCGGCGGAGCTCGAGGCGGTCGGCCAGCGCGTCGGCCTGGACGGGGCGGCGCTGGCCCGGGCGAGCCGCCTGGTCGCCAAGGTGGACAGTGCGGCGGTGCAGGACGGCTTCGAGCTCTACCTCCACGGCTTCGTCGTCAGCGACGACGGGCGCTGGGTGGTCGTGCAGCAGGGCATGAACGGCGACCGCCGGCAGGCGCGCCGCTACCACTGGCTGTCCGAGGGACTGGAGAGCTTTCTCGACGACCCGCATGCGGCGGTGGACGGGCCGGGGCAGGGGCGCATCGTCAACCTCGCCGACCGGCGCGCCGCGGCCTCGCGCGATGCGCAGCTCGAACTGCTCGGCATGCTCGGGCCCGAGCGCATCGCGCGGGAGCTGGCGCGTCTCGAAGGCGCCGCGCCGGTGGCCGGGCTGCCCCGCCAGCTGGGCCTGCTGCCGCACCTGTCGATGCCGGACCGCCACGCGGTCCATGCCGGCGACATCGTCGTGCGCCGGCTGCACGGCAACCTCGCCGCGGCCGCCGAGGCCGGCCCCCGCGACTTCGCCGAGCTGCTGCAGGTGCCGGGCGTCGGTGCGCGCACCGTGCGCGCGCTGGCCCTGGTGGCCGAGGTGCTGCACGGCGCGCCGTGCCGCTTCACCGACCCGGCGCGCTTCTCGATGGCGCATGGCGGGAAGGACCGGCATCCGTTCCCGGTGCCGACGCGCGTCTACGACCGGACCATCCGCACGCTCAAGACCGCCATCGCCGAGGCCAGGCTCGGGCGCGAGGAGAAGCTGGAGGCCATCCGGCGCCTCGACGCCCAGGCGCGTCGCCTGGAGCGCCACGCCTCCGGCCCCGGCGTGGAGGCGCTGATCGACGAGGAGCGCCGGCAGTCGCATGCCTACGGCGGGCGCAGCGTCTTCGGATGGGAGCCGGCGCCGTCGCACCCAAGGGCGTCGGCGCCGCCGTCGGCGGCCAGCGGCACGGCTGAGGTCCGTCCCGCGCGGCAGCGTGGCCCGCGGCCCGTTCGCACGCGGCAGACGGCGCTGAACCTGCGCCCAGCGGCGAATGCGGAGCAGGACGCCGGTTGACGTCGGTTCGACCGTCCGGCGCGGACAGTCCCGTGGTGCGGCACTCCGCCGCAACGAGGAGGACGTCATGAGAGTGAGCGAAGTCATGACCCGCGACGTCCGCGTCGCCAGCCCGCAGCAGAGCATCCAGGACGCGGCCCGCATGCTGGCCGAACTCGACGCGGGCGCCCTGCCCGTGGGCGAGGGCGACCGCCTGGTGGGCATGGTCACCGACCGCGACATCGCGGTGCGCGGGGTGGCGCAGGGCAAGGGGCCGGAGACGCCGGTCCGCGACGTGATGTCGAGCGGGACCAAGTACTGCTTCGAGGACGACGACACCGATGCGGTGGCCCGCAACATGGGCGAGCAGCGGATCCGCCGCCTGCCGGTGGTGAACCGCGACAAGCGCCTGGTGGGCGTGGTGTCGCTGGGCGATCTCACGACCCGGCGCGAGGAAGCCGCGGGCGAGACGCTCGCGCGGGTGTCCGAGCCCGGCGGACCGCATTCGCAGCGCGCAGGTCGCGCCTAGGCTGCCGCGCGGCCGGTACGGTTTCCGTGTCCGCGGCTGCGCGCCGGGAGGCGCCTGCGATGATCGACTTCGCCGCCGCGCGCGAGCGCATGGTGCAGGCGCAGCTCGAAGGGCGCGGCATCCGCCGGGCCCGGGTCCTGGAGGCGATGCGGCGCGTGCCGCGCGAGGCCTTCGTCGGCGAGGACATGGCCGAGTTCGCCTACGAGGACAGCCCGCTGCCCATCGGCGAGGGGCAGACCATCTCGCAGCCCTACATCGTGGCGCTGATGATCGAGGCCGCCGGCCTCAGCGCCGGCGACTGCGTGCTGGAGGTCGGTGCCGGCTCGGGCTATGCCGCGGCGGTGATGTCGCGGATCGCCGCGCGCGTGCATGCGATCGAGCGCCACCCCGGCCTCGGCGAGCGCGCCCGTGCCCGGCTGGCGGAGCTGGGCTACGACAACGTCGTGCTGCGCATCGGCGACGGCAGCCGTGGCTGGCCCGAGGCTGCGCCCTTCGACGCCATCCTGGTCGCCGCGGGTGCGCCGGCGGTGCCGCAGGCGCTGCGCGGGCAGCTCGCGGTGGGCGGCTGCATGGTGGTGCCGGTGGGCGAACGCGGCGCGGTGCAGCAGTTGCGCCGCATCACCCGCGTCGGCGAGGACGAGTACGAGGACGAGGACCTCGGTGCGGTGCGCTTCGTGCCGCTGATCGGCGAGCAGGGTTTCGCCGAGGACGGCACGCGCGCGGCCAGCGACCACGTGCCGGCGCCGTCGCGGCAGTACAGCCTCCCGGAGCGGATCGCCGCGGCCGCCGAGCCGCTGCCGGCGCCGGACGATCCCGGCTTCGCCCTGCCGTTCGACCGCTACGCCGACCGCCGCGTGGTACTGCTGGGCGAGGCCAGCCACGGCACGCACGAGTTCTATGCCGCGCGCGCCGCCATCACCCGGCGCCTGGTCGAACGCCACGGCTTCACCCTCGTCGCGGTCGAGGCGGACTGGCCGGACGCGGCGGCGGTCAACCGCTACGTGCGCCACCTGCCGGCCCCTGCACGGCCGGAGCGCATGTTCCAGCGCTTCCCGACCTGGATGTGGCGCAACACCGAGATCGACGCGCTGGCCCGCTGGATGCGTGCGCACAACGCGGGGCGGCCCTCCGCGCGGCAGGTCGGCTTCTACGGCCTGGACATGTACAACATGAACGGCTCGATCGAGAGCGTGCTGCGCTACCTCGATGCGATCGATCCCGAGGCCGCCGCGGTGGCCCGCGAGCGCTACGGCTGCCTGACGCCCTGGCAGAAGGACCCGGCGACCTATGGCCGCGCCTCGCTGCGCGCCGGCTATGCCAGGTGCGAGGAGGCCGTGGTGCGGCAGTGCCGCGAACTGCTCGAGCGCCGGCTGGAGTACGCGCGGGCCGACGGCGAGGCCTTCCTCGACGCCGCGCAGAACGCGCGCCTGGTGGCCTCCGCCGAACGCTACTACCGGGTCATGTACTACGGCGGCGCGGAGAGCTGGAACCTGCGCGACAGCCACATGTTCGAGACGCTGGAGAACCTCCTCGACGCGCACGGACCGGATGCGAAGGCGGTGGTCTGGGCGCACAACTCGCACATCGGCGATGCCCGCCACACCGACATGGGCGCCGTGCGCGGCGAGCACAACATCGGCCAGCTGTGCCGCCAGCGCTTCGGTCGCGACGCGGCGCTCATCGGCTTCGGCACGCATGCCGGCACCGTGGCGGCGGCGCACGACTGGGGCGAGGCCATGCAGGTCATGGACGTGCGCCCCTCGCTGCGCGACAGCGTCGAGCGGCTGTGCCACGACAGCGGCCTGCCGCGCTTCCTGCTCGACCTCGATCCCGCCCGCGACCCCGCCTTGCACCGTCGCCTGCAGGAGGGGCGCCTGCAGCGCTTCATCGGCGTGATCTACCGGCCGGACACCGAGCGCTGGAGCCACTACGCCGAGGCCTGCCTGCCGCGCCAGTTCGACGCCTACGTGTGGTTCGACACCACCCGTGCCCTGACCCCGCTGGGGCCGGAGCACGCCCGCGAGGACGCACCGGATACCTGGCCGTTCGGGCTCTAGGGCTGCGGCGGCAGACGTTTCCGGGACCTTGCAGTCCTGTCCCTCCCGGCGCCTGCGTTCCGTGTGCCCCGGCTCAGCGCGGGTCGGACTCCTGTGCAGCGGTCGCGGGCTCGGGCGCCTCGCCTGTGATCAGAAGCCCCTCGATCACGTACGGGGCGCTGCTGGCGAGCACCATCCGCATGGCGAGCCGCGCGGTGCCGAAGGCGACGACCAGGCTGCCGTGGTCGCGGGCGACATCGAGGTGCTCCACCTCGCGGGCGGGGCCATGTTGGGCCGTCACCGCAGCGATGGTCCGCCGCAGTTGCTGTTCCGGAACCGCCTGGAAGAAAGCCACCGAGAACAGTTCGGCGGGCTCGACCTCGCCATTGAAGAGCCCGATCAGCGCTTCGGCGCGGTCCGGTAGGCCTGGTCGAGTTCGCTCGCCTGCTGCGCTGTGGGCGTCGCCGCCGGTTGCGCAGCGACTGGAGCCGGGTTGGCGATGGCGAGGGCTGCGCCGAGGGTGGCGCCGCCGAGCATGGAGCGAAGCATGGTGACCTCCTTGTCGTGGGGGAAAGAGCCGGCCTCCGGCAGGCCGTTGCGGAGCAGGCGCAGGCCCAGGGGCGTGACGTCGAGCGCGGTCGTGTTGGTGAGCACGACGACGCCGATGCCGTGCGTGGTGTCGAAGCCCATGAAGCTGCGCGTGCCGCCGGTGCTGCCGTTGTGCCAGGCGATGGTGCGACCGGCAAGCTCTTCGACGAACCAGCCGACCGCGGCGGCCGCGATGCCTGCGTTGCCGGCGCGGCGGTTCGCGAGCTGTTGCCGCATGGCCTCCGCCAGCGGCGACGGACGACGGTCGAGATAGGCGTCGAGCAGGGAGAGCAGGTCGTCCGCGCTCGCGTTCAGGGCGCCGGCACCGGCGAGTGCGGAAAAATCCCAGTACGCCGTTGGGCGACCTGTCGCGTCGTGCGCCGGTGCGCGGCGCTGGGCCAGCCCCGGCGGTACGTCCACCATGGTCTCGTGGAGACCCAGGGGCTTCAGCACCCGTGCCTGCAGCAGGGTCGCGTAGTCCGTTCCCGCATGCCAGGCCAGGGCCTGGCCGAGCAGGCCGCTGCCGAGGTTGGAGTAGACGAAAGGCTGTGGCGTATCGTGGCGCGGCAGTGACGGTAGGACTGCCAGCAGGTCTTCCTCGTGGTAGTCGGCATAGGGGTTGTCGAGCGCGCGGGGCTGCAGGTTCGGCGGCAGGCGCGGCAGGCCGCTCGTGTGGGTCGCCAGGTCGAGCAGGCTCGGACCCTCTCCACCCATCGACGCGGCATCGGGGAGCAGGTCGCCGACCGGGGTCTCGAAGGCGACCTCGCCGTGCACCACCGCGTCGGCGAGGAGCAGCCCGGTGAAGACCTTGGTGAGGGAGCCGATCTCGAAGAGCGCCGTCCCGTCCGCGGCGGAACCTGCCGTGCCCGGATGCGCCGTGACCGAGCGTCCTTCGGGCGTCGTGATGCCGACCACCACCTGCACGGCGCCTGCGTGTTCGCCGGCCACCCGCTCCAGCAGTGCGGTCAGCGCGTCGTCGGCCATGGCGCGTGGCGGCGCGAGCAGTACGACGAGGGCAAGGACGAGCCGGCGCCTCATGCCACCTCTCCCGTCTGCGCATCGAGGGCGTCGATCTGACGCTGCAGGGCCTGCGCAGCGCGCGTGTTGAGCGCGCCGACGCCGACACAGCCGCCTGCCAGCAGGGCGAGTATCGCCAGGTGCATGGGCCAGCGCTCCGGTGCAGCGATCGCCGGCCCCAGCCACATCAAGGCGAGGCCGGGGAGCAGGGGCCCGAGGTACCAGCGCCAGACCGAGGCGACGGCCGCGCGCTGGCGCTCGAGCTGCGCGCGATGGAAGGCGAGACAGGGCGCGCCCAGCGGGGGCGTCGCCACGCTGGCGCGGCGATGCAGCTGGATGCCGACGTAGGCGACGCCGAGCGCGAGGAGGAGGGCGCCGAGCCCGAGCAGCGTGCTGCCCGGATCGGTTCCACCGATCAGCGCGAGGCCCGCGACCGTCGCGAACCAGGGAATCAGGACGGCGACCGCCGCGTATTCGAGGCGGTTGCGGCGGCGGATCTGCCGTTCGAAGCGCAATGCACCGGCGCGCACGCGCGCCGGATCCGGCGGGCATGCAGTGACCGGACCCTGCGCCTGCCAGAGGCGCCGCAGTGCATCGGGGGCGTACTCGTTCATGACCTCTCTCCTTTGAAGCGCTGCGCGAGCAGCGCCTTGATGCGGTGGACCTTGGTGGCGACGGCGCCGCCACTGAGGCCGGTGATCTCGGCGATGGACGCGGCGGGCAGTTCCTCCAGCCAGAGCTGGATGACCTGCCGGTCGATCGGCTTGAGCTGCCGTATCAGCGCATGCAGCCGCCCCAGCGCATGCTGCGCACCCACGTCGGCCTCGACGTCGCTGCCATCCACCAGCACCACGTCCTCGAGGTCGAGGAAGGCCTGGCCGCGACGGCGCGCGGCCTCGATGTGGCTGGCCGCGACATTGTGCGCGACCCGGTAGGTCCAGGTGCGCAGGCTGCACCGTCCGTCGTAGGTCGCGAAACTGCGCCACAGGCCGACGTGGATGTCCTGCAGCAGGTCCCGGCGCGCGTCGGGCTCGCGTTCGTACGCCTGCGCGAGGCGCGCGAGCGCGGCGCCGTGGGCGTCGACGGCCTCGCGGTAGAGCCGTTCCTGTGCGTCGCTGGCGGGTGTTGCCGGCATCTGGAGTCCCGGTTTGCCGTGTGCCCGATACAGGTAGTCCGGAGCCGACGGACTTTCTTACAGCACGCGCAATCCCGCACGGCCCGGGGCGATCGTCGCGCGCGTGGAAGCAGAAGCGCCCCCACCCCAACGCTCCCCGCTGTCCGCGGGGGAGGGGGCTGGTGTGTTTCGTCTGCAGGGTCGTTCCGGTGCTGAAGCGACAGTCCGCACGCCCGCGCGACCGGCTCCTTCGCCCGCCTGCGGGGGAAGGCTGGGATGGGGGTGAGCGCGCGCAGCGCGTGCTTTCCTGCAAACGGCAAAGGCAAAGGCAAAGGCCCCGGCCCAGTGTCTCCCGAGCCGAAGGCGAGGGATCTCGCGCCCGGGCCGGCAATGACGGCACAGATCCTTCGCTGCACTCGGGATGACAAGCAGGAAGGTGCCGGCGCGTCGGCGGCCACGAGAGCGTGTTAAGGCGGGATGGAAGCAGCGGCAACGGCACGGAGCAGAAGCGCCCCCACCCCGACCCTCCCCCGCTGTCCGCGGGGGAGGGGGCTGGTGGTGTTTCGTCTGCAGACTTGTTCCGGTGCGGGAGCGACAGTCTCCACACCCGCGCGAGCGGCTCCTTCCGCCGCCTGCGGGGGAAGGCCGGGATGGGGGTTGAGCGCGCGCAGCGCGCTCTCGTGGCTCAGGTCTGCTGGCCCGCCGCGGGTGGCAGCACGCCCTGGTCGGGATCGTCGATCGGCGCGAAGGCGTCGGCACCGTCGGCGCCGCACTCGGCGCGGAAGCGCTGTGCGGCGAGGCGTCCGTCCTGGTGGACCAGCACCGTCGCCAGCACTTCGCGCTCTTCGCCGTCGCCGTCGCAGGTGTCGAGGCGTGCCTGCTCGAACCGCTGCAGCACGCGCGGGTTGCCGTCGGCGATGCTGACGTGGTCGACCGAGACGAAGCTCTGTCCGAGATGCTCGCCATCGGTCCGCAGCAGGAGTTCGTCGATGCCGTCCCCGTCGAAGTCGCCGCTGCCCGCGATGCCGGTGTAGGCGCCACCGGCGAGCTGGGTCTGGCCGACGAGGCTGCCGCCCTCGAAGACCGCGAGCGTCGGCGGGGTTTCGGCCGGCGCATCGCCTTCGGAGCCGGGCAGCAGCAGGGCGGCCTGCTGCTGGCGGCCGGTCGCGGTGAAGCTGCCCTCGACCAGTCCCGCCACCGAAGCGTCCGGCCGGATGCCCTGGCGCCCGGCGGCCTCCATCAGTTGCGCCGTCCGGGCTTCGTCCAGCGGTGCCGGCGGCGTGTCGTCGCGCAGGTCGAGGAGCGGCGCGGGCGCGCCGCCGGGCTGCGTTGCGGGCTGTGGCGATGCCTGCATGGTGGTGCCGGGGGTGGCCGTGTCGCGCGCGGCCTCGGCCGGCGGCGTGGGTGGGGGCGCGTCGTCGCGGCCGCAGGCGGAGAGGAGCGTGGCGACCATCGCGGCCGCGAGCACGGTCGGGCGGGTGCGGGACATGGCGTCTCCGTGTGGAACAGGGCAGTACAGGGTGGCCGGGTGGCCGTTGCGCGCCGTGAAGTGCGGGCTCAGTCGGTCGCCGCCTCGCGGCGCCGGACCCGGAACGCCAGGCTGATGCGCGGGCCCACGGGCGTGTGCTGCTTCGGGATGCCGTGGTCGTAGTGCAGCTGGGTCGCATAGCTCATGACGAACAGGCTGCCGGGTTCGAGATCCACGTGCAGGACGCGCCGCGGCGGCAGCTTGGCGCGGACGGTCATGCGGCGGGTGTCGCCGAGCGAGAGCAGGGCGATGGGATGGCCCTCGGCGATGTGGGCGAGGCGGTCGTTGTGGGGCGCCACGCTGTCCTGCGCGTCCCGGTAGAGGTTGAGCCCGACCGCATTGAAGGGCGCGTCCACCGCCGTGCGCACGCGTGCCGCGGCCTCGGCCAGCGGTGCCGGCAGGTGCGGGTCGTCCAGCAGATGGCTTGCGACCAGCCGGGGCACGTCCACCTCGCGCTCGTACATGCGGCGGCGACCGCTCTGCCAGCGCACGCCGGCGCGCAGCCGCTCGAACCAGTCCCGCGCCTCGTCGGGAGCGAGGAAGCCGGGGATGTAGTCGATGCGGCCGCTGGCGTCGTCCAGCAGCGTCCGCGGCCCGGTCCCGAAGAGCGGCAGTTGCGCCATGGCGTGGAACATGCGGGAGACGGCGGTCGGCACGAGGTGACGGCATTGGGGATGCCCGGGGTCTCGCCGCCTGCGACGTCGTACCGCCGACGCTGATCCGGCAGCGACGGACGCGCGGCTAGGGTCGCTCCATCGACCAAGGGAGCCCGCCATGTCCGCCGAAGACGCCCGCCAGCCCAATCTCAGGCCCTTCACCCTGTACGCCGCCGGTGGGCGCATCTACGCCCGCAATCCGCCGGGGCGCCTGATCGACCTCGGCGCCGTCGAGCGCGCCGGCGACGGCCATCGCTACCTGCTCGACGGGGACAAGCGCCACGGGGAAGGGCTGGACAGCGAGGAGGCGGTGCTGCGCCGGATCGGCGAGACGCTCGACTTCACCTACCTCGACGGCCAGTTCACCAGCCTGCCGGACGTGAGCGACAGCGTGGACCTGGCGGACGCGGTGCAGCACGCGATCACGCTCGACGAGTTCGCGGACGACGAGGACCCATCGGGCCGAGGCGCCCGCGGCACCGGAGCCTAAAGCGCCTCGAAGGCAGCGAGTGCGGGCGCGCCCGCCTCGCTGCACGGCGCGGCGAACATCCGCACGTCGAGCCCGCCCTCGGCGGCGTGGAAGGCGCCGGCCATGACCCGCTGCGGGCCGGCATCCCCCGCGCAGGCATCGACGCGCGCGCGCGGGTACTGCTCCAGCATGCGAAGGGCGCCGTCCTCGATTGCGACGACCGCCACGCCGGTGACGGTGCGCGCGCCGTCCATCCGCTCGCTGCGGAGGAGGAGCTCGTCCCTGCCGTCGCCGTCAAGGTCGTGCGCCGCGGCGAGCCCGGCGTCGTAGGGCGCGGGCACCGGCAGGCGGGCGACCACGGTCTCGCCCTCCAGCACCAGCAGCGTGGCCTCGCTGCCGCGGGCGACCAGCGCCGCCTGCTGCGGGCGCCCGGCCTCGGTGAAGTGGCCCTGGACCAGGCCGCGCGCGTCGGCACCGGCCGGCACGCCACCGGGGAAGGCCGCCGCCAGGGCGTCGAGGCCACGCCCGCCGGCGAGCGGCGGCGCGTTCTCCCGCAGGTCGAGCACGACCACGGGGGCGTCGCCGTGCGCGGCCGGCGCGGGGCGTCCGGGACCGGCGGGTGGCGGTGCCTCGATGGGCTGCTGCAGGCCCTGGGCCGATTGCGGGGGCATCTCGCCGCCGCACGCGGCGACGGTCAGCAGGACCGGCGCCAGGAGCGCCGGCAGGGGGAAGGGGCGTCGGGTCATGGTCGTGGCTCCGTTCTCTGCGCCGGGTCGAGCCGGAGGCCGACCGTCTCGAGCCGCCCGGCGGCATCGAAGCCGACGTACCAGCTCGCGGGCGCGGCGTTTCCGTGGATGACGCAGAAGTCGCTGGCCCACCGGGGGCCGTGGGCGCCTGCGGCCTGCGCCAGCAACTGGGCGCGGGGGCCGGCTTCCGGGATGGCGGCCAGCCGCCGCGCGACCGTGCCGCGCTCCTCCCCGAAGGCCAGCCCCAGGGGGAGCACCGCCCCGAGCGCGTCCGCGCGCCGGGCTTCGATCCGCCCGATGCGGCCGCGCTCGACGACGTAGGCGAGACCCTGCGGGTCGCGCACCTCGCAGGCGCTGCCGCGGTCGGTGCAGCCCGGCGTCCGCGGCCACTCGGCCGGGAGCGCGCGCTGCCGCGTCCCGAGAGCGACGCGGCCCAGGGCCAGGACGCCGCCCGCATCGCGCCACGCGGTGCAGACGGGGAGGCCGGCGGGATCGGTGGAGACCGGCGGTGCCGGCGGCACGGCGGGCGCCGGCCGCGCCGCGGGCAGGGCGAGCGTCGCGGCCAGAAGAAGCGTGCGTGGGCGGACTGCCGTTGCCATGCGGAAACTCTGGCGCGGGGCGCATGCGCGCCATGTGGACGGCCGGTGCGGCAGCCATGCGGCGCCGGGGCGCACAACCGCCTTTTCTCACGCTTGCTCACGGCCGTTCATGCGCCGTATATGATCGGAGCCCGTGCCGTTGCCGGATGCGGCGGCGACACGGACAGAAGGGGGCGGTGGCCGGCAAGACCGGCGGTGGCACGAGGCGAGGAGGCAGGATGCAGAGCGAGATCGATGGCTTGGACGCCGTTCCCGATCTCGGCGAGCTCGAATTCAGGGAGCTCGCCGACAACGCGCCGGTGATGATCTGGCGCTCGCGGCCGGACAAGCTGTGCGACTGGTTCAACCGGCCCTGGCGCGACTACTCCGGGAGGAGGCTGGAGGAGCTGTGCGGCTACGGCTGGGCTGCGGACGTGCACCCGGACGACCTCGAACGCTGCGTCGGGATCTACGAGCGGGCGTTCGACGCACGCGAGCGCTTCGCCATGCCCTACCGGCTGCGCCGCCACGACGGCGAGTACCGCTGGATCCTGGACAGCGGCGCGCCGTACTACCGGAGCGGCCAGTTCGCCGGCTACTTCGGCAGTTGCGTGGACATCACCGAGCAGCGCGAGCAGCAGGAGTACCAGCGCCTGCTGAGGGCCGAGCTCGACCATCGCATGAAGAACAACCTGCAGATGGTCGTGTCCTACCTGCAGCTCGCCCAGACGCGCGCGCAGGGCGAGGAGGCGAGGGCGATCCTCTGCGATGCGATCGCGCGCCTGCGCGGCCTCGGCGTGGTGCACGAGCAACTGCACAGCCACGAGGGCGGCGGGGTGGACCTCGGCGAGTACCTGCCGACGCTTGCGCGCTGCGTCTTCGAGGCCCAGGGCGGCGAACGCGCGCTGCTGGAGAGCGAGGCGCAGGGCGTCCGCGCGCCGTTCGCGCTCGCCTCCAACCTCGGCCTGATCGTCAACGAGCTGGTCACCAATGCCATCAAGCACGGCGCCGCCATCGAACGCGGCCTGCGCCTGCGGGTGTCCCGCACGGACGCGGGGACGCTCGAGGTGGTCCTGGCCGACGGCGGGCCGGGCTTCGCGGAAGCGATGTCGGCATCGCCGGGTGGGCGCACGCGGCGTGGCGCCGGCCTCGTCGACACCCTCGCCCGGACCTGCGGGGCGAGGCTCTACCGCGAGAATGCGGGCGGGGCGCGCGTCCGGCTGCTGGTGCCGCTGCCGGCCCAGGCGGACCAGGCGGACTAGGCGGACTGGACGGGGCTGGCCGCAGCGCGCGGCGGGAAGCGCCGCCGCAGCCAGTCGATCAACACGGTGGCGAGCCGGTCGGGCGCCTCCTGCTGCGTCCAGTGGCCGACGCCGCGCAGCAGGACCTTCTCCAGGTCCGGGACGTGCCGCGCCATGCCGTCCGCGGCGGCGGGCGGCAGGAACGGGTCCTTCTCCGCCATCACCATCAGCGCCGGGACCTCGACGCGCCCGGGCAGGTGCGCCGATCGCTGCCAGTTGCGCGACAGGTTGCGGTACCAGTTGATGCCGCCTGTGAAGCCGGTGCGCGCGAAGGTGTCGACGAAGACCTCCAGCTCCGCCTCGGTCAGGAAGCGCTCGCGGGTGTCGCGCGCCGGATCCCAGGCCTGGATCCAGCGCACCAGCGCGAAGCCGCCTTCGGTGCCGGCGGGGTCGGTCACGCCGCTGGCCGCCGCGGTCGCGTCGGCGGGCGGACGGCGCATCAGGCAGTCGAAGACCCGTCGCGGATCGGCGGCGAGGAGGGCGTCGGCGTCGCCGGGCGTCTGGAAGTGCACGATGTACATGTCGTGCCCCATCAACCTGCGCAGCGTCGCCACCGGATCCGTGGGCGGGCGGGGACGGAACGGCGTGTTGACGCCGATCACTCCGGCGGTCCGCTGCGGGTGCATGAGCGGCATCTGCCAGACGACGAGCCCGCCCCAGTCGTGGCCGCAGAAGATGGCGCGGTCGATGCCGAGGTGGTCGAGGAGGCCGGTGAGGTCGCGGGTCAGGTGCGCCATGTCGTAGGCGGCGACGTCGTCCGGGCGGTCGCTCGCGCCGTAGCCGCGCTGGTCCGGCACGACCACGCGGTAGCCCGCATCCGCGAGCGCGCGGATCTGGTGCCGCCAGGAGAAGGCGAGCTCCGGAAAGCCGTGGCAGAGCACGACGGGAACGCCGCTGCGCGGGCCCGCCTCGTGGAAGGCCAGGCGGATGTCGCCGACCCGGGCGTACTGCCTCGGCGGCATGGGCGGCGCGGCCTGCGTCATCGCGGACTCCTCGCGGAAGCGCCCGACCCTAGCGGGCGCGGCCTCGCGCGCGCGTCAACGCGGCGCTCAGGCCACGGCAAGCTGCTCGGCCAGCCCGCTCGCGCGGAGACGCTCGGCGTCGCGCAGCGGCGGCGCGCCGAACAGCCGCCGGTACTCGCGGCTGAACTGCGACGGGCTCTCGTAGCCCACCGCGAACCCCACGCTGGCCGCGTCCGCCTGGTTGGCGAGGAGGAAGCGGCGCGCCTCCTGCAGGCGGATGCGCTTCTGGTACTGCAGGGGACTCATCGAGGTGATGCCCTTGAAGTGCCGGTGGAAGGTCGAGGGGGTCATGTTGGCGACGGCGGCGACCGTCTCGATCCGGAACGGCTCGGCGTAGTGGCGGCGGATCCAGGCGATGGCGCGGCCGATGCGGGTGAGCGTGCTGCCGGCCTGCGCGATCTGGCGCAGCATCGCGCCCTGTTCCCCGGTCAGGACGCGATAGAGGATCTCGCGCTCGATCATCGGCGCGAGCACGGGGATGTCCTCCGGACGCTCCAGGAGGCGCAGGAGGCGCAGTGCGGGGTCGAGCAGATCCGCGTCGATGGGGCTGGCGACGAGGCCCGGGTGCGCGCCCGGGGGCGCGGCGGGCGCCGGCACGCCGAGCATGACCTCGGCGAGCAGGGCCGGGTCGATGCGCAGGCTCATCGAGAGGTAGGGCGCTTCCGGCGAGGCCTCCAGCACCGCGCCGGTCACCGGCAGGTCCACCGAAGCGATCAGATAGTTCGCGGGGTCGTACTCCACCACCTGCTCGCCCAGCATGACGCGCTTGCGCCCCTGGGCCACGAGGCACAGGAGCGGCTCGTAGACGACCGGTACCGGCTCGGTCGGGGCATCGGCGCGCAGGAGGCCGACCCGTGGGATCGCACAATGCCCGCCCGGGCCGGGGGCGTAGCGCGCGATCAGCGTGCCCAGCTCGGCGAGGGCGGCAGGGGAGGCGGGGGCGGACGATCGCATGCCGCGGACGCTACGCCCGGCGCCGGGCACGGCACAAGCGCGCAGGCCGCCGGATGGGAGGATCGGGCAACCATCGCGCAGGATCCAGCAGCCTCGGAGCGGCTGTCCCGGTCGACACGGCGTGTCCGGGGCGAGCGGCACGACACGCCCTCAACGCCGCTGCCGACACAGTGGGCCGCAGCCGCGCCGAGGGTGGGGCCGTCCGCAGAACCGAAAGAGGAGGCCGGATGCAGCCGGAAACGCTTCTGCTCACCGCCCGGGACTGGGTGCCGAACGCCCCGGACCTGCCGGTCCTGATCTATCGCGGCGTGCTGTCCGGGCGGTCCGTCGAGGCCGCCGCCTCGGCCTTCGAGAGCCGGTTCGCCGCGAACCGCTGGCCGCCGCAGTGGCGCGACGGCATCTACGACCATCACCACTACCACACCCAGGCGCACGAGGCGCTGGGCGTGGCCGGCGGTTCGGCGCGGCTGGTGCTGGGCGGTCCCGGCGGCGAGGACGTGCAGGTCTCGGCGGGCGACGTGCTGGTGCTACCGGCGGGCACGGGACACCGCTGCCTGGAGGCGAGCGACGGCTTCCTCGTCGTCGGCGCCTACCCGCCCGGGCAGACGCCCGACATCTGTCGCGAGGCGCCGACGCCGGAGATGCGCCGCCGCATCGCGACCCTGCCGCGCCCGGACAGCGATCCGGTCGAGGGCGACGACGGTCCCCTGCGCACGCTGTGGGGCGCGGCCTGAAGCGCAGGCCGCGGCGCCGGCTCGCCTTGATCGAACGCAAGGCGCGCGCCCGCCCCGCGCGCGCATCATCCGGACGAGGCGGGGATGCGCCCCGATGCGCAGGCCACGCCTCCTCACCAGGACAGGAGCCAGCATGGACACTTCCGAGGCGCGCGATCCCGCCAGCGACCCCGCCTTCCACGCCCGCCCTGCGGAGGTCGTGCTGCAGGCGCTCGGGTCCGGCCACGACGGCCTGGACCCGAACGAGGCCGCGCGCCGGCTGGCCACGCACGGGCGCAACGAACTGCCGCAGGCGTCCGGGCGGCACCCGCTGCTCCGCTTCCTGGCCCAGTTCCACAACGCGCTGATCTACTTCCTGCTCGCCGCGGCGGTGGCGGCCGCCCTGCTGGAACACGTGCTCGACGCCGTGGTGATCGTCGCGGTCGTCCTGGTGAACGCCATCGTCGGCTTCGTGCAGGAGGGCAAGGCCGAGCGCGCACTCAACGCCATCCGCGGCCTGATCGCCAGCGAGGCGCAGCTGCTGCGCGGAGGCAGCCGCACCGGCGTGCCGGTGTCGGAGATCGTGCCGGGCGACATCGTGCTGCTGGAGGCCGGCGACCGGGTGCCGGCGGACCTGCGCCTGGTGCGCGCGCATTCGCTGCGGGTGGAGGAGGCCATCCTCACCGGCGAATCGGTCGCGGCCGAGAAGCACGTCGCGCCCGTCGCCCACGACGCGGTGCTCGGCGACCGCCACTCCATGGCCTATTCGGGCACCTTCGTGGCGGCGGGGCAGGCGGTGGGCGTGGCCGTCGGCACCGGCATGCGCACCGAGATCGGCCGCATCAGCGCGATGCTGCACGAGGTCCAGACCCTGACCACGCCGCTGCTGCGCCAGATCAACCGGTTCGGCACGCGCTTCACCTGGCTGGCGCTGGCGATGTCGGCCCTGCTGTTCGCGTTCGCGGTGGCCGTGCGCGGCTATCCCTGGGTGGACGCGCTGGTCGCGGTGGTGGCGCTGGCGGTGAGCGCGATTCCCGAGGGCCTGCCGGCGGTCATCACCATCACCCTCGCCATCGGCGTGCAGCGGATGGCGCGGCGCAACGCCGCCATCCGCAGGCTGCCTGCGGTGGAGACGCTGGGCTCGACCTCGGTCATCTGCTCCGACAAGACCGGGACCCTCACCCGCAACGAGATGACCGCGACGCGGCTGGAGACGGTCGCCGGGCGCGTCGTGGCGAGTGGCTCCGGCTATGCACCGGAGGGCGGGCTCGAAGCGCAGGCGCCCGGCGCGCTCGAGGCCGCGGCCCCGCTGGTGCGCGCGGCACTGCTGTGCAACGACGCCGAGCTGGTGCGGAAGGACGGGCACTGGGCGGTCCAGGGCGACCCCATGGAGGGCGCCCTGGTGGCGCTGGCGATGAAGGCGGGGCTGGATCCCGCAGCCACCCGCCGCGCGTGGCGACGCGTCGACGCCATCCCCTTCGATGCGCGCTACCGCTACATGGCCACGCTCAACCGCGAGGGCGACGCGGCCTGCGTCTTCGTGAAGGGCGCGCCCGACGAACTGCTGCAGCTCTGTACGCTGCAGGCGGACGGCGCGGACGGCGCGGTCGCGCTCGACGCCGCCGCGTGGAGCGCGCGGATCGCCGAGGCCGCAGCGCAGGGCGAGCGCGTGCTCGGCTTCGCGGTGAAGACCGTGCCGGCGGACACTGCGCGGGTCGACCACGACGACTTGGCCCAGGGTCTGGTCTTCGTCGGCCTGGTGGGCTTCATCGACCCGCCGCGCCCGGAGGCGGTGGCGGCCATCGCCGAATGCCGCGCGGCCGGCATCGCGGTGAAGATGATCACCGGCGACCATGGCGACACCGCCGCCGCCATCGGCCGCCAGCTCGGCCTGGGCGAGCGCTCGCGCGTGCTCACCGGGCGCGATCTCGACGCCATCGACGACGCCGCGCTGCCGCAGGTGGTGGCGGAGACCGACGTCTTCGCGCGCACCAGTCCCGAGCACAAGCTGCGCATCGTGCGCGCGTTGCAGTCCACGGGCGCGGTGGTCGCCATGACCGGCGACGGCGTCAACGACGCGCCCTCGCTCAAGCAGGCGGACGTCGGCATCGGCATGGGCCTCAAGGGCACCGATGCAGCCAAGGAAGCCTCGGAGATGGTCCTGCTGGACGACAACTTCGCGTCCATCGTGGCCGCCGTGCACGAGGGCCGGGTGGTCTACGACAACATCCGCAAGGTGACCTCGTGGACGCTGCCCACCAACGGCGGCGAGGTGCTGGCGGTGCTCGCCGCCATCCTCTTCAACTTCGCCATGCCGATGTCGGCGGTGCAGATCCTGTGGGTGAACCTGGTGACCTCGGCGACGCTCGGCCTGGCCCTGGCGTTCGAGCCCGCCGAGCCCGACGTGATGCGGCGACGGCCGCGCCCGCCGGGGCAGGGCCTGCTCTCGCCCTTCATGGTGTGGCGCGTGGCGCTGGTCTCGCTGCTGTTCACCGCTGCCGCGCTGGGCGTGTTCTTCTACGGCCTGACCCACGGCGACGACCTGGCGACCGCGCGGACCATGGTCGTCAACACCATCGTGGTGCTGGAGATCTTCTACCTGTTCAACGTGCGCTACCTGCACGTCAGCTCGTTCAGCTGGCGCGGCATGCTGGGGACGCCGGCGGTGCTGGGCGCGGTGGCGGTGGTGGTGGTGGCGCAGCTCGCCTTCACCTACCTGCCGGCGATGCAGCGCCTGTTCGACACCCGCCCGCTGTCGCTGCTCGACGGCCTCGTGATCGTCGCGCTCGGCGCGGCGCTGATGGTCGTGCTGGAGATCGAGAAGCGCGTGACGCGGCGCATGGGCTGGGGCAGGGAGTAGCCGCCTGCCGGCCTGCGGGGCGGGGCCGTATCATTGCCGCCCGCCCACCAGGCTCCGCCGCCGTGCCCCCGACGCCCCTCCCGCGCCCGCTGCCCGCGGCCGCGCCCGCCGATGCCGAGACGGACGCGCGCTGGATGCGCCGCGCCCTGGCGCTGGGCGAGCGCGCGCAGCGCGAGGACGACGAGGTGCCGGTCGGCGCGGTGGTGGTCGACGCCGAGGGCCGCCTCGTCGGCGAGGGCTGGAACCGCAACATCACCGAGCACGACCCGACCGCGCACGCCGAGATCGTCGCCATGCGGCAGGCCGGCATGCGGCTCGGCAACCATCGCCTGGTCGGCTGCACGCTCTACGTCACGCTGGAACCCTGCACCATGTGCGCCATGGCGATGATCCACGCGCGCGTGGCCCGCGTCGTCTACGGCGCGACCGATCCCAAGACCGGCGCCGCCGGCAGCGTGTTCGACGTGCTCGGCGATCCGCGCCACAACCACCGGCTGGCGGTGCAGGGCGGCGTGCTGGGCGAGGAGGCCGCGGCACGGCTCACCGCCTACTTCCGCGCCAAGCGCGCCGCGCGTCGCGGCTAAGTCGCTGCGGCGCTCTGCATCGTAGGAGCGGCTTCAGCCGCGACCGAAGCCCGCACCCGCCACGCTCTAGTCGGGGCGCCTGTCGCCGCCGTCGATGGCCTCCAGCGTGTCGCGGGAAAGCTCCTCGCGCAGTTCGAGGTCGAGCATCTTCAGGCCCAGCCGGGCCTCGCGGCCCATGCAGACCGAGGCGCCGAACATCAGCAGCACGCCGATGATCGCGAAGAACGTCGGCAGGTGCGCCAGGCGGTAGCCGAGGAAGCTGTCCGCGGCGATCGCGAGGCTGGTGCAGACGAAGGCGCTGAGCGACCCGTACAGCAGGCGCAGCGCCGAGAGCGCCAGCGTCGAGCGCTTCCTGTGCGTCACGATGCGCGCCTCCATCTGCCGGCGCTGCTCGCCCTGGGGCGTTTCGCGCAGCTTCGCGAGATCCACCCGCATGCGGTCCACCACCCGCGCCAGCCGCGCGTTGGACGACATCAGCATGGAGCTGGTCGCGGTGAGGAAGAACGCCGGCGTGATCATCGAGGAGATGACGGTGTAGTGCGCGGGGTCCATGGAGAAGGGCGTCGGCATGGGCGGGCATGCTGTGGGGCTGCCGGTATGATGCGCGCTGGGACCCACATCCGCGAGCACATGAGCAACCCCGTCATCTCGAGCGACAGCCACCTGATCTGGATCGACCTGGAAATGACCGGGCTGGATCCGGACACCGATTCGATCCTCGAGATCGCCACGCTCATCACCGACCGCGAACTCAACATCATCGCCGAGGGCCCCGAACTCGCCATTCGCCATCCGCTGGAACGGCTGGAGGCCATGGACGAGTGGAACCGCACCCAGCACGGCCGCTCCGGCCTGTGGCAGCGGGTGCTGGAGTCGGGCGTGGACATGGTGGAGGCGGAGACGCGGACGCTGGACTTCCTCGCGCAGTGGGTGCCCGAGCGCAAGTCGCCGATGTGCGGCAACTCGATCTGCCAGGACCGCCGCTTCCTCTACCGGCTGATGCCGCGGGTGGAGCGCTGGTTCCACTACCGCAACCTCGACGTCTCCACGATCAAGGAGCTGGCGCGGCGCTGGGCGCCGGACATCGCCAAGGGCTACTCGAAGGAGTCCGCGCACACGGCCCTGTCCGACATCCGCGACTCGGTCGCGGAACTTCGCCACTACCGCCCGTTCATGGGCCGGCTCGGCGGGCTTCCGGGGGCCTGACCCGCGCGGAAGGGCGGCCGCGGCCGCGCGCCGCCTGTCCGCAGGAGCGCCCTCGGCCGCGGCCGGCGACCGGCCTCACTCGCCTCCGGGCAGCGGCGCCTGCGGCCCGCGCTGCTGCGCGATCCGCTCCACGACCGGCTGCGCATCGCCGTTGTGCAGGTAGAGGTGCATGTCGCGCTGCGGGAAGGGAATGCTGACGCCGGCGCGGTCGAAGCCGAGCTTGATGCGCTCGGTCAGGTCGCACCTCACCGCGAACCAGTCCGCCTTGGCCACGAAGCAGCGGATGCCCAGGTTGACGCTGTTGTCGCCGAGCGCGTAGACCAGCACGTCCGGCGGCGGCGTGTCGAGCACGCGCGGGTCGCTGGTCATGGCCTCCAGCGCGACGCGCTTGGCCGTGGCGATGTCGTCGCCGTAGCCGATCCCGATCACCAGCTCGACGCGCCGCGTCGGCTGCGCCGTCAGGTTGACGATGGGCTGGGCGGTGATGAGGTTGTTGGGGATGGTGAAGCTCTGGTTGTCCGGCCCCGACAGCACGGTCTGGAAGATGCGGACCTGCTGCACCGTCCCGGTCTGGCCGGCCACGGTCACCACGTCGCCGGCGCGGAAGGGGCGCAGGGTCACCAGCATGACGCCCGCGGCGATGTTGGACAGCGAGTCCTTGAGCGCCAGACCGATCGCCAGGCCGGCCGCGCCGAGCACGGCGACCAGGGACGTCATCGGCACGTTGATCGCGGTCAGCGCGGTGGCGATCACGAGCACCACGCCCACCACGTAGACCACGTTGCGGAGGAAGGCGGTCAGCATGCCGTCCACGCCCGCGCGGTCGAGCACGCGCGGCAGCATGCGGTGCGCGAGCAGGCGCGCCACCCACATGCCGACCAGCAGGATGAGCAGGGCCGCGATGAGGTGCAGGCCGAAGTCGAGCAGGCGGTCTTCCCAGTCGGAGGGCAGGGCGCCGAGGAAGGCGTTCATGGCGTGGCTCCTGGTGGTGGTGTGGAAACGACGACGCCCCGCCGGGCAGGGCGGGGCGTCGGAAGTCGGGCCCGGCGGCGCGTCGCCTCAGGCCGCCGCGGCGCCGCCTTCGGCCTTGAGCTTGGCCAGGCGCAGCCACGTGTCGACGACGGTGTCGGGATTGAGCGACATCGACTCGATGCCCTGCTCGAGCAGCCACTCGGCGAGATCGGGATGGTCGCTCGGCCCCTGGCCGCAGATGCCGACGTACTTGCCCTTCTTCTTCGCCGCGCCGATCGCCATCGCCAGCATCTTCTTGACCGCCGGGTCGCGCTCGTCGAAGAGGTTGGCGACGATGCTCGAATCGCGGTCGAGGCCCAGGGTGAGCTGGGTCATGTCGTTCGAGCCGATCGAGAAGCCGTCGAAGATCTCGAGGAACTCCTCGGCCATCAGCGCGTTCGAGGGGACCTCGCACATCATGATGATCCTGAGGCCGTCCTTGCCCTGCTCGAGCCCGTGCTTCCGCAGCACCTCGATCACGCGCCGGCCCTCGTCGAGGGTGCGCACGAACGGGATCATGACCCAGGCGTTGGTGAGCCCCATGGTCTCGCGGACCTTGCGCATGGCGCGGCACTCGAGCTCGAAGGCGGGCTCGAAGGAGGGATCGACGTAGCGGCTGGCGCCGCGGAAGCCGATCATCGGGTTCTCCTCCTCGGGCTCGTACTTCTCGCCGCCGATGAGGTTGGCGTACTCGTTCGACTTGAAGTCCGACAGGCGCACGATCACCGGCTCCGGCGCGAAGGCCGCGGTGATGGTGGCGATGCCCTCGGCCAGGCGGTCGACGTAGAAGCCCACCGGGTCGGAGTAGCCGGCCATGCGCTCGTCGATGCGGCGGCGGGTCTCGGCGTCCTGGCGGTCGTATTCGAGCAGGGCGCGCGGATGCACGCCGATGTGCGAGGCGATGATCATCTCCAGCCGCGCCAGGCCTACGCCCTTGTGCGGCAGCATGGCGAAGTCGAAGGCGCGCTCCGGGTTCGCCACGTTCATCATGATCTTGAGCGGCGCCGGCGGCATGTCGGTGAGGTCCGCGGTGATCCGCTCGAATTCCTGCCTGCCCTCGTAGATGTAGCCGGTGTCGCCCTCGGCGCAGCTCACGGTCACCTCGGCGCCGTCCTCGATGGCGTCGAGCGCGTTGCCGCAGCCGACCACCGCGGGCACGCCCAGCTCGCGCGCGATGATCGCCGCGTGGCAGGTGCGGCCGCCGCGGTTGGTGACGATGGCCGAGGCGCGCTTCATCACCGGCTCCCAGTCGGGATCGGTCATGTCGGCGACCAGCACGTCGCCGGGCTGCACGCGGTTCATGTCCTTGAGCGAGCGGATCACCTTCGCGGTGCCGGCGCCGATCTTCTGGCCGATGGCGCGGCCCTCGACCACGACCTCGCCGCGCTGCTTCATGCGGAAGCGCTCGATCTGCTGCGCGTTGCTGCGCGACTTCACCGTCTCCGGGCGCGCCTGCACGATGTAGATGCGGCCGCTCTCGCCGTCCTTCGCCCACTCGATGTCCATCGGGCGGCCGTAGTGCTTCTCGATGGTCAGCGCCTGGCGCGCGAGCTCGTGCACGTCCTCGTCGGTGATCGAGAAGCGGTTGCGCAGCTCGGCGGGCGTGTCCTCGTTGCGCACGCGTTCGCCCGGCGCGTCGGAATAGACCATGCGGATCTGCTTGGAGCCGAGCTGGCGGCGCAGGATCGCGGGCTTGCCCTCGCGCAGCGTGGGCTTGTAGACGTAGAACTCGTCCGGGTTCACCGCGCCCTGCACGACGTTCTCGCCCAGGCCGTAGCTGGAGGTGACGAACACCACGTCCGGGAAGCCGGACTCGGTGTCGAGGGTGAACAGCACGCCGGAGGCGCCGATGTCGGAACGCACCATCAGCTGCACGCCGGCGGACAGGAACACTTCCTCGTGCTTGAAGCCGTGGTGCACGCGGTAGGCGATGGCGCGGTCGTTGTAGAGCGAGGCGAAGACCTCCTTGACCTTGATCACCACCTCGTCGGCGCCGGCGATGTTGAGGAAGGTCTCCTGCTGGCCCGCGAAGCTGGCATCGGGCAGGTCCTCGGCGGTGGCCGAGGAGCGCACCGCGACGGCGACGTCGTGGCCGCCGGCCTCCTCGCACAGGCGCGCGTACGCGGAACGGATCTCGCGGTCGAGCGCCTCGGGCAGCGGCGCCTCGATCACCCAGCCGCGGATCTCGCGGCCGGCCTCGGCAAGCGCGTCCACGTCCTCGGTGTCGAGCGTGGCGAGGCGGTCGAAGATGCGGGTGGACAGGTCCTTGTACTGGATGAACTCGCGGAAGGCGTCCGCGGTGGTGGCGAAGCCGCCGGGCACGGAGACGCCGAGGTTCGACAGCTCGCTGATCATCTCGCCCAGCGAGGAATTCTTGCCGCCCACCTGGGCCAGATCGGCCAGACGGAGTTCATGCAGCCAAAGCACGTGCGCGTTCAAAAGACGCTCCTGATAAGGGGTCGGAAGAGAGGGGCGCGACCGGCGCGAAGCGCCTTGGCCGCGTATGATGCGGGTCGCCTTCACGGCATACAAGCTTGATCCGGCGCGCTTTTTGTAGTGTCGCGCAGGCGCGGGTCAATGCCCCGTGAGAGTTTTCACCCTTCCTTGCTTTCCCCTCGCCATGACCCAGCCACGCCCCGTCTTCTACGTCTCGGACGGCACCGGAATCACCGCCGAGACGATCGGGCACAGCATGCTCACGCAGTTCGGCGACATGCCGTTCGACACCCACCGGATCGCCTTCGTGGACTCGGTCGGGCGCGCGCAGCAGGCCGCCGATCGCATCCGCGAGGCGGGCGAGCGCGCGGGGCTGCGGCCCATCGTGATCAACACTGTGCTCGACGGGAACCTGAGCGCGGTGCTCGCCGGCAGCGGCGCGCTCATCCTCGACGTGTTCGCGCCCTTCATCGCGCCGCTGGAGCAGGAACTGGGCGTGGCCTCGCAGCCGCGCGTGGGGCGTGCGCACGGCCTGGTCGACTTCGCCGCGTACGAGCGCCGCATCGAGGCGACCAACTACGCGCTGAGCCACGACGACGGCATGGACGTGAACTACGACGAGGCGGACCTCATCCTCGTCGGCGTGTCGCGCTCGGGAAAGACGCCGACCTGCCTCTACATGGCGCTGCACTACGGCGTGGCGGCGGCGAACTACCCGCTGACCGAGGAGGACCTGGAGGGCGCCGAGCTGCCGAAGCGCCTGCGCCCGCACCGCCGCAAGCTGTTCGGCCTGACCATCGATCCGGTGCGGCTGGCGCAGATCCGCCAGCAGCGCAGGCCGGGCAGCCGCTATGCGGAACCCGACCAGTGCCGGCGCGAGGTGGCGGCGGCTGAACTGCTGTTCCGCAACGCGGGCTTGTCCAGCCTCAATACGACCCATACATCGATCGAGGAGATCGCGAGCAAGGTGCTCTCGACCCTGGGGATCCACCGACACCTGTTCTGAGCGGGCGCCAGCGCCGCCGGTCCGTGGCGGCGGCCAGGGCGTCCATGGACGAGGACGGATCGCGCGGCGCCGGAGCGGGCCGCGCCCGCCAGCATACGCGCGTTGCGCCCCTCGTCCAGCCATGCCTAGCATCCGCCCATGTTGATCGCCGAAAAGACCAGGCTTCCCTCGCGCGTCGGCCGCTTCGCGTGGCTGATGGGCCTGTACGCCGAGAACCACCAGCGGCTGACGCGCATGTTCGCGCCCGTCGCGCTCGCGCCGGGCGCCTACGTCTCGCGGGTGGGCGACGGTCTCGACCTGCGCCTGGAGGTGCTCGAGCGGCATCCCTACACGCTGGAGATGCGCCTGAGCTATGCCATGCCCGACCCGGTGACCGGCGCGCCGGATCCCTCCGCGCACGTGCGGCACTACCTCGACGCGCGGCAGACCGAGGCGACCCACTGCTACGTCGGCAGGCGCTGGCAGGACGTGATCGGCCTCGATGCGCCGTCCAGGGTGGTCTTCGACCACCGCCTGCGCATGAACACCTTCCTCGGCAAGTGGCTGCAGTACCTGGCCGAGCAGGGCCACGGCGCCTATACCCTGCGCTCGGCCGAGCCGGCCGACCCGCTGCTCGCCGCGGTCTGAGGGGCGCGATCCGGGCGGGATCCCGCGGGCGGCTTGATCGTGATCAAGGCGCGCCGCCGCGCGCCGACGTGTACTGGGGCGGTCCATCCAACTGGAGCGCCCGATGTCACCGAGCCGCATCGCTTCCGCCCTGCTGCTGGCGCTGTGCCCGCTGGTCGGCCACGCCGACGACACGCTGCACGCCACCGCGACCACGCTGTTCAAGCCCATTCCCGAGCGCGGCGAGGACGCCCTCGCGCGCACGGTGACCCCGGCGGAGATCGAGCTGGGGCACATGCTGTTCTTCGAGCCGCGCCTGTCCCGCAGCCACGTCATCAGCTGCAACACCTGCCACAACGTCGGCACCGGCGGCGCCGACAACGTGCCCGCGTCCATCGGCCATGGCTGGCAGCGCGGCCCGCGCAACTCGCCGACGGTGTTCAACGCGGTGCTCAACATCGCCCAGTTCTGGGACGGCCGCGCGCAGGACCTCATGGAGCAGGCCAAGGGGCCCATCGCCGCCTCGGTCGAGATGAACAACACGCCCGAGCGCGTGGTCGCGACGCTGCGCAGCATGCCGGCCTACGTCGAGGCCTTCGCCGCGGCCTATCCGGACGATCCCGATCCCGTGAGCTTCGACAACGTCGCGCGTGCGCTCGAAGCCTTCGAGGCGACGCTGGTGACGCCGAACGCGCCCTTCGACCGCTACCTCGCCGGCGAGACCGACGCGCTCGACGCGCGCGAGCGCGAGGGCCTGCGCCTGTTCGTCGATGCCGGCTGCGCCGCCTGCCACAACGGCGTCAACCTCGGCGGCATGGCCTATTTCCCGTTCGGCGTCGTGCAGCGTCCGGGGGCGGAGGTGCTGCCTGAGGGCGACAAGGGCCGCTTCGTGGTGACCCAGACCGCGAGCGACGAGTACGTGTTCCGCGCCGCGCCGCTGCGCAACGTCGCGCTGACCGCGCCGTACTTCCACAGCGGCGAGGTCTGGGAGCTCGAGGAGGCCGTCGCCATCATGGGCAGCAGCCAGCTCGGTCGCGAACTCGACGCCGGCGAAGTGGGCGCCATCGCAGCCTTCCTTCGTACGCTGACGGGCGAGCAGCCGCGCATCGAACATCCGCTGCTGCCGCCCAGCACCGCCGCGACGCCGCGTCCCGACCACGGCGTCGCCGAACACTAGGGGAGGGGAAGGGGCGCACCGGGGGGAGTCCGGTGCGCCCGTTTTCCGGTTGCGGAACGCAGAAACGAGAAGACCCGCCGGAGCGGGTCTTTTCGTTCTTCTGGATGGCGTCCCCACGGGGATTCGAACCCCGGTCGCAACCGTGAAAGGGTTGTGTCCTAGGCCTCTAGACGATGGGGACTTGAGACATCCAGCTTTTTGAGTGGTGGAGCCAGCCGGGATCGAACCGGCGACCTCTACAATGCCATTGTAGCGCTCTCCCAGCTGAGCTATGGCCCCACGTGCTGGAAAGACGAATAGCTTACCGGGCGGTGCCGGAAGTCGTCAACGGGTTCGGGCGTTCTTTCTTCACTTTTCTTCGTTGCCCTCGCCATGGCGGGCGAACACGGTGGCGCTGCCGTCGTCGGCGACGAGCAGGGTCGCGTAGGGCTCGACGCGGCCGTCGACGGTCTCCATGCCCGGCGAACCCAGCGGCATGCCCGGCACGGCGATGCCGCGCGCCTGCGGGCGCTCGGCCAGCAGGCGGTGGATGTCGCCCACCGGCACGTGGCCCTCGACCACGTAGCCGTCGATCTCGGCGGTGTGGCAGGACGCCATCGACATGGGCATGCCGAGCGCCTGCTTTTTGACCGCGCCGAGTTCGTGGGTGTCGCGCACCCGCACCTCGAAGCCCGCGGCCTCGAGGTACTCGATCCACTTGCCGCAGCAGCCGCAGGCGGGCGACTTGTGGACCGTGACGGGCGGCAGTCCGGCGCGGGCTTCGGCGGCGGCGGCGGGGCCGCCGGCGAGCGCCGGGGCCACCGCGCAGGCGGCCACCGCGAGGGCGAGGGCGAAGAAGCGGGACATGGGTTGTTCCTCGTTGAACAGGGGGCGCGTGGACGCCAAGGATGTCAGAACCAGACGCGAAGGCCTGCGACCAGGCGTGCATCGCTGTGTCCGCGGCCGGCGTCGCGCGCGAAGTCGGCGGTGCGGCCGAAGCTGCGTTCCCATTCGATGCCGAGGTAGGGCGCGAACTCGCGGCGGATCTCGTAGCGCAGGCGCAGCCCGGCCTGGGCCGACGACAACCCCGAGCCGATGCCCTGCGCCGCGTCGCTGCGGCCGTTGAGTTCGAGGCCGAGGCTCGGCTGCAGGACGAGGTCCTGGGTGAACAGGAGTTCGTACTCGACCTCCACCTCGGCCGAGACGTGGCCGCCTTCCTCGACGAAGGCGGTCGCCTCGATCTCGAAGAAGTAGGGCGCCAGCCCGATCACGCCGAGGGCGGCCGCGCTGCGCGAGGGGCCCGGTCGGGAACGATGGCGGACGCCGGCGACCATGTCCCACCACGGCGAGACCGGCCTGCCCCACAGCGCCTGCAGTTCGGCGTGCTCTGTCCGGCCGCCGCTGCGGGCGCCGTGGCTGCGCAGCCACAGGCGGCCGTCGTCGCGACCGAGCCAGGCCTTCGCGCTCCAGGCGAGGGTGGCGTCCGGCTCGGTGTTCTGCCACTCCAGGCGGTCGAACCGCACGTGGACGTTGAAGGGGTTGTCGTCCATGTGGCCGTGCTGGCCGCCGTGGGCCATGTCGTGCGGGCCGAGGTCGGGGAAGGCGGCAGCACGATCGGCATCCGTGATCGGCGGCAGGTTCGGCCCTGCCTGCGCGGCGTTCGCCTGCGGGTGGTGCGCGTGGTGGTGGTCGTGATGGCCGTGGTGGTGTTGCGCGGATGCCGCGGGTGCGCGAGACGGCTGTGCCTGCGCCGGCGCGTGTCCGGTGTGCCCCACATGGCTGGCATGGGGGGCGTGTGCGGCGTCATTCTCGCCGCCGGTGGACGGCGGTGCGTCGTCGGCGTGCCCGTGGTGTGCGTGGTGTCCGTGCGCGCGGTGGTGCGCGTGGGCGTCGTGGCTTTCGGGATGTGCGGAGGCGCCGTGGCGATGGGCGGCGTGTGCGGCGTCCGTGGCCGCCTGCGGCCGTGCTTCCGCGGCAGGGCCGGCCAGCGCGACGAGCAGCGCAGCGGCGAGCAGGGCGGGATGCGGATGCCGCAGACGCGCGGCCGGGGTTCGGATCCCCGTGGGGACGCCGCCCCCGGTCCGTGCCTGGTGGGCAAGTGCGACGAGCGCGTTCATTCGATCACCCGCACTTCCCGGAACATGCCGGCTTCCATGTGGTAGAGCAGGTGGCAGTGGAAGGCCCAGCGGCCCAGCGCATCGGCGGTGATGCGCAGGCTCCGCCGCGTGCCCGGCGGCATGTTGACGGTGTGCTTGCGCACCAGGAAGGCGCCGTGCTCGTCCTCGAGGTCGCTCCACATGCCGTGCAGGTGGATGGGGTGCTCCATCATGGTGTCGTTGACCAGCGTCAGGCGCAGGCGCTCGCCGTAGCGGAACACCAGCGGGTGGGCGTCCGAGAACTTCACGCCGTCGAAGGACCAGATGTAGCGCTCCATGTGCCCGGTGAGGTGCAGCTCGATCTCGCGGCCCGGTTCGCGGCCGTCCGGGTCCGGGAAGCTGCTGCGCAGGTCGGCGTAGGTGAGCACGCGCCGACCGTTGTCGCGCAGGCCGATGCCCGGGTCGTCCAGACGCGGGCGCGGCGTCATGGTCTGCATGTCCACGGCGTAGTTGCCCGACTCGCTGGCGGGGTGGGCCTGCATGGCGCCGTGCCCGCCATGCGCGCCGTGTCCTGCGTGCGGGGGGGCGGCGTGATGCGCGTGCGCGTCCGCCTGCGTGCCGTGATCGCCGTGATGGTCGTGGCCCATGTCGGCCATGGTGAGCAGCACCACCCGGTCCGGTTCGGGCACCGGCGCGGCGAGGCCGGGCCGGGTCGCCAGCGTCGCGCGCGCGTAGCCGCTGCGGTCCATCGCCTGGGCGAAGATCGTGAACGCCTCGGCGCTGCCGTCCGGCTCCACGATGACGTCGTAGGTCTCGGCGACGCCGATGCGGAACTCGTCCACCGTCACCGGGCGCACGTACTGGCCGTCGGCGGCGACCACCGTCATCTTCAGGCCCGGGATGCGCAGGTCGAAGAAGGTCATCGCCGAGCCGTTGATGACGCGCAGGCGGATCCGCTCGCCGTGCCGGAACAGGCCCGTCCAGTTGCCGTTCGGGGTGGTGCCGTTGATCAGGTAGGTATAGGTCGCGCCGCTGACGTCGGCGAGGTCGGTGGGCGACATGCGCATCCGGCCCCAGTCGCGGCGGTCGGCGAGGGTCTCCCGCCAGCCCATGGTGCGCACGTCGCGCAGGAAGTCGCCGACGGTCCGCTCGTTGCGGTTGTAGTAGTGCGCCTGCTTCTTGAGCTTGGCGTAGATGCGGCGCGGGTCCTCGTCGGTCCAGTCGCTCAGCATCACCACGTAGTCGCGGTCGTAGGCGAAGGGCTCGGGGGCGATGGGGTCGACGATCAGCGGGCCGTAGTGCCCGATCTGCTCCTGGAAGTTCGAGTGGCTGTGGTACCAGTAGGTGCCGCTCTGGCGCACGTCGAAGCGGTAGGTGAAGGTCTGTCCCGGGTGGATGCCGGTGAAGCTCAGTCCCGGTACCCCGTCCATGTCGGCAGGCAGGAGGATGCCGTGCCAGTGGATCGAGGTGTCCTCGGCGAGCCGGTTGGCGACGCGGATGGTGACGCTGTCGCCCTCGCGCCAGCGCAGGACCGGCGCGGGGATCGAGCCGTTGACGGCGACCGCGCGGACCGTGCGGCCGGTGAAGTCGACGGGCAGGCTGTCGACGACGAGGTCGAACTCGGAGCCCGCGAGGACGGTGGGCTGGCCGGGGCCGGCGAGCGCCCAGACGGGACGGACGGGAGGCGCGAGGCCGGCGAGGACGCCGCCCGCGGCCAGGCCGCCGACGAAGCGGCGGCGCGAGGCCCGGATGGGCCCCGGCGAATCGGAATGCATGCTGTGACTCTCCACTGGCGGCGCTGGCGCCGCGGGTACTCGGCCGCTGCGCAGGCGCGGCGGCCGGCCGTCGATCGGGAGCGTCTAGCCGATGGGAGGGCGGACCTCGGGCGAGTCGTGCAGCGAGGCGTACGCATCGGGATGCGTGGACGGCGCCGCGCCGCGAAGGCGCGCCAGGGCGTCGGGCGGGCGCGCCAGCACGAGGACCGGCGCGGACTGGAGCTGCATGCACAGCGCGCGGCAGGCCTCGCCGTCGTCGCAGCAGCCCCCGTGGCCGTCGACGGCCATGGGAGTGCCGTCCTGCGGGGCCGGCGCCGGGTCGTGGCAGTCCGTCGAATCCGGCGTCGGCGCGGGAACGGCGGGCAGGTGGCTCGCCGCCCAGGCGCTGGCGCCGGCGCTGAAGATCAGCGCCAGGCAGAGCAGCAGGTGGAGGAACGTGCGGCGGGCGGACATGGCCGGCATAGCCTGCGGGCAGGGCGCCCCGCTTGCAACGCCGCGGTCAGTGGCCGTGGTGGCGGTGGGCGCTGCCGGCGTCGCCCGCGTCCTCGCGCTGCGGCAGCGGAGCGGCCCAGTCCTCGCCGCAGGCGTGGACCACCACCTCGACCGTGCCGGGCAGGCCGTCCTCGACCGGATCCATCAGCATCAGGTGCAGGCCGCCCGGCGCAAGCTCCAGCGCCTCGCCCGGCGCCACCTCGATGGCGTCCAGGCGCCGCATGCGGCTGACGCCGCCGGACTCCTCGGTCGCGTGCAGCTCGACACGGGCGAAGGCGGGCGAGGACACCCCCTCGATCTCGACGGGCTCGCTGCCGGCGTTGTGGATGGTCAGGTAGCCGGCCCGGACCGGCGCGACCGGCGGTGCCGGGGCCAGCCAGCCGTCGACCAGGTGCAGGACGCAGCCCTCCTGCAGCGCAGGCGCCGGGGCGGCGGCCTGCGGATCGGGCGCGCGGTCCGGGTCCGCGGACGGAGTCCGGTCGCAGGCGGCCAGGGCGAGGAGGGCAGGGAAGGCGAGGAACGGGCGCAGGTGCATGGCATTTCCAGTCAATCGATGGTGCGGCGCTCGGGGCCGGGACGCTTGGCGAGCTTGCGCTGCAGGGTGCGCCGGTGCATCCCGAGCAGGCGCGCGGCCCCCGAGATGCTGCCGCCGCTGGCCTGCAGCGCCTGCTGGATATGTTCCCACTCCAGGCGCCCGAGCGGTGTCATGGTGTCCTCGATCTCGACCTCGGCCGGATCGGCGGCGCCGGCGTCCTCGTCGAGCGCGCGGAGGATGGCGTCGAGCGTGGTCGGCTTCGGCAGGTAGTTGTCCGCGCCGCGCTTGATCGCCTCCACGGCGGTCGCCACGCTGGCGTAGCCGGTGACCAGCAGGATGCGCATGTCGGGCCGCAGCGCGCGCAGCGGCGCGATCAGGGCGAGGCCGGAATCGTTGCCGAGCTTGAGGTCGATGAGCGCGAAGTCGGGCCGCTCGGCCTCCGCCGCGGCGAGGGCGGCCGCCGCGTCGTGGGCGATCCCGCTGTCGATGCCGCGCCGCGCCAGCGAGCGCTGCAGGGTGCGGGCGTAGAGGTCGTCGTCGTCGACGATCAGGCCGCGGCGGTGGGGGTTCATGCGGACGCCTGCTCCAGTGGAAGTTCGAAGCGGACGCGCGCGCCCGGGCCGTCCGCGGGCCCCATGGACAGCTGCCCGCCGAGCCGCTCCACGGTCGCGTGCGACAGCGCCAGGCCGACGCCGAGCCCGTCCGGCTTGGTGCTGCGGAACATGCGCGCGGGCAGCGGCGCGGCGTCGTCGTCGAAGCCGGCGCCGTAGTCGCGGACCTCGCCGACCAGCCGTCCTGCCGCCTGCGTCAGGTGCAGGTCCACACGCGTGCTGCCGGCGCGCGCGCTGGCGTCGGCGGCGTTGTTGAGCAGGACCTGCAGGAGGTGGCCGACGCCGGGATCGACGCGCGCGGCGGTCGGCGGCAGCTCGCCCCCGCGATGCAGGTCGACGGCCGGGCGCACCAGTTGCCAGCGCGCGACGATCCGCTCGATGTCCACCGTCGCAGGCGCGCCCTCGGCGTGGGCGGGCGCGGCCAGCTCGCGCACGCGGTCGCGGCAGACGTCGACGATCCTGCGCATGGCCGCGCAGTCCTCCAGCACCTCGGCCGGCAGGGAATGCTCGCCGAGGTCGTCCAGCATGAGGGTGAGGGTGCCCAGGGGCGTGTTGAGCTCGTGCGCGACCGACGCGGCATGGGTGGCAAGCGCGATGATGCCCTCGTCCCGCGCGAACTGCTCGCGCAGGCGGGCGAGTTCGCGCTCGCCCTCGCGCAGCGCCCCGGCGAGGCGCGTCAGGAAGAACAGCACGACGCCCACCGAGACCAGGACGTTCGCCACCATGCCCCAGAGGTGCAGGTCGTAGCCGACGACGCCGTGCGCATGCGGCAAGGGCTGCCCGGCCCAGGCCGAGACCGCGTAGCCGGCGAGGCTGGCGGCGCCGGTGGCCCACACCCAGCGCAGCGGCAGCGCGAGGGCGGCCAGTGCGATGGGCATCAGGAACAGCGAGCTGAAGGGATTGCCGACGCCGCCGCTCCAGGCCACCAGCCAGGCGAGCACGACGATGTCCACGCAGACGTGCAGGAAGCCTTCCAGCGACGACGCCTCGCGCGCCTGGCGGCCGCGCCAGTGGGCGTAGAGGTTGAACAGCGCGAGTGCGCCGATGCCCGCCCACAGCGGGCCGGTGTGCAGCGGCAGGTGGAGCGCGCGGTCCACGACCAGCACCGTCACCGACTGGCCGGCGACGGCCACCCACCGCAGTCGCGCGAGCGTGTCGATGAAGGAGGGCGGGCGTGCGGACATGAGGGACAAGGATAGGGGCGGCGTGCGGAAGGCCGCCATGGCCGCCTGTCGCACGGCGCGGCACGCGAGGATGCGGGGCCGCGCCCGGCGCGCCAATGCGACGCAGGGTCGCACCCGGAGACGGTGCCTCGTCCGCTGCAGTAGGCTGACCGCGGAGGTGACGAATGGACCGGACGGATACGCCTGCCTCGAGCGCGCACGGGCAGCCGCTGCCGCTGTCGCGGCTGACGCAGCTCGACCTGCTGCGCGCGTTCGTCGCTGTCGGGCGCACCGGCAGCGTCACCGCCGCCGCGGCCGGACTCTGCCTGACCCAGTCCGCGGTCAGCCGCCAGCTCAAGGCCCTGGAATCGCGGCTGGGTGTGGTCCTGTTCCGCCGCGAGCACAGCGGGATGCAGCTCACGGTCGTCGGGCGGCGTCTGTTCGACAGGCTCGACCCCTGTTTCCTGGGGCTCCAGCGTGCGCTGGGCGCGGTCCTGCCCGAGCGGCGGCGGGCCGAGGTCGTGGTGAGTGCCGCGGTCGGGGTCGCGGGCCTATGGCTGATGCCTCGTCTGCCGCGCGCCGGGGCGGCGGTGCCCGGCGTCGACCTGCGCATCTCCGCCAGCGGCCGCGTGCTGTCCTCGCTGCGCAGCGAGGGCGTGGACCTGGCGATCCGCTTCGGCCCTCCGGCCACGGACGGCGAACTGCTGTTCGAGGAGTGGGTGGCGCCGGTGGTCGCACCCGGCGTGGACCCGGCCGGCATGCGCCTGCTGGAACTCGACGGCTGTCCCGGTTGGCTCGGCTGGGACCACTGGGCAGGCGCGTGGCGGGGGCTCGCCCGGCGCCATCGGAGGCGGCTGACGTGCAGCAATGCGGACCAGCTCGTCCACGCCTGCGTCGCCGGCCAGGGCATCGCGGTCGGCCGGCTCGCGCTGATCCACCCGCTCGTCGACGCGGGACGCCTGGTCCTGCTCGAGCGCCCGGTGCGTTCGCCGACGCGGCATGCGTACCGCCTGCTGATCGCCGATCCCGCCTCCCCGGATGCGCTGGAGGTCGCGGCCTGGCTGCGCGACGAGGCCGAGGCCACCCGTGCCGCGCTGGACGCCTTGGTCCATTCCCGCGGGGAATGGGCGCATGCGCCGGAATCATTGGCGCAGGAGGCGCTGCCCGGCGGTTAATGCGTCGCCGGACGTGACGGCGGACGCAGGAGCGGGAATGGAGCGGGTACTGGTGACGACCGGCAGCAGGCCGGGGCGGCGCGCGCGCCTTGCGCCGGCCTTGGCGATGGGATGCGGCGGCGGGCCGGGGGAGGTGTTGGTCGCCATGCTCCGGTCGCGCCCGGCGGAGGCGTGCTGCACGACAGCCAGCGCCATCGGCCCCGGAGGCGGGCGATGAGCGGCACTGCTCGCCCGGTCGGCTTCATCGGGCTCGGCCGCATGGGCGCTCCGATGGCGGGCAATCTCCTCCGCGCCGGCCACGATCTGCTCGTCTGGAACCGGACCCGCGCCCGTGCGGAGGCCCTGGCGGAGGCTGGCGCCAACGTGGCCGACACCGTCGCCGATGTCTTCGCACGCTGCGGGACGGTGATCCTGATGCTCTCCGACGCCGATGCCGTGGATGCCGTCGTCGGTCGTGGGTCGGCGGCCTTCGATGCGCGGGTGCGGGGCCGGCTGCTGCTCAACATGGGCACCTTCGCCCCGGACCAGTCCGCCGCCCTCGCCAGGGACGTGGAGGCAGCCGGAGGAGGCTACGTCGAGGCGCCGGTCTCAGGCTCGCGACGTCCCGCGGAGGAGGGCCGACTGCTGGCCATGACGGCCGGTGCCCCGGAGGCCGTGGCGCGGGTCGGGCCGCTGCTGCGCGCGATGTGCCGCGAGACCTACCACTGCGGGCCGGTGCCCGCCGCGCTGACGATGAAGCTCGCGGTCAACACTTACCTGATCACCAGCGTGACCGGTCTTGCGGAGGCCTTCCGGTTCGCCCGCGGTCATGGCCTGGATCCGGCGCTGCTGGGGCGGATCCTGGACGACGGCCCCATGGCGAGCGAAGTGTCGCGCGGCAAGGTCGCCAAGCTGGTCGCCCGCGACTACGACGCCCATGCGGCCGTCGCCGACGTGCTCAAGAACAACCGGCTCATCGCCGAGGCCGCGGTGCGGCGCGACCTGCGCCTGCCCCTGCTGGAGGCCTGCCTGCTCCTGTTCTCGCGCGCCGAGCGGCTCGGCTACGGGGGCGACGACATGGCGGCGGTGGTGGAGGCGCTGGAGGGCGCGGCGCCGCAGGAGCGCCGCCCGGTCTAGAGATCGAGGCGAAGTGCGAGCTCGACGCTGCGCGGCTCGCCCAGGTAGAGCATGGGCGTGCCGGTGACGTGCGTCGCGTGGACGCGGTCGCCCAGGTTGCGGCCACGCAGCGTCAAGGACAGCCCCGGCTGCGGCTGCCAGCGCAGGAAGGCGCCCCAGACCGCATAGCCGGCCACGTCCATGGTGTTGGCGGCATCGGCGTAGCGGCGGGACACGGCGCGGCCGTCGGCGCCGAGCGTCCATCGCGGCGACAGCGCATAGCTCAGCCACAGGTTGCCCACGCGCGCCGGTGTGTTGGTCGGGCGGTTGCCGGCGTGGGAGACGGCCACGTCGCCGACCTGCTGCACGAAGACGTCGAGCTGCGCGTCCACCCAGGCCAGGTTGCCGTCGATGCGCAGTGCGTCCGTCGCCTGCAGGCCGAAGGCGGCCTCCACGCCGCGCGAGGACTGCTGCCCCACCGGCAGGGTCCGGCCCGGGTCCTCGGGATCGGCGATGGCGAGGTTGGTGCGCACGATGCGGTAGGCGGCGAGCGTCGCCCAGCCGGCGCCGTCGAGCAGATCGAACTTCGCGCCGGCCTCCACCTGGCGGCCGCGGCTGAGGTCGAAGTCCTGCAGGTTGGCGAAGCTGGCGGTGCTGAGGATGCCGGCCGGCGGGTCCGCCGAGGTCGCGAACTGCGCGTAGAGGTTGGCGTTAGGCGTCGCCGCAAAGGTGAGGCCGGCGCGTCCGGTGGTCGGGCGGTAGCTGCGGTCGAAGCGCGCGGGGTTGGTCGCGCTCGGGGTGCGGTGGTTGACCACGTCCAGCCCGATGCGGTCGTGGCGCAGGCCGGTCAGGAGCGACCAGCGCTCGCCGAAGCGCGTCAGGTTCTCGACGAACAGCGCCTGCGTGTGCAGGCGGTTGGTGCGGTCGGGATCGAAGCCCGGGCGCATCCCGGGCAGGTCGAAGAAGCGCCCCGGCGTCGTCGCGTCCGGCGCCACCACGTCGAGGGTGCCGGAGAGCGAGCGCGGGAAGCGCGTCTGGCGGTTGAAGCTGGCATCGAACCCGGCGCTCCACTGCGAGGGGAGCGCGCCGAGGCGGCCCTCGTGCCGCCACTCCAGGCGGTTGCCGTACACGGCCTGGTCGTGGCGCTGGAGCAGGGCGCCCGAACGCTCGATGCCGGTGTGGTCGGCGGTGGGCCGGTAGGTCTCCATGTTGCGGTAGTCCCGCAGCGCGTCGTAGTGGTAGACGGTGTTGCGCAGCGAGGTCGTCGCGGTCGGCGTCCACTCGGTCAGCGAGCGTGCCCAGACCACGTCCTGGCCGTAGTAGCCGTCGCCGACGTTGTAGTTGCGGCGGGCCGTCCCCGGCAGCAGGCGCAGGCGACCCGTCGCGGGCTGGGCGACCGGCGAGCCCCAGTAGGGCCGGTGCGCGTCCTCCTGCTGGTGCTCGAGCGCCAGGGTGTGCGTGAGCGTCGGCGTGAGCCGCCCGTACCAGGAGAACGCGGCCACCCACGCCTCGCGCTCGGCGCGGTCGATCCAGCCGTCGGTCGTGCTGTGGCCGAGGTCGAGGCGGACCGCGTGGTCGCCGCCGGCGAGCCTGCGGTTCACGCCGCCCGCAAGCGTCCGGCTCCCGAAGCTGCCCATACCGGCGAGCGCCTGCACCCGGTCCCGCGACGGGTCCGCCAGCCGGGTGACGTAGTCGATGGCACCGCCGACCGCACCTGCGCCGTGGAGGAAGGTGGCCGGCCCGCCGACCGCCTCGACGCGCTCGTAGATCCACCCGTCGACAGGACGCGCAGCGATGGCGTCGTACTGCACGCCGATCCCGTTGAACAACTGCGCGATCTGGCTGCCGGAGAAGCCGCGATAGGTCACCGCGTTGCCGTTGCCCGGCGGCGAGGCGACCGACAGGCCCGGCACGGCGAACAGGGCCTCCTGCGTGTTCCGCACGCCCCGCGCGTCCAGCGTGGCGCGGTCCACGACGGTCACCGTGGCCGGCAGTTCGCGCAGGCGGACGTCGAGCCTGCTCGCCGCCGCGGCGCTGCCGTCCAGGCCGGCCTCCGCCTGTCCGACGACCTCGATGCGGTCCAGTCGCCGCGCGTCCTCCTGGGCCGAGGCGAACGCGGGCAGGGCCGCCGCGCAGGCAAGGGCGAGCGGGCGGAAGGACGGGCGGGCGAGGCGGGTCATGCGGGCGCGGAGGAGCCGGGAGGGCCCGCAGGATGCGGGTGGCGCGGGGACAGGCCAATGCGACCTGCTGTCGCACCGGCCCGGGCAACTGCCGGACCGGCGTCGAGGCGGCAGGCATGTTTCCCCGATGGCCGCGAGACGCGCGGGGGCGACGGGGGCGCCCGGCTCCGGGACGGCGGGGCGCACCGGCGCGCATGCGCCGTCAGAACTCCCCCCGCAGGCCCATCGAGCCCTTGATCGAGCTGCCGTGGCCGAGGTCGTCCAACAGCGTGGTGAATCGCCGGGCAGCGGCAGGCGGCAACGGGTTCAGCGCCGCCCGGCGCGCGCGCCGCGCAGGACCGGGCTGCCGTCCTCCACATCCGTCCAGACGAGATGCGCAGCGCCCGCATGGACGGCGAGGCGGGGCAGGCCGCTCGCGCGACCGCGCGCAGCCAGCCTGGCGACGTCGACCCGCTCGTGCTCGTCGAGTTCGGAGCCGAAGCGCGCGAGGCGCAGCGTCTGGCCGTCGGGGCGTTCGACCAGCCAGGCGAGCCAGAGGGCATCGTCGGCCGCTTCCAGGGCCACCCGGCCGAGCACCTCGGTGCCCTCGGCGACGGAGACCGGCGTTCCGAAGCTGGCGCCGGCGTCGTCGGAGCGGGCGATGCGGATCTCCGGCGTTCCCGCCGCCTCCGTGTACCAGGCGACCCAGACAGTATCGCCATCTGTGGCCACAGCGGGCCCGTTGACCGGGCAGCCCGCGATCCGCCAGCCGTCCGGATGCACCAGGGCCGGGGCGGTCCACGTCTCTCCGTCGAAGCGCGTCAGGCGGATGTCCCGCACCTCTTCGTCGTCGCGTCCGCGATACACGACGACGACGCCGGAGGCGGTGAGGGCGGAGTCGGTGGTGCAGCAGTCGCAGGTCGAGGCATCGAGCGGCCATTCCGCACGGGTTGCGCCATCGGCACCGAGTACGGCGGCGCGCAGCATCATCGCCCCGCCTCCGTGCCCGTGGGCGTGGTGCTTGCCGGCGTGCGCGGGGTGGCTGCTCTTCTGCCGGCTGTCGAGCCAGGCCATGCCGAGGCGGTCGTCGCGCTGCGACCAGAAGGTCACGAAGCCGTGGTCGCCGCGGACGTGTTCCAGGTTGACCATCCGCGGTGCCGACCAGGTCGCGCCCCGGTCGCCGGAGCGGACCACGTCGATGCCGTAGTCCATCCGCCCCGGCCCCGTGCTGCGCAGCCAGTGCGCCCACAGCGAACCGTCCGGCAGCGCGTGCACGTGCGGCGTGTCCGCCCAGTTGACGAACCAGTCCGCGCCCTCTGCGATGGTCAGCGGCGCGTTCCAGCGTCGTCCGTCGGGCGTCCGCGCGAGCCGGAGGCGATGGCCGTCGCCGGTCCGTTCAAGCCAGCTCAGCAGCAGCCCGCCCTCGGCGTCGCGGACCAGGTCCGGCTGCCCGCCCATCGTCGCCGGCAATGCCCAGGACTCGACCTGCAGCGTGCCCGGCGCGCCGGGTCCGCCCGCGGAGACCGGCGGGCCGGCCAGGGCGGCGAGGCCCAACAGGGTCGTGAGCAATCGGGGCATGGGCGGGCGAGGGCAGTGGGAGGGACGGTGATCATCAGGATGCCCGCGTGCGCGCAACGCATGCATGCGACCGGCTGTCGCAGCACCCGCGGCCGTCGCGGGCGATCTTCACTCCGTGCCGACGGCAGCCGCGCGATAGCTGCGCATTGGGCCGCGCCACGGGGCGGAGGCCGACGGAGACGCCTCATGGATGAACAGCGACAGCACCGGCCCGGAGCCAGCGCAGCGCCGCGCGCGATCACCACGTTCGAAGTGCGCCGGATACCCGGCAGCCGCATGTGGGAGGTCTGGATGGGCGACCACCGCGGCCGGACCCTCTACGACAGCGAACCCGAAGCCCGCACCGGCGCCCTCGAATGGGCCCGCAGCTGGCGCGCGACCAGCGGCGAGGACGTCAGGGTGCGCGTGCGGATGCAGTAGCGGGCGCAGGCTTTCATCACCGGTGCAGTCCTTCATCAAACGCGCAGGACCGTCGGATCTGGGGCATGCTCGCAGACGTCTCCCGTGCTTCGCATCACGCGCGCAGCCAACAAAGCGATACTTCGCATAATATATATTCGAGGAGCACGTTAAGGTTGGCTTGTCAAGCCCCTCCGCGCGGCCCGGTGGGGCGTAGCCGCCCAGCACGAAAGCCAGCCCGACCGCCGCGGCGACCGGGCTCAACCTTTCCAATGCTGCGGCCCACAGCTTCCGTTCTGTCTTGTCGGTCGCTTTCTCGACATGGATGCGCAGCATCCACGTCGGGCCGTCCTCGCCAGATGCATCGCAAAGCTGCGCAATTCGTTCATCTGGCATCGGCACAGTGCCGCTTTTCCAGCCGCTAATGAGTGACGGCTTGACCTTCAACAGCCGCGCGATATCCGCGTCGTTGTTGAAGGAGCGAGCTTTCTTCACTTTGTCAAGTAGCTCCCGCTGGGCGGTCATCTTCAAGAATCCTTGACTGTTCAATCTTCCCTGACTATACAAGGCCCAGCCTTCAAGAATTCTTGAAGGCCGGCCGCCCCGGCCACCCCTCCCCTGAGTGGCTGGGGCGGCCCTCGGGGCAGGGATTAGATCGGGGGATCGCATGAAGGCTTTCGTCGGTTCGTTCTTGTGGGCGTGCGCAGTGGCGTTCGGCATGGAGGGGGAGTGGGTGCACTTCGCCGTTTCTGCTGGCGTCGGCACGCTGCTGGTGGTCAGCGCGTTCCGTGACGCCCTGAGCGTGGGGCGCGTGCTGTGAGCCTCACGGAATCCATGTCCCCGGATCGTTGCCCTGAGTGCCGCGCTCGGCTGGACGCCAGCGGCGACTGCGGCGGCTGTGGGGCGACCGCCGAGTGGTTGGCCGATGCCGCCGAGTTGATGGCGCCCTATGGCGCCGAGGAAATGGACCACGCCCCGAGGGGGTCCAATTCTGCGACGGCGGCCGGCCCGTCTAGTAACACGGGCCCTAACCGGAGGTGCAACGTTCGGGGCTCGCGGAAGCGGAAAGAGAAGCATGAATCTCTCCCGTCCGGCGTCCGCCAGGACGGCGTGTTGATCGACGCGCTTGCCGTCACGCTGCCCGGTGCCGAGGAGCTTGTTGAGGAGTTCGGCCGCGAAGGTCTGCCGCAGCGCATCGTGCGCTCGATCTTCGGCGGGTCTCTCCATGCTGGGGAATTCGAGAACCGGGGCTTCCTCGGTTACGACGAAAGCGCACGCATCCTCAACGACGCTGGCGAGCCCGTGGGCTGGGTCGGCATTGGCGGTCAGCGGGACACGATCCACGTTTCGATGATGGGCGCGGGCTGTGCGCTCGTCCGGGACTGGCATCGCGTCGCGTCGAGCCTCGCCGTGTACAGCGCGAAGATCACGCGGTGCGACCTCGCGTACGACGACTACACCGGCGAGCATTTCAGCGTGGCTCACGAAATCGCCCGCGTGCAGGCGGGCGAGCGGGTAAGGGCCCGGGGCGCTGGCGCGCCGCCCAAAAACTGGTGGATGCAGCACCTAGATACCGGCGTCGGCGACTCGCTGTACGCGGGCACGCGTGGGGACAAGCTCCTCAATATCTACGAGAAGGGCAAGCAGCAGGGCGACCCGACATCCCCGTGGGTGCGGGTCGAGGTCCGCTTCTGGAACAAGAAGCGTGAGATTCCGTATGGCGTGCTAACGGCGCCGCTGGGCTATCTGCGCGCCGCGTACAACGTGTGCGAGCGGGTGCCGGGGGATTCCTGCGAGCGCATCCGGACCATCGCCGCGACCGTGGAGTGCAACGCGAAGGCGTGGGTGCAGTGGATGGGCCGTCAGGTCGGCGGCTCGCTCGATCTGCTGATTCAGTCGCTCGGGCTGGATCAGGCAATGCATTACGTAACCGAGCACATCGCACGACGATCAACGCCCGTGCGGTTCAAGGCGAAAGCACCAACGGCCGAGGCGTTGCGGTCGTACATCAGAGAAGGGCTAAGCGATGCTCGCAGCCGCGATCAGGTGGGCGCTCTTTGTCCGGCGTGATGCCACCCAACACAACAAGTGAGGACTGACCATGTTTATCGAGATCAAGAGCAATACCCTTTCGGGCATTCGTGAATACAAGGGCCGTCAGTACGGCGATCAGCAGGCGGCGCTTTTCATGCCGGGTGCGGATTATCCGCTGCCGTTCAAGGTCAACGTGCCGGCCGATGCGGCCCACGCACCGGGCCGGTACACTCTGGATGGGTCGGGGTTCGGCACCGATCAGCACGGAAACCTGCGGCTGAATCGCGTGCGTCTGGTGCCGCTCGCGGCACCGACCGGTAAGGCGGCGGCGGCCTGAGTTATGGCGCAGGTGCTCGTGCCGTACTGCCGGGTGGCTGATTTTGATGCGGCCACGGGCACCTGCGCCGCCCCGTTTTGGGGCCCGCATCAGGGGGTGCTGCCGCCCCTGACGATGGTCGATGCGTCGTTGATCGCTGCGGGGATCATCTCGCTGTGGGCCATCGGTTTCATTATTCGGCAAGCGCGCCGTGCAGGGCAGTCCTGACCGGCATCAACCAAACCAAAAGGAGGAATACCCATGAACCGCAACAACATCCAGTCCCGCGTGATGCAGGCGCGCGATTCGATCCGGAACCTCGGCTACAAGGGCGCCGCCGCCGTCACGGTGTTCGGCGCCTCGATGTCGCCGGCGTTCGCGCAGAGCCTCGGCGAGGCGTTCACCAGCGAGGCGGATGGCGCCAAGTCGGAGCTGCTCATCATCGGCGGTGCTGTCCTGGCGGTCGTCGCCATCATCTTCCTCATCAAGTCGGCCAAGCGCTCGGCGAGCTGAAGAAGGGGAGGGGAGGGGCAACCCTCCCCTTCGTCTCTATGGACTACCTCGGCTACTGGTTTCTGCTTGGAGTGCTCGGCGCATGCTGGCTCGCTCTCGACGACTGATTGCGCGGATCGGTGAGCGCGTCGTGGTGCGCGTGCTAGTTCGCGTGTGTGTCGTCGTAATGCTCGGCCTTATCGGTTGGGGCACCGCTCGCGCTGCGTACTACCCCGACGAGGGGTCAGCTTACGCGGGTTGCGTTGCGATGGCGGCCAGCATCCCTAGTGCGACATCGCAGCACTGCACTAGGGAGACGCACGATGGCAGCCATGATCGCTATTTTTGTCGTGTCTACTCGCCCAATTACGGCGCGGTTGTCTCGTGTGGTTTTTTCGATGGCCGCGACCCGTTCCACATTTATCCCAAGACCGGCGTGTGCTCGATGCGCCCCGAGCGTTTCGATATCTCCGCGCCGACCTCAAACGGCACGGGGCTCGTGTGCGACAACGGTTGCATGATGGATGTGTGGGTCGATGGCGGTACAGGCGGCTTCAACGCGCTGCCGACTGGCGCGACGTGCACGACCGACGATGCGCCGCCGCCCGTTTCGCCGTCCGACCCAGACCCGCCAGAAGAGCCCGAGCCCGGAGAGCCGGGTGAGCCCGGAGAGCCCGGAGAGCCCGGAGAGCCCGGAGAACCGGGTGAGCCCGGTGAGCCCGGTGGCGGCAATGATGTCGATCTGTCGGGCGTGCATTCTCGCCTGGACAAGATCGACAACAGCATCAACACGCGGGGTCAGCAGACCGTAGCCGCGATCAATTCGCAAGGCTCACAAATTACAAGTGCCATCGCGGGCCAGACCAATGTGCTCGGCGGCAAGCTCGACGGCATCCGGGACGCGCTCGAAGGCCTCGGCGGCGGCGAGCAGGGCGAGTTCAGCGGCACCGGTTGCGGTCTCGACGACGTGTGCAATGGCGACCCCATCCTGTGCGCGTCGGTGCGCGAAGCCAAGTTGGCGCGGTGCCGTGCTGAGGCGGCGGATTCTGCGAACGCGAACGCCGTAGAGCATGCAACGGCGATGGAAGCGAGCGGGGCGGGTGTCGGCACGTCTGAGGTAACCATTGGTCCCGAGCTGCTCGACACGTCCGGCTTCGTGGGTAATTCGTGCATCGCTCCGCCGTCCGTCGCGTTGCAGCGGTTGGGCTCGCTGGATTTCTCCGCTGCCGGGTCGCTTTGGTGCGACTACATCGCTCTATTGCGTCCCATCGTGATTCTGTTTTTCGGCCTTCTCCCGTCGATCTATATCCTGAGGCGTTGATATGCCAATCCTCGCTGCGATCTGGCCGGCGCTGCTGGCGTTTCTCACGAAGTATCTGCCGTCGCTTGTCGGGCAGGTCCTGTTGGCGTTCGGCGTTGGGCTCGCCGTGCACACGTTCGCGATGCCGGCGTTCATGAATCTCGTGCGCAGCTACACGTCTGGCATGTCGGCGTGGACGCTGAATCAGCTGGGCGCTCTCGGTGTCGATGTCTGCATCACGATGGTGTTCAGCGCGATGACGGCTGCGGCCGCGAAGCGCGTTGTGCTGTCCAAGCTGGGGCCGGACGCATGATCTACCTGATTACCGGTCAGCCCGGTGCCGGCAAGACCGCCTTCGCGATTACCTACTGCCTCGACTTGCAGAAGGCCGGCCGCACGATTTATGCCGCTGGCGTGCCGGGTCTGGACTACGCTGCGACGGGTTTTCGTCCTATTGAGGACGTGACCCGCTGGTATCACGCTCCTGCAGGCGCGTGGCCCGAGAATCGTCTGACGCCGGCCGGTGTGGCGGTGCCACCCGACTACGAGGGCACAGAGCCGTACATCCCGGACGGTGCGGTGATTCTGCTTGACGAGTGCTACGCGGATTTTCCGGCGACGAACGCCGGCAAGGCGATTCCGCCCCATATCGAATTCATGGCGCGCCACCGGCATCGCGGTTTCGATTTCGTCCTGATCTCGCAGGGCCACGGCCAGCTGCATTCGTTCTTGAAGCCGCTGGTGCATGAGCACACGCACGTCGTGGAGAAGTTCAAGGGGATGTGTCGGCTGCGGCGCTGGCCGCGCATCGAGACCAATCCGGACAAGGCGCGCTGCGACGATTCCAAGCCGTGGAAGCGGCCGGCGTCGGTGTTCAAGCTCTACAAGTCCACGACGGTGGACACCAAGCGTCACCGCCTCCCGATGTGGGCGTGGTGGTTGATGCTCGCGCTGGCTGTGCTGGGCGGCCTCGTGTACTACATGCAGCATCGGTGGGACGCGCGGATTGACCGATACCGTGGCCAGGACACGTCGACGGCGGGCAGCGACCGCGCGAGTGACCCGACGCAAGGAGGGGTGCTCGCGGGGGCGTTGACCGGCGGCCCGCCGCCGTCGCTGCGGCAGTCGGACTATGCCGAGTGGCTCACGCCCCGTGTTCCCGGTCATCCGTGGAGCGCTCCGGCGTACGACAACTTCCCGGTTGTCTCGATGCCGCAGGTCTTCTGCATGAGTACGGCCGAGACCTGCCGCTGCATCACGGAGCAGGGCACCCGCTACCACGTTGAGGACGCGACGTGCCGCGTCATCGCTCGCGAAGGCACCTACAACCCGTTCAAGCCGCCGCAGCAGTCCCACACGGCGCAGCGCGCCGATGCGGGGTACTCGGAGCCCTACAGGGCACTTCGCATAACCCCATTTCCGAAGGCTGAACCGGCATGAGGGCGCTCGCGTCGTTCAGTTCGGGGTTCTCGGTGCCGCTCAGGCCCCGTCATCGCAGCCTTGGCGGGCGCCCGAGGCCCTGCAAAACTGCGTTTGCAGGCTGCAGCGGGCGCACCTCTGCCTTCATCGCGCACACCCGCACGGGTCATGGCGCACCAGCCAGACCAGCCGCTTGGCGTTGTACGCCGCGCACTTCAGCAGGATCGCCAGTTCGTTTCTCGCCAGCGTCATCGCCCGCACGCACTTGCCGCCCAACTGCTCGAGGCCGGCGAACACATGTTCGCCTCTGGCGCGGACGCGGTTGATCGCCTTGTTGCGCGCGTCCAGTCGCACGCGCCGCTCCTGCCCGGGCTTCGCACGCCGCGCGATGCCGTCCCGCAGCCCGTGGGCCTGCAGCAACTCCCGGTTGGTCTGCGCGTCGTAGCCTCGGTCGGCCAGCAGCCGCGCGCCGGTGTTGGCGCGGTCCAGCACCTCCTTGAGCGTCTGGCCGTCGTCGGCGTTGGCCGGCGTGACCTTCGCCTGGCGGATCAGCTTGTAGCGCGCGTCCGCGTTGGCGTGCACCTTGTAGCCGTAGAAGCTCTTGCCGTGCTTCTTGGTCCAGCGCGCGTCGCGGTCGGTGTGCTGCAGCCGCTTGGCACTCCAGCCCTCGGGCCTGCGGCCTTCGTTGAGCGCTTCGCGCTCGTCCTTGTTCGCCTGGGTCACCGGTGCCTGCACGATGCTGGCATCCACGATCTGCCCGCCGCGCGGGATGTAGCCGTGCTGCTGCAACTGCAGGCTCACCGCCTCGAAGATGGCGCGGCCGCCCAGACCGCCTTGGGCCAAGCGCTGCTTGAAACTCCACAGCGTGCGCGCATCGGGGATGTGCAGTGCTCCGTCCAGGCGGCAGAAGTGCTGGAAGCTCATGCGGTCCAGCACCTGGTACTCGCAGTCCTCGTCGCTGAGGTTGTACAGCGACTGGATGAACAGCAGCCGCACCATCACCTCGGTGGGGTACGGCGGGCGCCCGCCTTTGCTACGGTCAGCGCGAGGGCAGGCGGTGTCGACCCGGGCGGCAATGGCCGCGAAGTCGATCAGTTCGTCCATTGCTGCCAGGTTGGCGATGAAGCCGCCGAGCTTGGCTTGGCGTTGGTCTTGCACGAACAGGTCAGCGCCAGGCTGAGAGCGCCAGAAGGACGAGGGCTTGATGCGCGGGGTGCTCATGGGCGCCATCATGCCGGCTCACGGGCTGCAAGGGGGAGGGAGGTTTCGAGAAGTGCCCTACAGCATTGCCTCGCCGTCAGCGGGCCGTGCAGGGCCGCCAAGGGTAGGGGATCACTACCGTGGCGTGCCGGTCACCATGGCTCCCGGGCAGGTCAGTCGTGCTCGGGAACCGTCCTTCTAACGTAAGTCTCACGAAATGTTGAGCCGACGAACGGCGCATTAAATGTGTGAGACTCACGATATAATGGTTTCCTGCAGGAGGACACGACATGGCACGCGACACCCTCGACCCCGGAACGCTCGAAATGCCGCTGCAGCGCAAGCGTGGCCGTCCGCCCAAGCATGGCAGGGCGATGACGGCGACCGAGCGTGCTGCGGCGTACCGCGACCGCCAGCGTGCCGGCTATGGCTCGCGCCGGATCACGGTCACTGCCGAGGATTTCCGGCTTCTTTGCGACGTTGAGGCTGTGCTGTTGTCCGCGAAGCGCAAGGGCATGGCTGAGCGCATCGCAGCCCTCGCGGACCGCATTGGCTCGATCACTCGTTCAGAGTGAGCCTCACGTAATTCCCCAGCCTTCGCACCGCACCCCGGCCGCCGCCAGCGGCCGCTGCACGCTTCCAGCCCTGTCTCCGGACCACTGGCGGAGACGCTCTTGATCTGGAGCCTCGGCCGGAGCACGCCTCCCGGCCTGCGCTCATTGAGCCCCAACGCTCCTTGGCTCCCCAGCCGCCACCCGGAGACCCCCGCTTTTCCCCTCGGCCGGCTGCCCGTTGATCGCCGGCGTTTGTGGAGGGAGACGTCCCGTCTCCCGGAGCAAATGACCGGCCGCGTTGCCCCTCACGCTGGCGAGCTTGGTGAGTCGCCAGGGCGACTCATGCCGTTCCGCTGTTCTGCCGTTGGGAGTGGGGGCGTGGGGGCCGTCGGCCCCCACATGCTCTTCGCTAGACTGTCGTTGCTGGCAGGGGGCCAGCATGTGGAGTAGGGCATCATGAAGCAGGGACCGTTCTTGTTCGGTGTCGGCCTGATGATCGGCACCGGCTACGCCGCCCTTCAGGGCAACGTGCTCGCGGTCGTTCTCGGGTTCGCCGGGGTGGCCGCCGTTGGGCTCTCGTCGTTCGTCGAGCGCTCACGACCGGGGCGCCGCTCGGTCGTGCGATCTCGGTCGGTCAGCGCCATCGACATCGAGGGGCCTGACCCAGTGCATGACGGGACGCCAACCATGCGCGCAGACCCTCGGCGGAAGTCCTCACGCCGTCCGGGCTGACGAGCCAGCGTCCGGCCAGCCGCCAGCCGTACCACATGCCGCCGAGCCGGCCGTGGCCGTGGATCCACCAGTCCCGGTAGTGTTGCGCGCATGGGTTCTGGCGCCGCGCGCTGTGGTCCCAGCACGGCGGCGCCTCGCGTCCGATCATCATGCGGCGTAGGCTGGCGCGGCGCAGATCAAGGCTCGGTCGGTTTCGCGGAACAAGCTGCGCAGCCACGTCATGAACTTCGCATAATACATATTATGTAAAATTCGGTGAGCCGGCCGCAGGAGGCGCCGAACGCCGGCTGTGAACTCTCATGGCTGGGGCGAGCGCGCCTCCTCGATCAAGAGGCGCAGATCCGGGGGGATCGACATCCGCTTGAACGGATGGACGTTGGATCCGCCCGTGTTCCCCGCGGGCACGAGTCCGATCGCCGTTTTGGTGGCCGCTCCAGCCAGCCGGAGGACCTGGCCGAGGCACTCACGGACGGATCGACGACGGCATCCCCAGATGAGCATGCGCCAGTGGACGCGCACATGGTGCAGCGTCGACGCCTGGCCCAGGACATGTGCGCGCTCGAGGTGCGCGAACGCAGCGCTGGAGTTGCCTGTGCGCTCGGCATCAGATGCTGCAGCGAGCTCTGCATCGACGTAGGGACGGATACGCTTGGAGAAGGAGGTCATGGCTGTAAGGGCACCGAATGGATGATTTCGGTCGGATCCCTCGATCCTTCCGGGGTTCAGCAGCCGCGGCCGAGTACATGGGACGCGCCCGGGGCTCGTCCCGGGAAGAGCAGGATCATGATGCCGGAAGCCGTCCTTCTGGCACCGAGTCATGGCACAGTCGCCTCCCTCGGCCAAGAAACAGTGCCTTGCGCGGGGAAGTTGCCCTGTGACTTCAAGTAGAGGTCCGGGGCCGGTCCCTCCCCGCCGGTCTACACATCCGCGCGCTGGCGGACGCGGTCCGACGCGGGTATGTTCCGATCCGGCCTCACCTGCGCTTGGGGACGCGGATGCACGCCTTGCTCCTTCTGCTGATCGGCTTCGCCTGCCTGGCGCTCGTACTGGGCGTGCTGGCGGTCGTCTGGGCGTTCGCGCAGGTGGATCCGCCGGCGTCGGCGCCGACGGATGGCGACGCCTGGGCCGGTGCCGCTGCGGTGCGCGGGCAGGCGCGGCAGCGGAACGGGAGCGGCGGCGTCGGGCTCAGCGGGCCAGAAGGTCCTTCAGCGCCACCGCGGTATCGGCAAGCTGCGCGTCCTGCACGGGAATCCGCTCGCCGACGAGACGCCGGGCCAGCGCGAACTCCTGCGGCCGGTTGACCGCATCGGCCGCGATCGCGCGGTCGCCGGCCATGTGGAACACCATGAAGGCCCCGTCCTCCGGGCTGCCGCGGAGCACCTGGCGCTCGGCGTCCCGGGCCAGGCCGACCATCTGCAGCTTGAGGTCGTACTGATCGGACCAGAACCACGGCACGGCGCGGTGTTCGGCGGGCTTGCCGGCGAGCACGGCGGCGGCCACACGTCCCTGCTCCATGGCGTTGGGCACGGACTCCAGCCGCATGCTGCGGCCGTAGAAGGCGTTCGCGTGGTAGCTGCAGTCGCCGATGGCGTGGATGTCGGGATCGGACGTGCGCGTCTGGGCGTCGACCACGATGCCGTCGGACACGTCCAGGCCGGCGGCGGCGGCGAGTTCGGTGTTCGGGACGATGCCGATGCCGACGACGACCAGGTCGGCCGGCAGACGCGTGCCGTCGGCGAGCACGACGGCCTCCGCCCGCTCTTCGCCTTCAAAGGCGTGCACGCCGGTGCCGAGGCGGAGTTCGACGCCGCGCCGCCGGTGCGCCTCGGCGAAGAAGTCGCACAGCAGGTCGCAGCCGACGCGCGGCAGCACGCGCGCCTCGGCCTCGACGACGGTCGTGGCCAGACCCTTCTCGACGGCCACGGCCGCGACTTCGAGCCCGATGTAGCCGCCACCGACGATCACCAGCCGGCGCCCGGGCACGAATTCCTCCTGCAGTGCGAGGACATCGTCGATGGTGCGGATGCAGAACACGTTCGGGTGCTCCGCGCCCGGCACCGACAGCGTGCGGGTGCGGCCGCCGGTCGCCAGCACGAGCTTGTCGTAGGCGATGCGGGTGCCGTCGAACAGGTGCAGCGTGCGGCTCCCGCGGTCGATGGCCTCGACGCCGATGTCGGGCCGGCAGTCGATGGCGAGGTCGTCCCAGGCCGACTCGGACTTGATGTACAGGGCGTCCTGGCTGCTCTTGCCCGAGAGGAAGGCCTTGGACAGCGGCGGACGGCGGTACGGCAGATGGCCCTCGTCGCCCAGCAGCACGATGCGGCCATCGAAGCCCTGCTGGCGCAACGCGATCGCGCATTCCGCTCCGGCCTGTCCTGCGCCCACGATGACCACCGTGGGTTCCGTCGTCGTGCTCACCTTCGTCTTCCTCGTCTGTCTCTCGTGCACGCCCAGCGTGCGGGGCGCGGCATGCTACGCGATCCTGGAGTGTCGGTGTGGCGGTGCGAACGGGCCGTCGGCAGCTGCCCGTCCGTCGCCCCGCCCTGCCCCGCATCACGCGGCCGCAACGGCCGTCGCGCTTCCTTCTTCATCTTCTTCCCGCGGGCCGGCCGCGGGATGCGATCCGGAGGCTGCGCGCAGTGCGCATCATCTCGCTCTCGACCATCCCGCCGCGCTTCGGCCTGCTGGACGCGACGCTGGACAGCCTGCTCCGCCAGCGGCCCCGGGTGGATGCCGTCCGTCTCTACGTGCCGCGCCGCTATCGCCGCTTTCCGGACTACGACGGCCGTGCGCCGGCGGTGCCTGCGGGCGTCGACGTCGTCCGCATCGACGACGATCTCGGGCCCGCCTCGAAGGTGCTCTTCGCCGTGCGCGAGTTCCGCGGAACCGACGCCCGGATCCTCTTCTGCGACGACGACAAGCTCTTCGCGCCTGGCTGGGCGGCGAGGCTCTTCGACGAGCAGGCGGCCCGTCCCGACGAGGCCGTCGCCCTGGTCGGCAAGTCCATCGGACCGGTCGGCGCCCGTACCGCCCTGCGTCGGCCGCAGGCGCGGCGTGCGCGGGGATTCGACGCCGACTACCTGATGCGCAAACTGCGCCAGCGCGTCCGCACGCGCCTGCTCGGCCAGGACGTCCCCCGGGCGATGCGCAGGCCGGTCGCGGAAGCGGGCTACGTGGACGTGCTGCAGGGCCTGGGCGGCGCGGTGGTGCGCCCGCACTTCTTCGACGCGACAGCCTTCGACATCCCCGAGGTGCTGTGGGCGGTGGACGACTACTGGCTGTCCGGGATGCTGGCGGCCCGCGGCGTTCCGATCTGGCTGCCGGCCGGAATGGAGCTTCCGGCGCCGTCCCGTGCCGACGACGTCGATTCGCTCTACGACGCGGTCATCGAAGGCGTCGATCGCGACGGCGCGAACCAGCGCTGCATCGCCTACATGCGGGAACGCTTCGGCGTCTGGACGTGACGCGCCGGGAACGCGGCTAGCCGCGGCCGCGGCGGGCTTCCTCGCGCGCGGCGCGGAGCGCGTCGAGCTTCTCCTTGAGCCGGATCTCCATGCCCCGCTCCACCGGCCGGTAGTACTCGCGTTCGCCCATGGCGTCGGGAAAGCCCGTCTGGTCCAGCGCCACCCCGCCCTCGGCATCGTGGTCGTACTGGTAGCGCTCGCCGTAGCCGAGCTCCTTCATGAGCCGGGTGGGCGCGTTGCGCAGGTGCATGGGTACCGGCTGCGTGCCGTGCTCGCGCACGTCCGCGCGCGCCTTGTTCCAGGCCATGTAGCCGGCGTTCGACTTGGCCGTGCTCGCGAGGTAGATGGTGAGCTGCGCCAGCGCGAGATCGCCTTCGGGGCTACCGAGGCGGTCGAAGGTCTCCCAGGCCTCGATGGCCATCTGCAGCGCGCGCGGATCCGCCAGGCCGACGTCCTCGACCGCCATGCGCGTCAGCCGCCGCGCCAGGTAGGCCGGGTCGCAGCCGCCGTCGAGCATGCGCGCCAGCCAGTACAGGGCGGCGTCGGGGTTCGAACTGCGCACGGATTTGTGCAGCGCCGAGATCTGGTCGTAGAACTGCTCCCCGCCCTTGTCGAAGCGCCGCGTACGGTCGGCCAGCACCTGCTCGAGCGTCGCCGGCGTCACCGTCCCACCCTCCCCTTCGGCGAGTTCGGCCGCGATCTCGAGCAGGGTGAGCGCACGCCGCACGTCGCCGTCGGCGGCACGGGCGATCATCCCCAGCAGGTCGTCGTCGACGGCGAGGCCGCGGCCGCCGAGCCCGCGTTCGGTATCGGCCAGCGCCGCCTTCAGGGCGGCGACGATGTCGTCGGCGTCCACGGCCTCCAGCACATGGACGCGGCAGCGCGACAGCAGCGCGGAGTTGAGTTCGAAGGACGGGTTCTCGGTCGTGGCGCCGACGAAGAGGATCGAGCCCTTCTCGATGTGCGGGAGGAAGGCGTCCTGCTGCACCTTGTTGAAGCGGTGCACCTCGTCCACGAACAGCACGGTGCGGTGCCCGGCCTGGAAGCGCGCGTCGGCCTCCGCCAGCACCTTGCGCACGTCGGGCAGGCCCGAGAGCACGGCCGAGATCGCACGGAACTCCGCCTCGGCGTACTCGGCGACCAGCAACGCCAGCGTGGTCTTGCCGCAGCCCGGGGGACCCCACAGGATCATCGAGTGCAGGCGACCGCTGGCGACGGCGCGACGCAGGGCGCTGCCCGGCGCGAGCAGGCGCTGCTGGCCGACCATCTCGTCGAGCGAGCGCGGGCGCATGCGCTCGGCAAGCGGCTTCAGGGCGAGCTGGCCGGCGTCGGGCGCGAACGGAAGCTGGGGAGCGTCGGGCGCGGTCTTCTTCACTGGACGGATTCTACGCCGGCGCGCTGCCCTGCCCCGTGTCCCTGGGGCGCGGCCGAAGCCGCTCCTGCATCACGCGCCCCCGCGGCAGGAGGTTGCGGCCAGCCCGGCGGTGCGGGCGTGGCCATGGATCGTGACAAGGGCGATGCACTGTGGGAGCGGCTTCAGCCGCGACCGGACATCGCCACCACGACGCCGACCGCGGGTCGACGCCGCGCCCGGCGCGCTCCGGCCTTTTCAGCGCAGCGGCGTCACTTCGGCCGACTCCACCTGCTCGCCCACCACTTCCACGCCGGGGGGCGGGTCGAAACGGAAGGCGTCCGCGGCGAACGCGGGATCGCGCCGCCAGCCCTGGAAGGCGATCTCGGTCTTCTGGCCCAGGGTGTCCTCGACGGACATCCGCGCCAGCCCGCTCGCGTCGAAGCCCAGGCGCGCCTCGCGGAACTGCGCGCTGTCGGCCTGCTTCGGCTCGAGGACCAGCCAGCTCAGCGCGTCGGCCTCCGGGGCCTCGCTCACGCGGAACTGCCGGTCCAGCTCGCCCGGATCGATCAGCGCGGCCAGCGGGCTCTGCTGCTCCTCGTAGCTCTGGCGGCGCACGGTGACCTGCTCCAGGTCGGGGTCGTAGATCCACACCTGGTCGCCGTCGGCGACGATCAGCTGCGGAAACGGCTGCGCGTACTCCCAGCGGAACTGGCGCGGCACCTTGAGCGCCACCTTGCCGCGCGACTCCTCGGTGAGGCGGCCGTCGGGATCGAACACGCGCTGGGTGAACTGTCCCTCCAGCCCGGTGATGCCACGGGTGAAGGCGTCGAGCCGCGCGCGCGCCTCCTGGGCGACGGCGGCGCCGGCGAAGCCGGCCAGCAGAACGAGGGAAGCGGCAGCGGTGCGGATCGGGCTCATCGTGATGGCGTCCTGGACGGATGCGGCGCAGTGTCGGATGCGCAAGCTGAACGTGCGGACGAGGTCGCCGCGGCGCGTTCAGCCCGGCCTAGTGCTTGGGCGGCGGCGGCGCGAGGACGCTGCGGTCGCCGTTGTGCTCGGGCGGGCTGACCACGCCGGCCTGCTCCATCGCCTCGATCAGGCGCGCCGCGCGGTTGTAGCCGATCTTGAGGCGGCGCTGCACGCCGGAAATGGAGGCGCGGCGCGTTTCGGTGACGATCTTCACCGCCTCGTCGTAGAGCGGGTCGGACTCGTCGCCGCCACCCCCGCCGCCCGCTTCGGGCAGGCCGGTCGGGCCGATGACGGTGCCGTCGCCCATGCTCTGCACCTCCTCGAGCACGCCCTCGATGTAGTCGGGGCCGCCGCCCGACTGCTTGAGAAACTCGACCACCCGATGCACCTCCTCGTCGCTGACGAAGGCGCCGTGCACGCGCTCGGGCATGGCCGTGCCGGGCGGCAGGTAGAGCATGTCGCCGTGGCCCAGCAGGGTCTCGGCGCCGGACTGGTCGAGGATGGTGCGCGAGTCGATCTTGGAGCTGACCTGGAAGGCGATGCGGGTCGGGATGTTGGCCTTGATGAGGCCGGTGATGACGTCCACCGACGGGCGCTGCGTCGCCAGGATCAGGTGGATGCCGGCGGCGCGGGCCTTCTGCGCCAGGCGGGCGATCAGCTCCTCCACCTTCTTGCCGACGATCATCATCATGTCGGCGAACTCGTCGATGAAGACGACGATGAAGGGCAGCGTCTCCAGCGGCCGCGGCGCCTCGTCCAGCTCCGGGTTCGGCTTGAACAGCGGATCCATGAGCGGCTGGCCGGCGTCCTGGGCTTCCTTCACCTTCTTGTTGAAGCCGGCCAGGTTGCGGACGCCCACGGCGCTCATGAGCTTGTAGCGGCGCTCCATCTCGGCCACGCACCAGCGCAGGCCGTTGGCGGCCTCCTTCATGTCGGTGACGACCGGCGCCAGCAGGTGCGGGATGCCCTGGTAGACCGAGAGCTCGAGCATCTTCGGGTCGATCATGAGCATGCGCACGTCCTGAGGCGTCGCCTTGTACAGCAGGCTCAGCACCATGGCGTTCACGCCGACCGACTTGCCCGAGCCGGTGGTGCCGGCGACCAGGAGGTGCGGCATCTTGGCCAGGTCCGCCACCGTGGGGCGGCCGCCGATGTCCTTGCCCAGCGCGATGGTGAGCACGCTCGGCGAGCGGTCGTACTCCTTGGAGCGGAGCAGCTCGGAGAGGTAGATCATCTCCCGCTTGGTGTTCGGGATCTCCAGGCCGATCACCGACTTGCCGGGGATCACGTCCACCACGCGCACCGACTTCACCGACAGGCCGCGGGCGATGTCCTTGTCCAGGGAGTTGATCTGCGCGCCCTTGACCCCCGGGGCGGGCTCCATCTCGAAGCGGGTGATGACCGGGCCCGGGTACGCACCCACCACCTGAACTTCGATGCGGAAGTCCTTGAGCTTGAACTCGATCTGCCGCGAAAGCGTCTCCAGCGTCTCGGCGCTGTAGCCGGGCGGCTGGGGCTTGGGGTCGTCCAGCAGGGACAAGGCGGGCAGCCCGCCCTCCCCCGAGGCGTTGAACAGCGGCATCTGCTGCTCGCGCTTGGCGCGCTCGCTCTTCTCGACCACAGGCGCGGGCGGCGGCTCGATGCGGATGGGCTCGCGCTCGGCGCGCTTGCGGCTCTCGGCCTTGCGCACCTCCTCGCGCTCCTCGCGCAACGCGCGTGCGCGCTGGCGCTCCCCGACCTCCTTGACCTCGCGGTTGAACAGCGCGCCCAGCGAGAGCACGCCCTTGCCGATGCGGTCCATCAGCGACAGCCAGGAGAGGCCGGTCGCCAGGGTCACCGAGACCATGAACAGCGCGAACAGGAACAGGTTGGCCCCCATCGTGCCGAACAGGCGGCCGATGCCGCGCCCGACCGCATGGCCGAGGATGCCGCCGCTGCCGGCCGGCAGGGCCTCCGCGCCGCCGATGCGCAGGTGCGCAAGCCCGCAGGCCGAGACCAGCAGCGCCACGATGCCGACCAGCCGCAGGGCCGGGCCGAGGTCGGCATGGCCCTCCGGGGCCGGCTTCACGCCGAACAGCGCGATCCAGGCCAGCCCGCCCATGAGAAACGGCAGGAGGTATGCGACGTAACCACAGAAATAGAAAGCGATGTCGGCGATGTAGGCGCCTGCCACGCCGCCGAAGTTGTCGATCTGCCCGGTCACGCTTCCCGCCCGCGACCAGCCCGGGTCGTTGACGGAATGCGTGACCAGGCTGGCCAGCAGGTACAGGAGGATGGGCGCCAGTGCGACCAGCACCAGTTCACGGATCAGCTTCTGGCGACGGGCGTCGCCTGGGTTCGATCGCTGTGCGCTTGCTCTCGCCACGTAATGACAGGCCTTAGGATCGCTTCCTTAGTGCTTGATGCTACTGGGAATAGCCTCAGACATCCATGCCCTGCAGGGCCGGATGCACCAGCTTGCCGCCCTCGACGTTCACGCCCCGCACCAGGGCCTGGTTGCCGCGCCAGTCGCCGGTGGCGAGCTTGTCCACCCAGGGCAGGATCGCGGCGCAGATGGCCTGCGAGCTGGTCTGCGGGACCGCGCCCGGCATGTTGGTGACGGCGAAGTGGGTCACGCCCTCCTCCACGTAGGTCGGTTCCTTCCAGGTCGTGGGGCGGGTGGTCTCGAAGCAGCCGCCCTGGTCGACCGAGATGTCGACGAGGATGGAGCCGGGCTGCATGTCCGCGACCATCTGCCGGGTGACGACGTGCGGCGCGCGCGCGCCGGTCACCAGCACGGCGCCGACGACGATGTCGGCCGTCGCGAGCTCGCGGGCCACCACGTCCTCGTAGGGGTACAGCGCAGTGACGTTGGCGCCCAGCGCCATCATCTGCGCCATGCGGTCCTGGCGCTTCTCGAACACCACCACGTTCGCGCCGCCCGATGCGGCGAGCTGGGCGGAGTTGCCGCCGGCCATGCCCGCGCCGAACACCACCACCTTGCCGCGCTCGGTCGACGGCAGGCCGCCGAGCAGCTTGCCCTTGCCGCCCATGGGCTGGTGCAGGAGATGGGTGCCGACCTGGACGCCGATGCGGCCGGCGATGATCGACATCGGCGCCAGCAGCGGCAGGTCGCCGTTGTCCAGCTCGACCGTCTCGAAGGCGACGCCGGTCAGGCCGATGTCGAGCAGGCTGCGGGTCAGCGCGGGCTCCGCGGCCAGGTGCAGGTAGCAGAACAGCAGGTGGTCCTTGCGCAGGTGCTGCAGGTCGCCGGCGATCGGCTCCTTGACCTTGACGATCATCTCGCCCTTTTCGTACAGGGCCGCCGCGTCGGGAGCGATCCTGACGCCGACCGCCGCGTACTGCTCGTCGGAGAAGCCGCTCTTGATGCCGGCCTGCGTCTCGATCCAGACCTCGTGGCCACGACGGACGAGATCGCCGCAGGCGGCGGGAACGAGGGCGACGCGGCCTTCGAGGGTCTTGGTTTCGCGCGGGATACCGATGCGCATGGACTGCTCCAGAATGCTTGGTTCGGATACGAAAAAACGCCGCGATGGCGGCGCTGGCTGGCGGTGCGGGACGGAGCGTTCGCGCCTTGATTCGACCGGCGCCGCCCCCCATGCTGAACGACCTTCGCGCTGCGGAGCGCCCCTCTGCGAGGCACCGCGACGCGGCCGAACCCACTCCCGAAACTGCCTGGTCGATTATATACATGAGCGCCCCCAAGCACTGCCGTGTCCTCATCCTCGGTTCCGGCCCCGCCGGCTGGACCGCCGCCGTCTACGCGGCCCGCGCCAACCTCAAGCCGGTCGTGGTGACCGGGCTCCAGCAGGGCGGCCAGCTGATGACGACCACGGACGTGGACAACTGGCCGGGCGACGCGCAGGGCGTGCAGGGGCCCGAACTCATGATGCGCATGCAGGCGCACGCTGAGCGCTTCGACACCGAGGTGATCTTCGACCACGTCCACACCGCCGACCTCTCGCGGCGGCCCTTCGTGCTCAAGGGCGACAGCGGCGAGTACACCGCCGATGCCCTGATCATCGCCACCGGCGCCTCGGCGAAGTACCTGGGCCTGCCCTCGGAAGAGGCCTACAAGGGCCGCGGCGTCTCGGCCTGCGCGACCTGCGACGGGTTCTTCTTCCGCGACCAGGACGTGGCGGTGATCGGCGGCGGCAACACCGCCGTGGAGGAGGCGCTCTACCTCTCCAACATCTGCCGCAAGGTGTACCTCGTGCACCGCCGCGACAGCCTGCGTGCCGAGAAGATCATGCAGGACAAGCTGTTCGCCAAGGCCCAGGCCGGGAAGGTCGAGCTCGTCTGGAACCACACCGTGGACGAGGTGCTGGGCAACGACGCCGGCGTCACCGGCATGCGCCTGCGCAGCACCGCCGACGACAGCACCCGCGAGATCGCCGTTCAGGGCTTCTTCGTGGCGATCGGGCACACGCCGAACACCAGCCTGTTCGACGGCCAGCTCGCGATGAACAACGGCTACATCACCATCCGCACCGGCCTCGCCGGCGAAGCGACGGCGACCAGCGTCCCCGGCGTGTTCGCCGCCGGCGACGTGGCCGACCAGGTGTACCGCCAGGCCATCACCTCGGCGGGCTTCGGCTGCATGGCGGCGCTGGACGCGGAGCGCTTCCTGGACACCCTGGACACCTGAGGCGGCGGGCCGCGCCCGGTGCGCGGCCCCGGTTCCGGCCATGACCACGTTCCGGGTCGTCCGCGCCCTCGACGCCGTTCCGGCGGCGGCCTGGGACGCCCTGCACGACGGGGGCAACCCCTTCGTGCGCCATGCCTTCCTCGCCGGACTCGAGGAGACCGGCTGCCTGCGCCCGAGCTGGGGCTGGCGTGCGCACCACGCCACGCTCTGGGACGGAGAGGACCTCGTCGCCGCGGCGCCGGCCTATCTCAAGGCCAACTCCCACGGCGAGTTCGTGTTCGACTTCGCCTGGGCCAACGCCTACGAACGGGCCGGCCTCGACTACTACCCGAAGTGGCTGGTCGGCGTGCCCTACACGCCGGCGACCGGGCCGCGCCTGCTGGCCGCCACGCCGGAGGCACGGCAGGCACTGGTCGAGGGCATGGCGGCGCACGCGCGGGCGCTGGGGCTCTCGTCGCTCCACCTGAACTTCCTGCCCGAGAACGAGGCGGCGACGCTCGGGGCGCCCTGGCTGGCGCGCAGCGACGTGCAGTTCCAGTGGCGCAACGCCGGCGGCTGGCGGGACTTCGACGACTTCCTCGGCGCGCTGAGCCACAAGAAGCGCAAGAACATCCGCCAGGAGCGCGGGCGCGTCGCCGCGGCGGGCTATCGCTTCCGCGTGGTGGACGGGCACGGCCTGCGCGAGGGCGACCTGGCGCGGATGCACGCGCTCTACCTGCGCACCTTCGCCGAATACGGCAACTCCCCGGCCCTCACCCTCGCCTTCTTCGAGCACCTGGCTCAGGCGATGCCGGAGGCGCTGGTGCTGGTCCTGGCGGAGCGCGGGGACGGGATCGTGGCGGGCGCGCTGTGCCTGCGCGGCCGCGACACGCTCTACGGCCGCTACTGGGGCGCCGAGGAGACCAGCCCGGGACTGCACTTCGAGACCTGCTACTACCAGGGCATCGACTACTGCCTGCGCGCCGGGCTCGCGCGCTTCGAACCCGGCGCGCAGGGCGAGCACAAGCTGGCGCGCGGCTTCCTGCCCGTGCTCACCCACAGCCGCCACCGGATCTTCGACCCCGAGTTCGAGACGGCCATCGGCGCCTGGTGCGAGGCGGAGCTGGCGTCCATCGCCGGCTATCGCGACCTCGCGGCGCGGCATTCGCCCTTCCGGACCGACGATGCGGCTGCCGATCCTGCCTGCTGACCCGGAGGGCGGCTTCCCCGATCCTCGCCACGCGCTGCGCGAGCCCGACGGCCTGCTGGCGGTCGGCGGCGACCTGCACCCCGGCCGGCTGCTCGATGCCTACCGGCACGGCATCTTCCCCTGGTACTCGCCGGGCGAGCCCATCCTCTGGTGGAGCCCGGACCCCCGCACGGTGTTCCGGACGAACGCGCTCCGTCCGCCCTCGCGCTTCGCCCGCAGCCTCCGCGGCTGCGACTGGGAGATCCGTGCCGATACCGCCTTCGACGCCGTTGTCGTCGCCTGCGCGCAGGCGCCCCGCGCCGGCCAGAGCGGGACGTGGATCACGCCGGAGATGGCGGACGCCTACGGCCGGCTGCACCGCCTCGGGCACGCACATTCGGTGGAGGTCTTCGCCGCGGACCGCCTCGTCGGCGGCATCTACGGCGTGGCCATCGGGCGCATGTTCTTCGGCGAGAGCATGTTCAGCGGCGTGTCCGGCGGCTCCAAGGCCGCCCTGTACGCCCTGGCGCAGCTGATGCGCGGCTGGGGCTGGCCGCTGATCGACGCCCAGGTGGAGAACCCGCACCTGCGTTCGCTGGGAGCGCAGTCCATGGCGCGGCCGGCCTTCCTCGCCGAGGTGGCGCGGCTCGTCGCGCTGCCGGCCGAGGCCGGCGCCTGGCGGGTGGCGCCCTTCCCTGCCTCCGCGCTGGGGCGCCGCGCCTAGCCGTTGCGGATTGCTTCTTTTTCTCCGCCGGCATCCATGGCATAATGCGCGACTTTCTCACGTGCGGCGCCTTCCGCGCTGCCGACGACACCGAGGCGGCATGTCGAAAGACGATTCCATCGAACTGGAAGGCGTGGTCCAGGAGACCCTGCCGAACACCATGTTCCGGGTAAAGCTCGAGAACGGGCACGTGATCACCGCGCACATCTCCGGGCGCATGCGCAAGAACTACATCCGCATCCTGACCGGCGACAAGGTCAAGGTGGAGATGACGCCCTACGACCTCACCAAGGGCCGCATCACCTACCGCATGAAGTGACGCGCTCCGGCGCCTCGCGGCGCGGGATCCGGAACGAACGCACGAGAAAACGGCGGCCCATGGCCGCCGTTTTCGTGTGCCCGTCCGTCCGTCGGCCTCAGTCCACCGTGGCCGGCAGCAGGCGCTCGGGTTCGGCGAAGGCCTCGACCCGGAGTTCGCCGTCGACGACGTCGACGCTGACCCGGCCGCCCGACACCAGCTTGCCGAACAGCAGCTCGTCCGCCAGCGGGCGCTTGATGCGCTCCTGGATGACCCGCGCCATCGGGCGTGCGCCCATCTGCTCGTCGAAGCCGTTCTCGGCGAGCCAGGTCCGCGCGTCCGGGGAGACCGTGAGGGCGACGCGCTTTTCGCCGAGCTGCGAGTCCAGCTCGATGATGAACTTGTCCACGACCCGGAGGATGTGCTCCATCCCCAGCGGCTTGAACTGGATGATGGCGTCCAGGCGGTTGCGGAACTCCGGCGTGAAGCTCCGGCGCAGGACCTCCATCGCGTCGGTCGAGTGATCCTGGCGGGTGAAGCCGATCGACCGCCGCGAGGCCTGGCTGGCGCCCGCGTTCGTCGTGAGCACGAGGATGACGTTCTTGAAGTTCGCCTCGCGCCCGTTGGTGTCGGTCAGCACGCCGCGGTCCATGACCTGCAGCAGGATGTTGAAGATGTCCGGGTGCGCCTTCTCGACCTCGTCGAGCAGCAGCACGCAGTGCGGCGTCTTGACGATCTTCTCGGTCAGCAGGCCGCCCTGGTCGAAGCCGACGTAGCCGGGAGGTGCGCCGATCAGGCGGCTGACCGAATGCGGCTCCATGTACTCCGACATGTCGAAGCGCACGAACTCGATGCCGAGCTGCATGGCCAGCTGCTTGGTCACCTCGGTCTTGCCCACGCCGGTCGGGCCGGCGAACAGGAAGCTGCCGATCGGCTTGTCCGGGTTGCCCAGGCCGGAGCGCGCCATCTTGATCGCCGAGGCCAGCGTCTCGATCGCCGGATCCTGGCCGAAGATGACCATCTTGAGGTTGCGCTCGAGGTTCTGCAGCACGTCCTTGTCGGACGCCGAGACCTGCTTGGTCGGGATCCGCGCCATCTTGGCGACGATCAGCTCGATCTCCTCGACGTCGATGACCTGCTTGCGCTGCTCGTCCGGCAGCAGGCGCTGGCGGGCGCCGGCCTCGTCGATCACGTCGATGGCCTTGTCGGGCAGCAGGCGGTCGCCGATGTGCTTGACCGACAGGTCCACCGCGGCCTGCAGGGCGTCGGTCGCGTACTCGACCGCGTGGTGCGCCTCGAACTTGGTCTTCAGCCCCTTGAGGATGGCGAAGGCGTCGGCGATCGAGGGCTCGACCACGTCGATCTTCTGGAAGCGGCGCGCGAGCGCGCGGTCCTTCTCGAAGATGCCGCGGTACTCCTGGAAGGTGGTCGAGCCGATGCAGCGCAGCTCGCCGTTCTGCAGGACGGGCTTGATCAGGTTGGAGGCGTCCATGGTGCCGCCCGACGCGGAGCCCGCACCGATGATGGTGTGGATCTCGTCGATGAACAGGACGGCGTTCGGCTCCTTCTTGAGCTGGTTGAGCACGCCCTTCAGGCGCTTCTCGAAGTCGCCGCGGTACTTGGTGCCGGCCACGAGCGCGCCCAGGTCCAGCGAGTAGATCGTGGTCTCCAGCAGCACGTCGGGCACGTCGCCCTCGACGATGCGCTTGGCCAGGCCCTCGGCCAGGGCGGTCTTGCCCACGCCGGCCTCGCCGACGTAGAGCGGATTGTTCTTGCGGCGGCGGCACAGCACCTGGATGGTGCGCTCGATCTCCTCGTCGCGGCCGATCAGCGGGTCGATGCGACCCTCGCGCGCGGCCTCGTTGAGGTTGCTGGCGTACTCCTGCAGCGGGTTGCCGGCCTTGCCGTCCTCCCCGCGCTCGGCCTCGCGGCCGCCTTCCTGGGAGGCGTCCTCGGGCCGCGCCGATTCGCTCTCGAGCTTGGCCACGCCGTGCGAGAGGTAGTTCACCGCGTCGAGCCGGGTGACGTCCTGCTGGTTGAGGAAGTAGACCGCGTGCGAGTCCTTCTCGCCGAAGATGGCGACCAGGACGTTGGCGCCGGTGACTTCCTTCCGGCCGGACGACTGCACGTGGTAGACCGCGCGCTGGAGCACGCGCTGGAAGCCCAGCGTCGGCTGGGTGTCGCGATCGTCGTCGCCCGGCAGGACGGGCACCGTGTCCCCGATGACCTGGGTCAGGTCCGCCGCCAGGCGGACCGGGTCGGCGCCGCAGGCCTTGAGGACGGCGGCGGCCGAGGGATTCTCGATCAATGCCAGGAGCAGGTGCTCGACCGTCATGAACTCATGACGGGCCTCGCGCGCCTGCTTGTAGCACTGGCCGATGGTGAACTCGAGATCCTTGCTGAACATTGCTGTGCCTCCGGGGCGATGGCACCACAGATGGGGTGATTTCTACGCCTTTTCCATGGTGCACAACAGCGGATGCTGGTGTTGCCGGGCGTATTCGTTCACCTGCGATACCTTGGTTTCTGCAACCTCGCGCGTGTAGACACCGCATACGCCCTTGCCCCGGGTGTGGACATGGAGCATCACCTGCGTGGCCTTCTCGCGGTTCATGGAGAAGAACCGCAGCAGGACCTCCACCACGAAGTCCATCGGGGTGTAGTCGTCGTTGAGCAGGATCACCCGGAACAGCGGAGGCCGCTCGGTCTCCGGCCGGGCCACGTCGACGGCCAGGCCGTGGTCGTGTTCATGCTCGTGATCGGGATGGTCTGGGCGATGGTTCGGCATGGCGCCAGTATAAGGTGCCGGGCGTTGCGGACCGTCGTGCGCGATTGGACTCCGGATGCGGTCAGTCCGCACAATTGCGAGTCCCCCGCCGCGCAACGCTTCATCCCGTGATCCCGCCCTCCCCCGCCGCCCGCTGGCATCCCGACACCACGGTGGCGGCCATCGTGGTGCGCGACGGTCGGCTGCTGGTGGTCGAGGAGCGCGTCGGCGACGCGCTGGTCCTGAACCAGCCCGCGGGCCACCTGGAGGCCGGAGAGAGCCTGCTGCAGGCGGTCTGCCGCGAGACCCTGGAAGAGACCGGCTGGGAGATCGAGCCCGTGGCCTTCGTCGGCGCCTACCAGTGGGCGGTGCCGGACGACGGCCGCGAATTCCTGCGGATGGCCTTCGCGGCCCGCCCGCTGCGCCACGATCCCGAGCGCCGCCTCGACGCGCCCGTCGAGCGCGCCCTGTGGCTGAGTCCCCAGGCGCTGGCGGCGGAGGCCGCGCGCCACCGCAGCCCCCTGGTCTGGCGAGTCGTGGCCGACTGGCTGGCCGGGCAGCGTTTTCCCCTCTCCGCGGTGCAGCGGCTGTGAGCGCCGGCGGCACGGTCATGCTCGGTGTGTCCGGGGGCGTCGACTCCGCGGTCAGCGCCCTGCTGCTGGCGCAGGACGCGCGCAGCGGCCGCGGCCCTGCGGTCGAGGGGCTGTTCATGCAGAACTGGGAGGACGACGGCAGCGGCGACTGCCGCGCCGAGGACGACCGCCGCGACGCGGTGGCGGTCTGCGGCCGGCTGGGCATCCCGTTCCACGTCCGCAATTTCGCGCGCCAGTACTGGGACGGCGTGTTCGCCCATTTCGTCGAGGAGTACCGGGTGGGCCGGACCCCGAACCCCGACGTGCTGTGCAACCGCGAGATCAAGTTCAGGACCTTCCTCGACGAGGCCCGGGCGCTGGGCGCCGAGCGCATCGCGACGGGGCACTACGCCCGGGTGGAGCGGCGCGGCGGCCGCTGGGCCCTGCTGCGGGGCGCGGATGCCGACAAGGACCAGAGCTACTTCCTGCACCAGATCGGACAGGAGGCGCTGGCCGCCACCCTGTTCCCGATCGGTCACCTTCCCAAGGCCCAGGTGCGCGCGCTGGCGCGCGAGGCCGCCCTGCCCGTGCATGCCAAGAAGGACTCCACGGGCATCTGCTTCATCGGCGAGCGCGATTTCCGCGACTTCCTCGCCCGCTATCTTCCGGCGCAGGCCGGCGACATCCGCGCCGTCGACGGCACCCGTCTGGGTGAGCACGCCGGGGCGTGGTACTACACGCTCGGCCAGCGCGAAGGGCTGGCGCTCGGCGGCATCCGTGGCCGCGGCAGCGCTCCCTGGTACGTGGTCGGCAAGGACGTGAGGAACAACGTGCTCTACGTGGATCAAGGCAGCGACAGCCCCTACCTGCACTCGCAGGCGCTCGAGGCGGATGCGGCGCACTGGACCGCCGGTTCGCCCCCGGCCCGCAGCTTCGCCTGCACGGCCAAGACCCGCTACCGCCAGCCCGACCAGGACTGCGAGGTGGAGGTCGGCGACGACGGCGGCCTCGCGGTGCGTTTCGCCCGTCCCCAGCGGGCGGTGACGCCCGGGCAGGCGGTGGTGTTCTACCGCGACGACGAGTGCCTTGGCGGGGCGACGATCCTGCGCACCGACGCGCCGGCCGTCGCCGCGGAGCGGGCCGCATGAGCGCCGCGATGCGCGACCGCACGCTGGCGCTGGCGGGCCTGCTGCAGGCGACCTCCATGGTCCGCCAGGTGGCCACCACGGGCGAGACGGAGAACGGTTTCCTGACCGCGAGCATCGAGAGCGTGTTCCGGCTGGAGGCCGAGACGCCCGAGGCGGTCTACGGCGGCGCGGGCGGCGTGGGCCGCGGCCTGCGCGGGCTCGTCCAGCAGATCGAGGGCGGCGCCGATCCGGCGCCGGCGCGCCTGGCGTTCACCGTGCTGCAGGTGGAGCGGCGCTTCAGCGCCCAGCCGAGGATGATGGACACCATCGCCCGCGGCATCCGCGAGATCGACCGCCAGCGCGAGCACTGGGGGCCGGTGCACCCGACCGTGCTCGCCCGGCTGGGCGAGCTGTACTCCGCCAACATCAGCACCCTGCGCCCCCGCGTGCTGGTGCAGGGCAACCCGACCTATCTCGCCCAGCCGGAGGTCGTCGCGGAGATCCGCGCGGTGCTGCTGGCGGCGCTGCGGTCGGCGGTGCTGTGGCGCCAGCTCGGCGGCACCTACTGGGACGTGCTGTTCTCGCGGCGCGCCATCGCCCAGGCGGCGCGCGACTGGCTCAGGCAGTCGCCGTAGGGGATCCTCCCTGCGGGGGCTCCCGGCTCTCCCCCGATGATCGGTCGGGGGTTGTCCACCTCTGGCGAACGCTCTCGAGATACAAGGAGGGGCTTCGGCCCCGACCATCCAGGCACCGACCCTGCCGTCGCGGGTCGCGGCTGAAGCCGCTCCCACGTGTCTTCATGCCCGTGCGCGATGTCGGCGCCGACGGTGCTGAACCATGAAAAAGCCCGGCCGAGGCCGGGCTTTTTCGTGCGGCGGTGCCGGGCTCAGGCCTCGGCGGCGGCCGTCTCGACCTGGTAGTCAGCGATCTGGTCGAAGTTCATGTAGCGGTAGATCTCGGTGCCGTGGGTGTTGATGACGCCGATGTCCGCCATGTACTCCTCGCGCGTCGGGATGCGGCCCAGGCGCGAGCAGATCGCCGCGAGCTCGGCCGACCCCAGGTAGACGTTGGAGTTGCGACCGAGGCGGTTCGGGAAGTTGCGGGTCGAGGTCGAGAACACCGTCGCGCCCTCCTTCACCTGCGCCTGGTTGCCCATGCACAGCGAGCAGCCCGGCATCTCCATGCGCGCGCCGGCGGTGCCGAAGGTGCCGTAGTGGCCTTCCTTGGTGAGCTCGGCGGCGTCCATCTTGGTCGGCGGCGCGACCCAGAGCTTGGTCGGGATGTCGCGCTTGCCCTCGAGCAGCTTGGACGCGGCGCGGAAGTGGCCGATGTTGGTCATGCACGAGCCGATGAAGACCTCGTCGATCTTCGCGCCGGCGACGTCGGAGAGCGTCTTCACGTCGTCCGGGTCGTTCGGGCAGGCCACGATGGGCTCGACGATCTCGGCCAGGTCGATCTCGATCACCGCCGCGTACTCGGCGTCGGCGTCGGGTTCGAGCAGCTTCGGGTCGGCCAGCCAGGCCTTCATGGCGTCAATGCGGCGCTGCAGGCTGCGCGCGTCCTGGTAGCCCTGCGCGATCATCCAGGTCAGCAGGCTGATGTTGCTGTTGAGGTACTCGATGATCGGCGCCTTGTCGAGGCGCACGGTGCAGCCGGCGGCGGAGCGCTCGGCCGAGGCGTCGGACAGCTCGAAGGCCTGTTCCACCTTGAGGTCGGGCAGGCCCTCGATCTCGAGGATGCGGCCGGAGAAGACGTTCTTCTTGCCCTGCTTGGCGACGGTGAGCAGGCCCTGCTTGATCGCGTACAGCGGGATCGCGTTGACCAGGTCGCGCAGGGTCACGCCCGGCTGCATCTGGCCCTTGAAGCGGACCAGCACGCTCTCCGGCATGTCGAGCGGCATCACGCCGGTCGCGGCCGCGAAGGCGACCAGGCCGGAGCCGGCCGGGAACGAGATGCCGATCGGGAAGCGGGTGTGCGAGTCGCCGCCGGTGCCCACGGTGTCGGGCAGCAGCATGCGGTTGAGCCAGGAGTGGATCACGCCGTCGCCGGGGCGCAGCGAGATGCCGCCGCGGGTGGAGATGAACTCCGGCAGGGTGTGGTGGGTCTTCACGTCCACCGGCTTCGGATAGGCTGCCGTGTGGCAGAACGACTGCATCACCAGGTCGGCGGAGAAGCCGAGGCAGGCCAGGTCCTTCAGCTCGTCGCGCGTCATCGGGCCGGTGGTGTCCTGCGAGCCCACGGAGGTCATGGTCGGCTCGCAGTAGGTGCCCGGGCGGATGCCCTGCCCTTCCGGCAGGCCGCAGGCGCGGCCGACCATCTTCTGGGCGAGCGAGAAGCCCTTGCCGCTGTCGGCCGGCTGCTGCGGCTGGCGGAACAGGGTCGACGGCGGCAGGCCGAGCGCCTCGCGCGCCTTGGCGGTCAGCCCGCGGCCGATGATGAGCGGGATGCGGCCGCCGGCGCGCACCTCGTCGAACAGCACCTCGGACTTCACGCGGAACTCGGCGATCACCTCGCCGTTCCTGAGCGCGCGGCCCTCGTAGGGACGCAGCTCGATGACGTCGCCCATCTCCATCTTCGACACGTCGAGCTCGATCGGCAGGGCGCCGGCGTCCTCCATCGTGTTGTAGAAGATCGGCGCGATCTTGCCGCCCAGGCAGACGCCGCCGAAGCGCTTGTTCGGGATGAACGGGATGTCCTCGCCGGTCCACCACAGGACGGAGTTGGTCGCGGACTTGCGGCTGGAGCCGGTGCCGACCACGTCGCCGACGTAGGCCACCGGGTGGCCCTTGGCCTTGAGCGACTCGATGAAGGCGATCGGTCCGCGCTTGCCGTCCTCCTCGGGCTCGAACGCCGCGCCCTCGCGCCGGTTCTTGAGCATCGCCAGGGCGTGCATGGGGATGTCCGGGCGCGTCGTGGCGTCGGGCGCCGGCGACAGGTCGTCGGTGTTGGTCTCGCCCGGCACCTTGAACACGGTGACGGTCAGGCTCTCGGGAACCTCGGGCCGGCTGGTGAACCACTCGGCCTCGGCCCAGCTCTTCAGCACGGCCTGGGCGTTCGCATTGCCGGCGTCGGCCTTGGCCTTGACGTCGTGGAAGGCGTCGAACATCAGCAGGGTGGTCTTGAGGCCCTGCGCGGCGATGGTGCCGACCTGCGGATCGTCGAGAAGGTCGATCAGCGGCTGGATGTTGTAGCCGCCCAGCATGGTGCCGAGCAGCTCGGTGGCGCGCGCGCGGTCGATCAGCGGGCACTGCTCGGTGCCGAAGGCCACCGCGGCGAGGTAGGACGCCTTGACCTTGGCCGCATCGTCCACGCCCGCCGGCACGCGGTTGGTGATGAGGTCGACCAGGAACGCCTCCTCGCCCGCCGGCGGCGCCTTGAGCAGCTCGACGAGATCGGCGGTCTGGACCGCCGTGAGCGGCAGCGGCGGGATGCCCAGCGCGGCGCGCTCGGCAACGTGGTGGCGATAGGCTTCCAGCATGGATGACTCCGAAGGATGGATGGAACGGGTTGCGGGTGGAACGTCAGGCTCGCGGGACGATCAGCTTCAGTCCCTTGAAGTAGTCCCGGAAGAACGCGTCGTCGCGGGTGATGAGGCCGTCGCACTGCAGGAGCGCGTGGGCGCCGATCAGGAAGTCCGGCGCGGCGCGGTAGCCCGCCGTGCCGCGCTGCCGGTAGCGGCGCTGCATCTCGCCGGCCCGGAGCGCCGACTTCGCCTCCAGCGCGCTGAAGCGGATGCTCATCTCCTCCAGCACCCCCAGCGCCTCGGCCCCGTCGCGCAGCGCCGCGCAGACCTCGGCGAGGGCCACGTCGCAGATGACCACCGTGCCCGCGCCCAGGCACTGGCGCAGGCAGGCTTCGGCGGCATCGGCCTGCGGGCCGTCCGCCAGCAGGTCGACGAGGACGGGCGAGTCGATGGCGATCACGGGCTGCTACTCGCGCGGCTCGCGCTCGCGCAGGCTGCGCATCGCCTCGTCGGTGGACGCGAAGCCGTCGAGCCTGAAGCGGCCGCGGGCGCGCGAGATCGCGTCGTCGACGTTCTTGCGCAGAACGATGCGCCCGCCCTCGAGCTCGACCTTGAGCGTGCTGCCCTTGGTCAGGCCGAGGGCGTCGCGCACCGCCTTGGGCAGTGTGATCTGACCACGTTCGGCGACGGTGACTTCCATGGAACGACCCTTTCGGTATGCGCGGATCTTACATACTTCATCATCCATACTCAAACGCGCATACTTCCTGCGCGGCACGCCGTGTCACGGACGCGCGGCATGATGTTTGAGCACGGGGTTCACACATCCACGCGTGCAGACTGCACGACAGCCGCGGCACCCCATCAGCCACAGGAGCCTCATCGATGAGCGATTCCTTCGCCACCCGCACCGCCCTCGACGTCGGCGGCAAGCGCTATACCTACTTCAGCCTGCCGAAGCTCGGCCAGCGCTTCGACATCAAGCGCCTGCCGTATTCCATGAAGATCCTGCTGGAGAACCTGCTGCGCTGCGAGGACGGCGGGCAGACGGTCGGCAAGGAGCACATCGAGGCGGTGGCCCGGTGGGACGCCCGCAAGGAGCCGGACACCGAGATCGCCTTCATGCCGGCCCGCGTGGTGCTGCAGGACTTCACCGGCGTCCCGTGCGTGGTCGACCTCGCCGCCATGCGCGATGCCGTCGGGGCGCTGGGCGGCGATCCGGACGACATCAACCCGCTGATCCCCTCCGAACTGGTCATCGACCACTCGGTGCAGGTCGACGTGTTCGGCAAGCCGGATGCGCTGGACCTCAACGGCAAGATCGAGTTCCAGCGCAACAAGGAGCGCTACAGCTTCCTGCGCTGGGGGCAGAAGGCCTTCCGCAACTTCAAGGTGGTGCCGCCCAACACGGGCATCGTCCACCAGGTGAACCTCGAGCACCTCGCCCGCGTGGTGATGGCGGTGGAGAAGGACGGCGAGACCCTCGCCTTCCCGGACACCGTGTTCGGGACCGATTCGCACACCACGATGATCAACGGCATCGGCGTGCTGGGCTGGGGCGTGGGCGGCATCGAGGCCGAGGCGGCCATGCTCGGCCAGCCGTCGTCGATGCTGATTCCGCAGGTGGTCGGCTTCAAGCTGACGGGCAAGCTGCCCGAGGGCGCCACCGCGACCGACCTGGTGCTCACCGTCACCCAGATGCTGCGCAAGCACGGCGTGGTCGGGAAGTTCGTCGAGTTCTTCGGCGACGGCCTGCAGCACCTGCCGCTGGCCGACCGCGCGACCATCGGCAACATGGCGCCCGAGTACGGCGCGACCTGCGGCATCTTCCCCATCGACGCCGAAGCGCTGAACTACCTGCGCCTCTCCGGCCGCAGCGAGGAGCAGATCGCCCTGGTCGAGGCCTACGCCAAGGCCCAGGAGCTGTGGCACGAGCCGGGCGCCGCCGAACCGGAGTACAGCTCGGTGCTGCACCTCGACATGGGCGACGTGAAGCCGTCGCTGGCCGGCCCCAAGCGCCCGCAGGACCGCGTGCTGCTCGAGGACGTGCAGCGGAACTTCCGGGAGAACCTGGCGCCCTTCGTCGAGAGCCGCGCGAAGCGGCAGTCCGGGGGCACCGCGAACGAGGCGCCGCCGTCCGGGATGACCGACGCCTCGCCCACGGGCGCCGCCGAGGGCCTGCGCGACGGCTCGGTGGTGATCGCGGCGATCACCTCCTGCACCAACACCTCGAACCCCGCGGTGATGCTGGGAGCGGGCCTGCTGGCCCGCAACGCGGTGAAGAAGGGCCTCAAGGTCAAGCCCTGGGTCAAGACCTCCCTCGGCCCGGGCTCGCTGGTGGTCACCGACTACCTCAGGAAGGCGGGCGTCATGGACGACCTGGAGCAGCTCGGCTTCTACGTGGTCGGCTACGGCTGCACGACCTGCATCGGCAATTCCGGCCCGCTGCCCGAGGACGTCTCGGCCGCGATCGCGAAGGACGACCTCGTGGTGACGTCGGTGCTGTCGGGCAACCGCAACTTCGAGGGCCGGGTGCACGCCGAGGTGAAGATGAACTACCTCGCCTCGCCGCCGCTGGTGGTCGCCTACGCCATCGCCGGCACGGCCGACATCGACCTGACGACCGAGCCGCTGGGCACCGGCAGCGACGGCCAGCCGGTCTACCTGCGCGACATCTGGCCGAGCAACAAGGAGATCGGCGACACCATCGCCGCGACCGTCGGCCCGGAGATGTTCGCCAAGAACTACGCCGACGTGTTCAAGGGCGACAACCGCTGGGCGCAGATCGACTCGCCCGAGGGCGCTGCCTTCGCCTGGGACGACAGCTCGACCTACATCAAGAACCCGCCGTACTTCGAGGGCATGTCGATGCAGGTCGGCAGCATCGACGACGTGCACGGCGCGCGCGTGCTGGGCCTGTTCGGCGACTCGATCACCACCGACCACATCTCGCCCGCGGGCAGCATCAAGAAGGACTCCCCCGCGGGCCGCTTCCTGCAGGAGCGGGGCGTGCAGCCGGCGGACTTCAACTCCTACGGTTCGCGCCGCGGCAACGACGACGTCATGGTCCGCGGCACCTTCGCCAACATCCGCATCAAGAACCTGATGTTCGGCGGCGAGGAAGGCGGCAACACGCTGTACTTCCCGAAGGACGGCGGCGACGGCCAGAAGATGTCGATCTACGACGCCGCCATGAAGTACAAGGCCGAGGGCACCCCGCTGGTGGTGCTGGCGGGCAAGGAGTACGGCACCGGCTCGTCGCGCGACTGGGCGGCCAAGGGCACGATGCTGCTCGGGGTCAAGGCGGTGATCGCGGAGAGCTTCGAGCGCATCCACCGCTCCAACCTCGTGGGCATGGGGGTGCTGCCGCTGCAGTTCATGGACGGCCAGAACGCGCAGGTGCTGGGGCTGGACGGTTCGGAGACCTTCGACATCGTGGGCCTGGAGGACGGCGCGGCGAAGGAGGCCGAGGTGATCGCCCGCAGCCCCGACGGCGAGGAGACCCGCTTCCACGTGCGCGTGCTGCTGTTCACGCCGAAGGAAGTCGAGTACTTCCGCCACGGCGGCATCCTGCACTACGTCCTCCGGCAGCTGGCCGCCAAGTCCAGGGCCGCCTGATTCCCGCCGAAGGCGTTCCCGCCGGCGGCCGCGGTCGCCGGCGGACCCTGCTCTCTCCCATGGCCTCTCCCGGCGCCGTCACGGCCGCGGATGCGGCGTGCTGCGCCGTGCATAGCTTCGTCATGATCCCTGCGTAGGGTGGGTGGTCCGGGGACCGCGGGACCATTCGCGCCGGCCAGGGCGGGTGGAGGTCCACGGCGACGCGCCGCCGGATGCGGCGCATCCGCCGCATGCCCGTCCACCCCTCGCACGGCGCATGCGGCACCACCGGGAGGGTCCACGCATGATCCGCATGGCCGCGGCAGCCCTGGCGCTGCTGCTTTCGTCCGCCGCCACGGAGGCCGCCACCGGCGTCGCCTTCGTCCACGGCACCAGCAGGCACACCGACGCCCGCAACGACTACTGGGGCGGGGATTTCATCGACTCCGTCCGGCAGGGGCTGCCGAATCCGGCGAACCACGTCGTCGTCAACTGCGATTTCACCCAGTACATGTGGGACGACCGCGCGGCAGGCTGCCTCGCGGCCCAGCTCGACGCCTTCATCGCCAGCCGCGGCATCACCGACCTGGTGGTGATCACGCACTCGAACGGCGGCAACGTCATGCGCTGGATCATGTCGAACCCCACGCGCGACGCCCGCTATCCGCGGATCATCGCCGCCACGCGCTGGGTCAATGCGCTGGCGCCCTCCTCCGCCGGAACGCCGCTCGCCGACGCCGTCATCGCGGGCAACGCCTTCGAGTCCGCGCTGGGCTGGCTGCTCGGCTACCAGAACGACGCGGTCCGCCAGCAACAGGTGAGCTGGATGGCGAGCTACAACCGCGACTGGCTCTACGGCACCAGCGGCCGGCCGGCGCTGCCCAGGGGCTTCTGGAGCGTCGTCGGCACCGACGTGCGCGCCGCGATCTGGAGCGACAACGCCTACTGCGGGGGCTACGCGCAGACGGTCGGGCTGGAGATCACCAAGGCGTGGCTGCCGTCCTGCGCCGACGGCTTCCTGAGCTGCGCCAGCCAGGAGGCGGCCGGGCAGGTGTGGTTCCGGGACGTCGCCGCGACCAGCGGCGGACGCGTCCTCAACCACAACCAGAGCCGCAGGGCCTGCTTCGGCCTCGACACCCTGCTCCGCAACGACCTGTAGAGGTGACGCCATGACCCGCCTGATTCCGCTCGCGGCCGGCCTGGCCGCCGCCCTGTCCTTCCCGTCGATGGCGCAGATGCGCGTCGCGCTGGCGCCGCCCGCCTCGGGCGACGTAGCGCCCCGGCATCTCGCCGGGCGCGCCGTGCCGACGCCGCCGTCGGTGGAGACCGAGCCCGTGCAGTTCGCATGGCCCATCGATGCCTCGACGCCCCTGGCGCGGCCCGCGCCCTACGAGGCCGAAAGCCGGGAGTTCTGGGCCACGGTCGACGGCGCCGCCCTCGCCCGCGGCTATCGCGTCCACACGACCGGTCCCGCCGCCGTCGTGCGCATCTCCGCGGAGCCGGGTGCCGCGACGCCTGCGTTCTCGACGCTCCAGGTCCTCCACGGAGGGCGCACCCTGAGCGCGCAGGCCGCCAGCACGGCGCGCGCCGATGCGGCGCAGCTCGAAGCCGCCGGCGCGCCCTTCCCCGACCGTACCCTCGCCCTGCAACTGCGCCCGGACCTCGGTGCCGGCGCCTTCGACCTGCGCATGGCCGAGGCCCGCGGCCGCTACCTGGTGCACGTGTTCGAGCCCGAGAGTCCCTACGCGCTGCACCTCGCGACCCCGGAGACCGCCCACCTGACCGGCGACCGCGTCAGACTGGAGGCGCGGCTGCGGACCCCGGCGTCCGGCGTCAGCCTGCAACGCATCGGCGCCCTCCTCACCGCCCCCGACGGCCGCACGGTGCCCGCCGAGTTCCGCCGCGAGGGCGACGCCTGGCGGGCGGAGGTGGCGCTGCCGCCCGATGCGTCCGCGGTGCCCGGGCTCTGGGAGCTGCATGCCTTCGCGGTCGGTCGTGCGGCTGCGCAGCCCCTGCTGCGGGACGCGAAACTCGCGCTCGCCGTCGCGGCGCCGACCGCACGCCTGGGACGCGCCGCGGCGGTCGAGCCTGCGCCGGACGGCCTGCGCTTCGCGGTGCCGGTGGAGGCGGCGGTCGAGGGACGGTACGAAGTGCGCGGCGTCCTGTACGGCACGAGCGCGACGGGCGAGCTCGTCCCCGCGGCCGTGGGCCACAGCGCCGCCCGTCTGGAGGCCGGGACGGGCGCGCTGGAGCTGCACTTCGAACCGGCCCTGCTGGCGGGGCTTTCGGCGCCCTACGAACTGCGGGACCTGGAACTGTCCGACCAGGGCCGCAACGGGCGCCTCGAACGCCGCGCGCTGGGGCTGCGTCTCTCCCGTTGAGCGACGGCCGGCGCGGCATGAACTTTTCGCCGCGCCGGCCTCTCTGAGGAGAGCGACGTCCCGCGCCGGGCGTCCGGCCGCACGCACCGGGAGAGCCGCCATGCCGAAACGCCGTCCCGCGGACATCGCGCCCTCCGAGATCACGCCGGAGCACGTCTACCGCGGCCGGCGGCGGCTGCTGGCGGCCGCGGCCGGGGCGCCCCTCGCGGGGCTGGCCGGATGCGCCGACGCGGACGACCCGCCGCCGGCATCCGCCGCCCGGACCGACAGCCCCGACGGCTTCACGACCACCGAGGCGCAGACCCGCTTCGAGAACGCCACCACCTACAACAACTTCTACGAGTTCGGCACCGGCAAGGCCGATCCGTCGCGGCGCGCCCACACCCTGCGCCCGGTGCCGTGGTCGGTGGAGGTCACGGGCGCCGCGGAGCGGACCGGCCGCTTTGCGCTCGAGGACCTGCTGAAGGGCCAGCCGCCGCAGGAGCGCATCTACCGGCTGCGCTGCGTCGAAGCCTGGTCGATGGTGATCCCCTGGCTCGGCATGCCGCTGGCGGACCTCCTGCGCCCGTTCGCGCCGACATCGAACGCGAAGTACGTGCGCTTCGTGACCCTGGCCGACCGCAGCCAGATGCCGGGCCTCGGCTGGCCCGTGCTCGACTGGCCCTACGTGGAGGGGCTGCGCATCGACGAAGCCATGCATCCCCTGGCCTTCGTGGCGGTGGGCATGTACGGGCGGACCCTGCCCAACCAGAACGGCGCGCCGTTGCGCCTCGTCGTGCCCTGGAAGTACGGCTTCAAGAGCATCAAGTCCATCGTCCGCATCGATTTCGTCGAGCGGATGCCGGAGACGAGCTGGATGAAGTCGGCGCCGCGGGAGTACGGTTTCTACGCCAACGTGAACCCCGAGGTGGACCACCCGCGCTGGAGCCAGCGCACCGAGCGGCGCATCGCCGGCGGCGGCAGCCGCGTCTTCGCTGGCCGCATCCCGACGCGTCCCTTCAACGGCTACGCCGAGCAGGTGGCGGGGCTGTACGCGGGCATGGACCTGGGACGGTGGTTCTAGCGTGCCTCGCCCCCCGCCGGAGCGGAACCGCCCCCCACGCACGGCGGCGCACATGACGCGCTCCCTGGCCGCCTCCCGACGTCCGGTCGCCTGGGGCTGGATCGTCGGCAAGGGGCTGGCGCATGCACTGGCCCTGCTCCCGGCGCTGGTCCTCGGCCTGTGGATCCTGCAGGCCCTGGGCGGCGCCGACACGCTGGGCGCGGATCCGGTGGCCACCATCACCCACTACACCGGCATCTGGGCGCTGCGCATGCTGCTGGTCGCGCTCGCGATCACGCCGCTGCGGCGGCTGACCGGCTGGAACGGCTGGGTGCGCTTCCGCCGGCTGCTGGGGCTGTACGCCTTCGTCTACGCCAGCCTCCACTTCGCCACCTACCTCTTCCTCGACCTCGGCGGGCTGTGGGGACAGATCCTGGAGGACCTGGTCAAGCGCACCTACATCACCGTCGGCGTCCTGGCCTGGCTCATCCTGGCCGCGCTGGCGGCCACCTCGACGACCGCGGCGATCCGCCGACTGGGGCGGCGCTGGGCGCAACTGCACCGACTGGTCTACGTCGCCGCCGTCCTGGCGGTGCTCCACTTCGTGTGGCTGGTCAAGGCCGACCTGCGCGAACCGGCCCTGTACGCCGCGCTGCTCGCCGTGCTGCTCGGCGCCCGCATCGTGCACCGCCTGCGGCAACGGAGCGCGGTCAGCCGCTCATCCGCGGCGCGTACACCAGCAGCGCGGTGATGGCCGCCGCGAGGCCGGCCGCGGCCAGCAGCAGCCACCACACCATGGTGCCGCCCTGCTCGCGTGGCGCGGCCACGTCCTCCTCCGGCTCGGCGGCCATGTCGTCGAACGCGGCGAGCGCGTCGGCGGCCGCCTCCGCGGCGGCGAGGTCGCGCCGCGGGGCTTCCAGTACGAACCGATGCTGTTCGATCACCACCTGGTCGCCCGGCCGCAGCTCGCAGGCGCGCACCGGCTCGCCGTTGACGTTGCAGCCGTCCGGACCGAGGCAGCGCAGCACCACGCGGTCGCCCTGCAGCGCGACTTCGACGTGGCGTTCGGCCACCGCCGGGTCCGGCAGACGGATGTCGGCGCCGGCACCGCGTCCGATCGTCCGCGGCACGTCGAGCGCGTAGGCGCGCCCGAAATGCGGACCGGCCACGCCGCGCAGGACCACGCGGAGCCCGGCGCCGGCGTCGGCCGCCGCCGGAGGCGAAAGCGTCTGCGGGTCGTCCACGGGCGTCACCGGTGCGCTCAGGACGATGCGGACCTCGCCCAGCGTCACCACGTCGCCGGGACGCAGCAACGCGAGACGGCGCACCGGCCGCGCGTTGACGTGGGCCGGCGCGGCATCCGTCTGCAGGCACAGCCAGGTGCCGCCGAGATCGGTCGCGACGAAGGCGTGGCGCGCGGCGATGCCGGGTGCCGGGAGCACGACCGCGTTGCCCTCGCCGCTGCCGATGGTCAGGCGTTCCTGGGACAGCGGGACGTCCGGGTGCTCGCCATGGGGAAAGGTCAGCCGCATTCGGAATCCGGGGAGACGCACCGGCATCGAAGCACGGCGGGAGGGCCATTCTAGAGCCTCCGGCGCGGCATCGGGCGGTGGAAGGGGCCGCAGGGCGGGCCGCCTTCCCGCCGGCACCACGCACGCCTGCCTATGCTTCCCCGCCTTCATGGTGGCACCCTCCCCCACCCTTACAGGCCCAAGGAGCCCGCATGTCCAAGATCGATATCCAGCGCAACCACAGCCTCGGCCGCGCCCAGGCGCGCAGTGCCGTCGAGCAGATCGCCGCACGGATGGCCGAGAAGTTCGGCGTGGACACGGCGTGGGACGGCGACGTGCTGGGGTTCTCGCGCTCGGGCGTCGACGGCCGGATCGTCGTGGGCGACAGCGACGTACGGGTCACGGCCCAGCTCGGGATGATGCTCGGCATGCTCAAGGGCACGATCGAGCAGGAGATCGAACGCGTGCTCGACGAGCGTCTCGGCCGCGCCTGAGTCCTCGTCTTCGCCCGATCCTCGCCCGCGTCGCTGCTACAGTCCGGTCGAAACCCAACCGAGGAGTCCCAGCATGAGCCAACGCGTGCCTCCCTCCCGTGGTCGTCGCCGCACCGCTTCCGCCGGCAGCGACGCGAGCCCCTCCTTCGTCGAGTCGGCGCAGCAGATCTGGCTGGCCGGCATGGGCGCGCTGGGACGCGCCCAGCAGGAGGGCACCCGCCTGTTCGAGACGCTCGCCCGCGAGGGCGCCGAACTCGAGCGCAAGGCCCGCACCGCCGCCGGCGCGGGCATCCACCAGGTGCGCGAGAACGTCGATGCACAGGTGGACCAGGCGCGCGAGACCGCCGCGGGCGTATGGGACCGGCTGGAAGCGGCCATCGAGCCGCGCGTCTCCGCCGCCATCCGTCGTATCGGCGTGCCTTCGCGGGCCGAGATCGACGCGCTGCGCGCCGAGATCGAGAGCCTGCGCGCCGAGCTGCACGCACGCGCGCGCTCTGCGCCCGCCGTGAAGAAGCCGCGGGTCGCTCCCGCCGCTCCCGCAGCCAAGAAGACCGTCCGCAGCCGGCGCAAGCCCGCGGTCTGAGACGAAAGCGCGGGTACTCCGGTGCCCGCCGCGCCACCATGCGCGGTTCCGCGGCGCCTGTGCCGCACCTGTGGGAGAGCGTCTTCATGCAGCCGATCTCGACGCCATTGCTCCTGGCCGCCGCCGTGGCCCTGGCGCTCGGCGGCCTCGCCTTCTGGCTCGTCGCCATCGTGGGCCGGCAGCGTCGCGAGATCCAGCTCGGCATCGCCGCGATGGCCGCACTGAAGTGGCGCGAGATCGCCGGCTACCTGCTCGAGGCACTGCGCCGCCGCGGGTATGCCGAAGACCCGGAGGCCGAGGTCGGCGAGCGGCGGGAGGGCTTCGACTTCATGTTGTACCGGCAAGGCCGGCGTCATCTCGTCGGCTGCAAGCACGGCACCGCCTACCGGCTCGGCGCATCGGCCGTGGACGACTTCGCGCGGACGCTGGAGATGCACGGCGCCGCCGGCGGCACCCTGGCGACCCTCGGCACGACCGACGCCGGCGCCCGCACCCGCGCGGCCGCGCACGGCATCGAACTTCTCGACGGCGCGGCCCTGTGGAGCGAGATCCGGGACTTCCTCCCGGAGGCGACGCGGGACGCGGTGGCCCGGCAGGCTCGGCGCGAGAGCCGTCGACGTCTCGGTATCGCCACCGCAGGGGCGCTGACCCTGGGCGTGCTGGTGTTCGTTCTGGCCCGCGCGGGCCTCATGCCGGAGCCCGTGGCACCGGCGGCCCGTGTCGCCGGCGCGGCGCCCGCCCCTGCCTCCACCGCCGCCCTGGTCGCGCCCAGCACCGCGACGGCGGAGCCGGACGAGAGCGAACTGCAGGCGAGCCGTGCCGCCGCCGCGCGCGCCATCGCCGCGATGCCCGGCGTGTCCGGCGCGGTCTGGGCCACCCCCTCCACCCTCGTCCTGGACCTGGCGTCGGCCGACGAGGCGGCGGTGCTCGCCGCGGTCTGCGGCGTACTCGATGACCATCCCGGGCTCGACCTCACCCGCATCCAGTTGCAGCCCACGCCCGGCAGCAGCGACCCGGTGCGCTGGAGGCGCTGCCACTAGGCTGAATCGACATTCATCCGGTATGTTCATGGGATGTCGAAGAACAAGCCAGCGCGA